>JAQVSP010000079.1 GCA_028700425.1 Sphaerochaetaceae bacterium | reverse complement strand
GAAGGCTCTGTAAGCCTTCAGTTCATTTACCAGGAAGACTCGGCTTCTCTCAAGGCAAACCTAGTCTTCATTGATACCTCTGCCAAGAGCATTGTTGCCATGGGCGGCGTGAAGCTTGAGAGAAGCGGAGAGGAAGCCGTCGAGGGTGAGCTGGTATCGCTGTTCTGGGAGAAGGGCGATGTCAAGGTAAGCTATGGCTCGCGCACTGTCAGCAGGCAAAGCAGCGAGAAGGAGAAGCTTGACCTTTACACCTCGGGCAAGCTTGTAAGCTACAGTGGAAACAGCTCGATGATAAACTTCAGCGATGGCTTTATAGCAACAAGTGCAGAGTCCCCTTACTGGAGCATCAAGAGCAAGTCCATAACTCTCATGGATGGAGGGGACCTTTTCATAGGAAGCGCAAGCCTTGCCATGGGAAGGGTCAGCGTATTCTGGCTTCCTTTCTTCTTCTATCCCTCCACAAGGCTTGTGTTCAACCCTGCCATAGGACTTTCAAGCTCAAGAGGAATGTTCCTCAATACTACCTATGAGATCTATGGAAGCTATACAGGGCTTTTGGAAAGCGCTGGCTCGTCAAGCCTTTCTATGCTGCTCTCCTCAGGAGCGGATACAAGCAAGAGCAAGAGCGGCCTTGTCTATGGAGAGACAGACGAAAAGCTGTCTGACCTGGAAAGCTGGGCGCAGGAAAGCGGAAGCTATATGGCAGTCCTTGCTGATGTGTATGAGAAGGGCGGGCTTTTTGCAGGCCTCGACAGCTCCAGCAATCTTCTAGGCTCTAAGCTCAAGCTGAAAGTCCTGGCAGGAATTGGAATCGATCCGTCCAGGACAGTGGACAAGCTCAGGTGGCTTGCAAGCCTTGATCTAAGCTACAATGCATCAGGATCCTCCTTCTCGCTTAGGATGCCATGGCTCAGCGAGTATGCTGTCAGCCAGGATTACCTTAACAGGCTTGGCACCTTCACGCTGGATTCTGTCCTTGGGAGCCAGCAGAAGTTTCCGACAACATACACAAGCTCCAGCACCCTGGAATGGATGGCTTCAGGGTCCATAAAGCTTGAGGTTCCCTCCTTGCTTAAGACACTGGTTTCAGATATATCAATATCCACCATTCAGGCAAAGCTTGCATTCAAGAGAGTGCTGGCTGACGATGGGCTTTATCATTACGAGCCTCAGGCCAGCGTCTTGCCTTCCCTGGAGGCTGGAATATCAGGAACAATAATGGATCTTGAGTCAAGGTCCCAGGCAAAGGCAGCGCTGCATCCTCTGGCAAGGGAATTTGAGCAGCAGGCTCAGCAGGCCAGTGCGCTTGAAAGCGAGGACCTGTCAAGCCTTGAGGTCAGCCAGGCTGTCATAGAGGCCGATTCCTCTGAGCTTTCCCATAAGCTCAGCCTCAGGTATGCATTCAAGGAGGTTCTGTCAAACAGCTATGAGGATGCTGGCTTCCAGGATCATGCCTTCTCAAGCCTCTCTACGCTGAAGCTTACATTGTCTGGGGCAGTGGGTCCCAGGCTCTTCACTTTGAATCAAAGCATTACGCCTTCCTATAAGGTTTCAGGCACAGCATCTGCAACCCAGGACTTCCATATAGACTCCGACCTTGCTTGCTCCATCCCGATTCTTGGACTCTCATACAGCCTAAAGCAGCGCATATACTCGCTTCTGGACGTTGATGGTGAAACCCAGGTCAACGAGAGCTTCAAATGGGATTCGGCAAACGTGACAGACCATAGCATAACCTTATCCCGTGCTTTCAGCGCTTTCAGCCTTGGCCTTTCATGGACTCTCAAGCCTCTTGCCCAGGCCCTGGTGCCCTCAGCAGGCTTGAAGACAGAAGCTGTGGATGCCAAGGCTTCCTGGAAGCTTGCCTATGATGAAGCCTCCACCTTGCTCAAGCCCTCCACAGCCTCATTCAAGCTTGGCCTGAGCCTATTGCCCTTTGCCTTCAATGCTTCGATGAATTTTGATTCCTCCAAGCCCATTTTGCAGACTATGGTCCTTGACCAGTCAGCATCTCTCAGCCTGCTTGAAGGAAAGCTCAAGCTTAGCCAGTCCTACAGGGCGGGCAAGAGCTTTGCCACTGAGTATCTCAAGGCTGGCCTGGAACTGCCTTGGGCAAGCGCCAGGATCACCATGAAGGAGACCGAAGGTAGCCTTGGGCCAGACAGCCTGAATGTCTCCCTGTTCTTCAAGGACAAGGCAATTGCCTTCTGGAAGAACAGGATAAGGCTGACTGCGAGCCTTGAGTCATCCCTTGCCTACAGCTTTGTGAACATCTATTCTACCACCTTCAGCATAAACGGCTCGCTGGAAGTCCTCATACCTGAGTTTCTCAGCCTTAAGATGTCGATCAAGTCGGCGAACAATGGCTTCTACAACTATTATGAAGACGGCAAGTTCAGCCTAAGCGCCATGCTTGAGGACCTGGCAAGGTCATTCGACTTTATCGGCGATGGCAGAATGCGCACCAGCTTCAACCTTTCCTCATTTTCAGTTGAGGCTGTACATTACATGAAGGATTGGGACCTGCATTGCACATATTGCTCAAGCGTTGTATTATTGGAAGGACAGTGGAGATTCAAGTCCACAGTATCGGTTTACTGCCAATGGAAGGCCATTGCCGAGCTTAAAGTCGAGAATGAGAAGGAGTGGACCCGTTGAGCCTTTGTCGATATTGCTTTGACAGCCTTGATGCACTGAGGTCTGTATGCGGCATCAATGACAAGAACATCCCTTACCTGCAGAAGCTTCTCGGAGTTGAGCTGAATGTAAGGGGGACTGAGATACTCTTTGAGAATGAGCCATCGGGAGCTGCTGTAAAGGCTCTTCTATCAAGGCTTGCCCTCGTATCAGATGCCCTTCATGAGCTCAGCGAGGCGGAGATCTTCCTTGAATACAGGGCAATCGCCCTGGATAGCGAGCACCGGCAGAAGGAAGCTGGCCTCATAGTCATGGGCAAGCCGATTGTTGCCAAGACACGAAACCAGAGAGCTTATCTGAAAGCCTTGAAGGAATGCCAGGTGACCTTTGCGATAGGGCCTGCAGGAACAGGAAAGACCTTCCTGGCAATGGCCTACTGCCTGAGCATGGTTCTTTCTGGACAGAAGCAGAAGCTGGTTCTGACAAGACCCGTTGTTGAGGCAGGGGAGAGCCTTGGATTCCTTCCAGGCGATCTTTCAGCCAAGCTCAACCCCTATCTCAGGCCTCTTTACGATGCCATGGACTATCTGGCTCCCAATGCAGCTGCCAGGCGCCTTGAGGAATCTGGAGTAATAGAGATAGCTCCTCTTGCCTATATGAGAGGGCGAAGCATCAACAATGCATGCATACTCCTGGACGAGGCCCAGAATACCACAGGCGAGCAGATGAAGATGCTGCTTACCAGGCTTGGGGAGAACAGCATAGCCGTCATCACCGGAGATGTGACTCAGATCGATCTTCCCAAAGGCCGGCTGTCAGGGCTTGTTGATGCATCCCAAAGGCTTCGGCATATCGATGGCATTGGCTTTGTTGACTTTGATAACAATGATGTCGTACGCTCAAGGCTAGTCAGGAGAATTGTGGAGGCATATGAAAAAGAAAGCCAAGGCTAAGTCAGCCAAGCAGGCAACGCGTGGCTTGCTGGGCTCTATGAAAACCTATCAGTTAGTCATGATCATGGCCCTGGTCGTCCTTCTCGCATCTTCTGAAGTCCTTTTCACCTACCTTCTGACCACTTACTCAAGCGAGCAGTATGGACCCTATATAGTCAAGTACCAGCAAGGAGACTTGAGCAAGGATTCAGTGGTGGCCACAAGGTCATACTCCTTCGAGGATTCGGCAGCGACGCTGGAGCTGAAGGGCAACGTAAGTGCAAATGTGACGCCGGTCTTCTCGTTCAGCGAGGAAAGCACGCTATCCCAGTATCGTGAGCTAGACAGCCTTGTTCAGGCTTTCGACCGTGTATTCAGCAATCCTGATGCTCCAGACTGGGAAAAGACGCTGCCCGATCTTCCTGTGGATGTGACCAGCGATCTTGCGCTGCTTCCAAGGGCAAAGATGGCAGTGTTTGCCAAGACCATACAGGATCTGGGATACAGCCTGCTCACGAAGGGAGTCTTCAATTCCCATCAGATAGAACCCAAGGCCATAGCTGTCTTGCTTGGAAGGACCCAGAGAACACCGATCGACCAGTATATCCAGACCTCCAACAGCTTCGTAGGCACGGCAGATGTGGTGGAGCGCAAGCTCATCTCAGGCTGCATCACCAATGAAAACCTGGATTCCTACATAGATGCAGACCTCAGCCTTGAGACCAAGGCCCTGTTCACAGAAGACGAGATCGGCCTCATGCAAAGGATCCTTGGCTCAATCATCAAGGCCAATGTCTTCTTCGACCAGGACCTGACAGCTGCTGAGCAGCAGTCAGCCATCTCCCAGGTATCTCCTGTAGTCCTTGAGATAAATGCCGGCGACTTTATCCTGAGAAAGGATACGATAGTCACAGACCAGCAGCTCAGGGTGCTTAGCTATCTGGCTTCTGGAACCTCCAGCATGACCTTCTCTACAGGCTTTGCCATATTCATCTTCAGCCTGGCATGCATTTTGGTCACTACCTACCTCTTCATGATGACAGTTCGAAGCAGCCTTCATCTATTTGAGTTCCTTATGGCCTTCCTTCTTGGTGCTCTTGTAGTCCTGGCTTCATCCTACTTCCTGCATCCGCTTTCAATGCAGATGAGCCTCATACTCAAGCAGGCGATCTTCCCAGTGATTCTTGTGCCTGTGATCCTGACCATGATGACCAACAGCCACGCTTCAGGATTCTGCAGCGCAGCCTTGATAAGCGCGCTGCTGACAGTGCTTCCGAACATCGATGGCCTGGCTTTCTTCCAGCTGCTTTTCACTGCATGCGTTGCGGTCGTGCTTGTCCGTTTCCTGAACAAGCGAATGGATTCGCTTTTCCTTTGGTTCTTCAGCGTGCTGACAAGCGTGGCGATTGCAGTTGTCGCCATCTTCTTCAATTATACCGACCTGCCAAAAGGCACCATGCTGTCGCTGCTGGTCCAGGCTGCAAACGTGACAGTCAGCGTCATACTTGCCAGCGTTCTCATGCCGGTCCTTGAGGATATAATGAACCTTCCTACAGTCTTCAAGCTTCATGAGCTTGCCTTTACTTCAAGCCCTCTGCTTGCAAGGATGCAGACTGAGATGCCTGGGACCTACAACCATTGCCTTGAAGTGGCCATCCTTTCAGAAAGCGCCTGTGCAGCCATCGGCGCCAATGCTCTTCTTGCACGTGTTGGAGGCCTGTACCATGACATCGGCAAGCTCAAGCATCCTGAGTTCTTCACGGAGAATCACGGAATCGAAGGAAGCCAGCAGGTGAATGTCCCAGACGGGCTGGCTGTAGCAATCATCAAGAGCCATGTCCGCTTCGGCCTTGAGATGGGCAAGGAGCATGGCCTGCCCCAGGAGATACTGAATATCATCTACAACCACCACGGCAACGATGTGGTGCGCTACTACTACAATGAGGCTGTCAACTCAGCCATGGCGCAGGATCATCCGGTGACCGTAAACAGGGAAGACTTCGCTTATCCTGGGAATCCACCTTCTACAAAGGAGGAGGCTGTCGTCATGCTGGCCGATTGCTTTGAGGCCATGAGCAGAAGCCAGGGCGTGGACAGCTACCAAAGGTATATCAAGGTCTTCCAGAAGCTCCTTTCCTCCAAGCTTGAGGACGGACAGCTGGAAAGCTGCGACCTAAGCTTAAGAGAGCTGGCCAGGATAGGCGAGGTATTTGCCAACTCCCTGATAAGCAGCAGGCATTCAAGAGTCTCATATCCAACAGTGGAGAAGAAAACAACATGAACACAATAGAAGTATCGATTGCACCGCAGCTGACAGGTTTTCAGCTGGAGATGCTGCCCAAGAACCCCAGGTCCTTCATCAGGAAGATCCTAAAGGCGGTCCTTGAAGCAGAGGGCGCGAAGAACAAGAGAATCAGCCTCACCTTGATCGATGATCAGCAGATGCAGGAGCTGAACGGAAGCTATCGAAAGCTTGATGAGCCGACCGACATTCTCACCTTTGCGCAGGCAGATGGGCAGGCCTTCCCGAAGGCGCCAGGCCAGGAAGATGTCATGGGAGATGTCTTCATAAGCCTTGATACCTTGAAAAGAAACAGCGAATGCTTTAATGTTAGTCCTCTAGAGGAGCTTGTTCGACTGCTGATTCATGGCTATCTTCATCTTAGCGGTGCCAATCACCAGACAAACGATGCGAGTGAGCCAATGCTCATCAGGCAGGAACAAATTCTAGAGAGCTTTAAAGGCAGGTTATTTTGAGTAGTGGGTTATTTTCCTTTTTCAAGAAAAAGGCAACTGAGCAGCCAAGCCAGCAGGAGATAGTCGAGCGCCAGGATATGATCGAAGGCGTCGTCAAGCTGGACGAGAAGATAGTGCGCGAGATCATGGTGCCTCGCATCGATGTTCAGTTCATATCCGTGACAAGCACCTACGACGAGGTCATCTCCATCATCTCCGAGCAGGGCTTCTCCCGCTATCCAGTATATGACCAGAACATTGACAACATCATAGGCATCCTTTATGCAAAGGATCTTCTCAAGGAAGGAATCCGTGAGAGCTTCGACATCCGGTCAATCATGAGAAAGCCCTACTTCGTACCTGACACCAAGCATCTTGACGACCTTTTGCGTGAGTTCAAGCTCCAGAAGGTGCATATAGCCATCGTCATCGATGAGTATGGCGGGGTATCGGGAATAGTTGCGATGGAGGATATCATCGAGGTCATAGTCGGAGAGATTCAGGATGAGTTCGATGGGGATCTAGAGGATGAGATCGAGGAGACGGGGGAGTCGACCTATACCTGCGATGGAAGGGCCAGCATCGAGGACATAAACGAGACACTGGGACTTAGCCTTCCCGAGGCTGACTATGAGACCTTAGGCGGCTATGTGTTTGAGCTCTTCGGACGGATTCCGGAGCAGGGCGAGACCATAGAGGACGAGTCCTGCATATACTTGATCCAGGAGATGGAGGGTCACAAGATCAACACCATCAAGGTTACAAAGAAGCCAGTCTAGAGAGAAAGCCCGCGTCCTGCGGGCTTCTTCATCATTCATCCGCCAGCTTGTAGCCAACGCCTATCTCAGTGAATATGTACTGCGGCTCAGCAGGATTCTCCTCTATCTTCCGCCTTATGTTGGCCATGTTGACCCTAAGGGTTCTTGTGGTGGAGTCTGCATTGGGTCCCCATACATTCTTTATCAGGTAGTCATAGGTAAGAACCCTTCCAGCTTGCTTGGCAAGCAGGCTGAGAAGCTTGAACTCTATCTGGGTGAGATGGACGTTGACTTCATTTATGAAGGCTATTCGCTGGGCCAGGTCGATTGTCAGGTCCCTGACCTTCAGGCAGCCTGTGAGGGCTACCTGTTCGACAGAGTCCCTTGTCCTGCTGTGGCGCAATGCTGTTCTCACTCTGGCTATGAGCTCCTGTGTGCCAAAGGGCTTGGTCAGATAGTCATCAGCCCCTGCATCCAGGGCTTCAACCTTGTCAGACTCGCTTGTACGCGCTGAAACCACGATGAGGGGCATCTGCGACCACTTGCGAAGCTCAATGATGATGTTTCCACCATCCATGTCAGGCAGTCCAAGATCAAGTATAACCAGATCTGGGCAATATGAGGTGATGTACATCAAGGCCTGCTTGCCGGTGAAGGCCTTTATTGCCTGATATCCATTGGCTTCCAGGGTTGCACATATGAAGTTGAGTATGTTCTTCTCATCTTCTACAACCAGTATTGAAAACTTATTGTTCATTCTCATCTCCTAGATCAAGGGTGAAGCTTGCTATTGTCCCTCCACCTTCGCGGTCCCTAAGGCTCATCTTGCCCTCATGAGCTGCTATGATGGTCTGGCATACTGTAAGGCCTATGCCAAAGCCTCTCTTGCCTTCCTTGGAGCTGGAGTCGCCAGGAATCGTCCTCTTGGCTATCTGGTCAGCCTTTATGCCGATTCCGTTGTCGATGACGCTGAAGACAGCCTTGCCATTCCTGACTTCCAGGTCAAGGCTGATCCATGTGGCATCCCGGCTATGGATGGCGGCGTTCTCAAGAAGGTTAAGCAGCACCTGCTCGATGAGAAGAGGATCCATGCTGACAAACACAGGATCTGCAGGGATTCTTATATCCACTGGCGGATAGGGGAAGAGCTTGCGGAACTTGGTCACCGAGACGGTGATCACTTCCTCAGCAGGCTGCTCCACCTTGACTATCTTGAGTGTACCTTTGTTATCGTCCATTCGAGTGACTGTAAGAAGGTTCTCAACCATCCTTATGAGCCACTGGGTGTCTTCCTGAGCTCCCTTGAGAAGCTTAAGCTGGTCTTGTGCAGACATGGTGTCGATGTTCTCAGCCACAGTCGATGTAGCCCCTAGTATGGAAGTCAGAGGAGTGCGAAGGTCATGGGATACAGACCTGAGCAGGTTGGCTCTCATCTTCTCTCTCTCGTTCTCGAGCTTCATCTTCTCCTGCCACTTGACCTGGGAGGTGAGAGTGCAGGTGATGATGGATACAACCAGCATGCTGATGATGGTCAGAGGATAGCCCTCCAAGGTGAAGTTGAAGGCGAAGTAAGGGTATGTGAAGGCGTAGTTGACCCCAAGCACAGCAAGAACAGATGAAACCACCCCATAAAGATAGCCATCAGTGAATCTCGAGACCAAAAATACGGCAAGAACAAAGATCATGGAGACATAGTTGTCACCGTGGTCTATAAGCTTGAGTGCAAAGCATATGAAGAACGTAAGCGCCAGGATTGATAGGGTGACAAGACTGTCCTTCTTGCTGAAGCTGATGTTGTTCTTCAGAAAGCTTCTAATTCTATTCACATAGCTATAACAGCACAGTTGTGGCGTTTTTGTCCACATAAAAAGAAGACTTCGCGTTAAAAAAAGATAAAGATTATCCTTTAGTTGTTAACAAGATGCTAAATGAGCCAGGCCTTGTGAAAAACCATATTGAAAAAAGAATGAAAGGTGAGCTACGCTAGGCTTGCCAAGATAGTTAGCGGCCTGTTCAAGTCCATACTTCCATCGAACAGGCCGCTTTCTTTATTTTCTTGCATCATATAACATTTATTGAGATCGAGCCTTCGCCCAGGCTTGGGCTGAAGGC
>JAQVSP010000078.1 GCA_028700425.1 Sphaerochaetaceae bacterium | reverse complement strand
TCTCATACTTGCGGAATCCTGCATAGACTGAAAGGTTCCTGAGCGCTGGCTGAGGTATCTTCTTGCCCATGTGATCGGGCCAGGCTATGTAGTCATCCTTTCCATCTCCATCGATGAATCGCGAGCCGCCCAGGGCAGTCAGGCTGATCTCCATGATGCTTGCCTTGTCATGGCTGACTAGGTCTGCAGACACAACCAGGCTTTCATCTGTGAGGTGGAAATGCAGGGTGAGCTTGACATCAAGCCTTCTTCCGTCGCCCTGAAGCCCATCATATACGAGATCCATGCTGTCTGCCTTGGCCTTGACGCTGAAGGCCTGGCCGGAGGCGAAGACAGGAATCTCTGTCCTCTCTTTCTCTGCGTAAATGAGCTTGAAGAGCTCTCCGCCTTCAACTATGTACTCATGTCCGCTGAGCTTGTTGACGAAGCTGGACGCATGGCCCAGGTCGTCTATGGCAAAGCGCAGCGCCTCATTCTCTATTGCTTGCATTATTGCCTCTTTAGCATGGTCTTGTGGATTGTCACATAGCCAACGCCCTTGTTGATGATAGTATATGCGCCGAAATCGGAAGGCACAACCACAATGTCCATGAGCTGTGCGTCAAAATAGCGGGAGCTGTCTGTCTTGCTCTGAACCCTGACGCTCTCTCCATCCACAAGGGTCAGCACATGGAAATCCCCATCGGTGTCATCATCGATGCTCTTCTCGAACACCAGGTTGCGCAGCGAGAAGTACAGCAGGTCATGCTCGCCAACGACCTTCTCTATCCAGTAGTTGCCGCCCTCTCCCAGCTTGTCCGAGCCCTGCCTTGCCACATAGCCATGGTTGACAAGATTGTCCTCCACCCACTGATGGGTTCTCTCTGGATGGATGACCTTCTCGCCTGCATTGAGATGAATAGGCCTTGGAAGCCCAGACTGAGGATCGATTCTCTGATAATCGTACAGCTTATAGGTATAGGAGCCGATTGTCAGGCTGCCTATCTCAAGGATGACCTGGTTCTGGCCGGAGGCATGTATGGTTCCTGCAGGTATCATGACCTGGGTCCCAGGAATCGATGGCACTGCATTCACATACTTCTTATAGTCTATGAGCTTATGGGTCTTCTCTGCCTCTCGGGCTGCCTTGAAGAACTCCTTGCAGCTTGACTCATCGTTGAAGCCCAGGTAGGTGCAGGCTCCCTGGCCTGTCTGGCAGATGTAGTAGCTTTCGTCCTGCCGACCCAGCTCATTGTGGTTTTTAACGACATAGTCAGCGCCTGGATGGCACTGGATCGACATGTTGCCGCTTGAGTGATAGGTGTCGTCGTAGTTGAACCTGACCGGGAAATAGCCATTGAACATGTCAAAGGCCTTGTCTCCCAGAAGCTTTCTGCCTTGCTGCTGCACGTAGGTGAAGAAAGGAACCTCAAGCTCCTTGTCCCCAATTCTTGCTGCAAGAGAGACTTCCATCGGGATCATGTCGAAAACCCAGGCGCAGTTCTTCATTCTCTCAGGAAGCTTGCGGAGGCGCTTGAAGAAGAAGCCTCCCCAGACACCCTCAAGGTAGACAGGCCTGCAGCGCAGGGGCTTCCTGCCAATCAGGTCGAAGATCTCCTTGAGCACGCCATAGCTCAAGCCCACGGCGCTCTGGATATTGTCCGCGCTGATGTAATAGTCAAGCTCGCCCTTTCTGATCAGGTCCCATCTCAGGTTCACTGCCAGCTCGTAGTCTACATAGTAGTTCCTTCTCATCATGGCCCCAAAAGGCATAGCCTCTGGGCTCTGAAGGTTCCTGGCTCCGTTGTACTTGTAGTTCAGCGCCGCCTGTCGAGGAGTCACATCGATCCATATCCTGTAATCGTAAAGGTCATCAAGGCTCTCAGCCAAGGCACCTTGGCCGATTATGATCACAAGCTCATCCTTGCCTGCAGAAGCCAGCTCTCTAGTCTGCTGAAGGCGCTGGGGATCGGTCAGGCCCTTGTAGCCGCCTTCATACCTGACGCCATACAGGAGAACAGGGTCAATCTCCCTGTCTGTGGGAAGGCATGGGGCTATCACAGCCTCATACTTGCCAGGCTCAAGAAGGACGCTGGAGGCATCGATCCATCTTACATCTCTCTTTATATATTGCTGAAGCTCTGCCTTGAAAGCTTCAAAGGGTGCAGAGGCGTAGCCATCGATGCCCAGGACCTTGACGTCTTTCAGCCTTGAAGAGAGGCTCTTGCATATTGGCAGGATTCCAAAATCCATGTCCTTCAGGGACTTCTCGCCAAGGTCTATTGTATTGACTGCTCTAGGATCGCTATAGCAATCTGGGTGAAACATGAAGCTCATTTGATACTCCTTTGAACTATAATAACCATAATCATCATATAGCTACGACATGTATTTGTCAAACGGTAATTTTTCGATGCCCAAACATGATATTTTTTAGCACTTTAGCAGTGGCTAAATTTTATTTTCTTATTTTATCTATATTTAACTGATTTCTTTTGTTTTTTTCCTCGCTTAAAAAAGGTGAAAATAATGATTGACAGGAAAAGCATAACGCTTTAAGATTTTATCAAGATGTTGAATTTGATTGAAACTTGACCAAAAAAGGTGTCAATTATTTTCCAAGTATTTGAAAGTTAATTGTCAAACAGATCAAGAACACATCAGGAGGAAGAAAAATGAAAAGACTAGTAGCTGTTTCAGCAGTCCTGGCACTCGTTTTCTGCATGGCCTTTGCACAAGGCGCCCCAGAAGTCGAGCAGGAAACATCGAACTACGACTACACTATGCCAACAGAGAGAGTCACTCTCACTGTCGGAGTGAAAGAGGACATCGTTGTCGCGGACTGGGAGACCAATCTGATGACCAAGCTCATTGAAGAGAAATTCAATGTGAACCTTGACTTCATCACTTTCCCAAGCAAGGAAATCGGAACCAAGCTCAACCTTATGGCAATGGACGGCGGAAAGGGAATGCCAGACATCATCCTTCATGCCGCAAAGGACAACGAGATCAGCTCCTGGTCCTCAATGGGCGTCATCATTCCACTGACTGAGTACTTTGAAGACGATACACTGGCTGCCAACATCCAGGAAGCATGGGACAGGATCGGCTTTGACTATCGCGGACAGGTCACCTCCCCCGACGGAGAGATCTACACAATTCCTTCATTCAACCAGAGCTACGGCAACGAGCAGCCAATGAAGATATGGCTTTACAAGCCTTTCCTCGATGCTCTCGGGCTTGAAGTTCCGACCACAACAGAGGAGCTTCGCGAAGTTCTGAAGGCCGTTGTCAATGGCGATCCTAATGGAAACGGCAAGAAGGATGAGATCGGAATCAGCGGCACATCCATCGGCCTTAACTTCGCATCAAGCCCATCAGGCTGGTTCGAGGCTATCATGAACAGCTTCGTCTATGCAGGTGGAGACCAGTTCCTCACTGTTGAGAACGGAAAGCTTGGAGCAGCCTATACTACTGAAGAGTGGAAAGAGGGACTTGCATACCTCAGAAGCCTCATGGCTGAAGGCCTGCTGCAGGACAACATCCTCACCCAGGATAACAGCTCCTTCAAGGCTCTTATCAACTCCGAGGATCCAGTGATCTTCATGAAGGTCTGGTACACCGCTGAAGGCGACATCGACAAGAGCCGCATCGCCCGCTACTCTGAGTACGTTGGAGTCACTCCATTCTACGGTCCGGAAGGAAAGCACTACATGACCTATCGCCAGACAGTGGCATCCCCAAGGCTTCTGGTTTCATCCAACTGCAAGTATCCAGCCCTTGCCTTTGCAATCGGCGACTACCTGTCAAGCGAAGAGATGAGCATCATCACCCGCTGGGGTGAGAGAGGAGTCGACTGGGACTATGTCACCGACATGGCTGATACCAGCGCCTACGATGGAATGTATGAGAAGGTCGGATTTGACAAGTACATTGTCTGCTACGATGATGCTTCATTCTGGTCAAGCGGCAACCCACAGAACAAGTCCTGGAGACAGCAGGGTCCATATGTACGCCAGTACGCAATTGCAAACGGACAGTCAAACGTCAAGGGATCCATCAAGGACTACCAGTATGCACTTGCTGAGTACCAGTACACTCTCCAGAACGGCGACAGCAAGCCAGAGGAGATAATCCCGAAGCTCGTATACACCGACGAGGAGAACAGCCAGATCAACGAGATCAAGCTTACGCTCAAGACCTACGTTGACGAGTACGCCTCACAGGTCATCGACGGCCAGAAGGACCTGGATGCCACTTGGGCTGAGTTCCAGTCTGAAATCAAGAAGATTGGACTTGACACATACCTCAGCGTGAGCCAGAACGTTTACGACAGGATGTACAAGTAAGCTGATTGATAAACCAAAAAAGATCTGCAAGGGACATCCCCTTGCAGGTCTTTGACTTTGAAAAGGACATTGACATGAAGAAGCTGGACAAGACAAATACAAGAACGGAGATACAGGCACCCCTGAGCAGCAAAGGCAGATTCTGGAGAAACCTCTACAGGGACAGGCAGCTGTATCTATTCATGCTGATCCCTTTTGCATACATCATCATTTTCGCATATGTGCCCATGTATGGGCTTCAGATAGCCTTCAAGAGCTTCAAGCCAAAGCTTGGGATCTGGGGCAGCCCATGGGTTGGCTTCGACCAGTTCGTCAAGTTCTTCAAGTCCTACCAGTTCTCCCGTGTTGTCCCCAACACCCTTATCCTATCGTTCTATGCCATCATAGCAGCCTTCCCGATTCCTATAGTCTACGCACTCATGCTCAACAGCCTGACCAACGACAGATTCAAGAAGGTCACAAGCAACATCACAAACCTGCCCCACTTCATATCGGTGGTCGTGACTGTTGGAATACTTACGCAGGTCTTCAACCCCCGCACTGGCCTTTATGGCTCCATTGTCATGAGCCTTACAGGAGCCTATCCATCCGACCCCTTCAAGAGCGCCGAGAACTTCCGCCATTTCTACGTCTGGTCAGGCGTATGGCAGAACTTCGGATGGGATTCGATCATATATACAGCGGCCCTGGCAGCTGTCAGCCCTGAGCAGCATGAAGCCGCCCAGATAGACGGAGCTTCCCGCTTCCAGCGTGTGCTGCACGTGGATCTCCCAGCAATCCTGCCCACCATAGTCATCATGATGATCCTTCGCTGCGGCAAGGTCATGAGCGTAGGCTTCGAGAAGGTCTGGCTCTTGCAGAACTCCCTCAACCTAAACGCCTCCGAAGTCATATCGACATACATATACAAGATGGGAATAGCATCCACTGGAACCACAGACTACAGCTATTCCACAGCCATCGGCTTCTTTAATTCGGCCATCAACCTTGTTCTGATCAGCCTTGTGAACTGGGTCTCGAAGAAAGTCGGCGAAACCAGCCTCTGGTAGGAGAATGAAAATGGAAAAATCAATCGTTAAATTCAAGAAGCACGTCAAGCATTCTCCTGGAGACAAGGTCTACTATGCCATCTCCTATATCATAGTCATACTTCTGCTGCTGGTGGTTGTGTACCCTTTGATATTCATAGTGTCAGCATCCCTTTCATCAGCCTCCGCTGTCTCTACGGGCCGGGTTTTCCTTTGGCCGGTTGAGTTCTCAACCTTGAGCTACGAGGCAGTGTTCGCCTACAAGGATGTATTCATTGGCTATAAGAATTCCATCATCTACACCTTGGCTGGAACCCTGATCAACATCATTGTGACCATGAGCTGCGCCTATCCCCTGTCAAGAAAGACCTTCCAGGGCCGCAAGTTCTTCATGAAGATATTCAGCTTCACAATGATATTCTCAGGCGGAATGATACCCTCCTACCTGAATATCAGCCGGCTGGGCATGATAGACTCCATCTGGGCCATGCTGCTTCCTGGGGCCATGAGCGTCTACAACATGATCATTGCCCGAACCTTCATACAGAACAGCATACCAACCGAGCTGCTTGAAGCAGCCCAGATAGATGGCTGCTCTGATACTGCCTACTTCTTCAAGGTCGTTCTTCCCCTCTCCACGGCTGTCATCTCGGTCATAGGCCTCTACTACGCCGTAGGACACTGGAACTCCTATTTCTCAGCCTTCCTGTATCTGCACAGCAAGGACAAGTTCCCTCTCCAGATCTTCCTGAGAGAGGTCCTTGTGCAGAACCAGTTCGACGCCTCCATGATCTTTGAGGATGCAGAGAACGTGGTTCAGCGCCAGGGCCTTCAGGAGCTTATCAAGTATTCCATGATAGTCGTCTCCACCTTGCCGCTTCTCATCCTCTACCCCTTTGTCCAGAAGTTCCTGAAGAAGGGAGTCATGATCGGCTCGATTAAGGGTTGATGAAATGAAAAAAGTGTTCTTTCTCGGAGATTCCATCCGGCTCCATTACCAGGAGCTGGTTCAAGAGCAGCTAAAAGACCGGGCGCAGTTCTTCTGGAGCCCTGACAATGGGCGCTTCACCAGCTACACCATGCGCTATCTTGACCAATGGGCCGCGCTTTGCCCTGATGCAGACATCGTTCATTGGAACAATGGCCATTGGGATGCAGATCACATGTACGGCGATGAGGACTCCCTGGTCAGCTTCGACGAGTACAAGCGCAATCTCAGCCACCTAGAAGGCTATATCCGCAAGCTCTTTCCCAAAGCCAGGATCATATTCGCCTTAACCACCCCGGTGGACGACGGTCATCCACGCGTCTTCAACAGCGAGATTGAAAGGAACAACGAGGCCGCCAGGGCCATCCTGGAGCCCCGCGGCGTCATTATCAACGACCTCTATTCTGTCATCAAGTCCAACATGCAATACATAGGTCCAGACAAGACACATATGCTGGATGAGGGCTACCAGGCTCTTGCCAAGCAGGTCTCAAGGACCATCGAGGCTCTTTTATGAAAAACATATTCTTGATTGGGGATTCCATAAGGCTTGGCTATGAAGCAACCGTTATACGGGAGCTTGAAGGAAACTGCAAGGTCTTCAGCAGCCCAGACAACGCACGCTTTACCACCTACACCATGCGCTATGTGCATGAATGGATGAAGGATGCTCCCTCCATCGACCTGGTTCACTGGAACAACGGACTTTGGGACAGCTGCCACTGGAATGGAGATCCTATCAGTCTTGTGAGCCTGGACAGCTATGTCCAGAACCTGCTGCGCATTTATGGCTATATACGCAGGCTTTGCCCCAATGCCAAGATCATATTCGCTCTTTCCACGCCAGTCGATGCTCAGCATCCAAGAATCCTCAACCGCGAGCTTGATGCAATGAACAAGGCTGCGGTAAAGACCCTGGATGGCCTTGTGGATGGGTTTGATGACCTCTCCAGCATCGTAAAGGCCAATCCTGGCTTCATCAGGACAACAGACCATGTCCACATGACCGATATCGGCTATGAGGAGCTTGGAAAGGCTGTTGCCCAATGCATCAGGAAATTTCTTTAATCATTGACTGTGCTATTGCGTAGGCAAGCTTAAGGGCCTCTGACCTGACCTCAGGCAAAAGATCCTTTGTTGTCTTTGGACACTCGTAGGTGAATGGGCCATCAAAGCCGATGTCCTTCAGAGCCTTCAGAATAGGCTTGAAGTCCAGGTTGCCAAGGCCGGGCAGCTGATGAAGATCCTTGATCCCATCATTGTCATTGATGTGAAGAGCCTTCAGGCATTTTCCCATCTGCCTTATTGCCTGCCCCTGGTCCTGTCCTGTTATGTTGGCATGTCCTGTGTCCCAGCACAGGCCGAATATCGGGTCATTGAGCCTAGAGAGCAGCTCAAGAAGCTCAGAGGCGCTATGATAGAAGCCAGTGAGCCCATTTTCAATGGCAATTGGAGAACCATGCTTGCGCGCTAGCTCTCCCACGCCCTTGAAGTACTCTACATTCTTTTCCATGCCTATAGCCTTGTCTGAGCATTCGATGTCCCTGACCCTGAGGATGTGCATGACCGTCCAGGGTATTGAGAGCATGCTGGAAGCCTCCATGGCTCGCTCCACCATCAGCTCATTGAACCTAAGCTCCTCTTGGCCCAGGGTGTGCAGATAGAAGACGGCATGGCTCTGGCTGGCCTGCATCTTATGGCTCTCCAGGCATTCGCCTATTCTCTCAACCCAGGCTTTCCACTGAGGGCCTGCGAACTCGCAGCCTCTCTTGGAATAGGAAGCCCAGGTAAGGTCTATCTGGTCAAAGCCAGCAAGGCTCAGGGCCTCTATGCTGTCAAAGATGGAAAAGTAGTGATCATTGCTGCCATAGATCTGATGGATGTTGCTCGATGATGATATCCTTATCATATCCTACCTCTTGATGACAAGAATTCCGCCAGCAAGGAAGTCTGGAAGCTCAGCCACTCCACCCTTTACGCTGACATTTATGCCATTCTCATATTCCAGGCTGTAGAAGACAGCGCTTGAGGTGACAGGATCTGCAAGCTTGAGGCGGCAGCCGACCACCAGCTTCTCGTTCTCATCATAGTTGACCAGGCACACAAGAGTCTCTGAGCCGCTCTTGAGAACACGGGCATCAACGTGCACCTTGTCGGTGGAAGAAGGAGCCTGAAGACCAAGGTCCTTTGCACTAAGCCCATCATAGACTACACCATGAAGCCTTCTGGAAGGCTGGCGCTGATAGGCATAGAAGGCACCCTTTGCATCATACTCATAGACCTTGCCCTCAAAGAGGTCTATCTCATCCTTCTCGGTCTCGCTGAGCCCTTCCGAGGCTGGGATTATCAGGATGTCTACAGCATAGGGGGTGTGCCCTAGGTCGCAGGAGCGGACAAAGTTAACCGCCAGGCCTTCCTCGTTGAGCCTGGCATAGGCTGCCTGCATTGCAAGAATATACCTGTCATGAGAGCCGATGGCTCCATCGCAGGTCCAGTTGTCAATGCCATCGAAGTAGGCGTTGGCATGGCTTGAGCAAAGGATGGCTATGGAGCTTCTCACCCTCTCCGCTATAGCCAGCGAGGTGGACAGGCGGTTGAGAATCCTAACCATCGCCATCTCATCGTCATAGGCCTTTGTCTTGGAGCCATTGTTGTAGATCATGCCAAAGGCCTCCGGCTCCGGCGAGTCTGGATAAGGATAGTCAGCACGCCACTGATAGTACATAATGGCCTTTATGCCTCTTCCCAGCGCGTTGTAGGTCTGCCTCTGGAACTCTATGGAGGAGATGTTGGTCCTGGCGTTGTATTCTATTATCCAGGCATGCTTGCCAAAGAGAGCGGCTATGCTCTCGGCGGCATCCAGGCAGAGGGCTGCATGATGGTAGTCCGGCCAGCGTGAGACTATGTAATGGGTGA
>JAQVSP010000077.1 GCA_028700425.1 Sphaerochaetaceae bacterium | reverse complement strand
ATTGGAAAGAGCCTGCCATCAGCCTTCTATGTTCAGAAGGATGAGCTTGAGAAATCCTGGAGAGAGAGGATGGAAGAGCTTCTGGACGGCCTTGATGAAAGCCAGAAGAAAGCAAGCGCGCAGGCAGTTGAGAAGCTTGAGGAGCTTGAAGCCTCCAAGATAGGCAAGAAAGCCCGCAAGGATGAGAGTGCAAAGGACCAGCTTGAAACCATGAGGCTTGAGCTGACCCATCAGCTTCAAGCTGAGATAAAGGCTTCATTCAGGATAAGGCTTGAGGCGTTCTATGCCCAGGTGGAGAGAGAGGATGCTCAGTTCTATGAGTCATGGTGGAACCAGGCTGCAGAGACAAGGCGCATCGACCCTCTCTTCAGGCTCTATTGGAAGAAGAAGAGCGAAGCCCTCGAAAGGTTCGAGCCCAAGGACTAGCTTTCGAAGAACCTGTTTCCTATGTCCTTTCTGTACCAGGAGCCTGGGAAGGCTATGGAATCGGTTATGCTGTAAGCCTGGGAGTTTGCCTCCATGATGCTCTTTGCGCATCCTACGACAGTCAAGCAGCGGCCTCCTGTGGTTTTTAGGACACCATCCTCATCCTTTTTCACTGCACCGAAGAAAAGCATCGGCATGCTGTCAAGGCAGTTTGCCTTTACCAGAGGAGCTATCGGGGAGAGCTCGACACCAAGCTCTGGGCTGTCAGGATAGCCCTTGCTGGCAAGCACTACGCTGACAGTGCTCTTGTTGTTGGTCTGGAGCCTGGCCTCGGAGATCCTGTTGTCAAGCATGAGCTGGATCAGGGATACGATATCGTTTTCCACTGTTGGGATGATGGCCTGGGTTGCAGGATCATTGAATCTGACGTGGTAGTCGACAAGCGTTGGAGACTGTGTTGTATCATCAACTATGATCGAGAGGGTAAGGACTCCGTTATAGCAGAGGCCTTCTTCCCTGAGGCCCTTGATGGTGGGCTCGATTATCTGCTTCTGAAGGCTCTCCAGCGTAAAGGACCTAAGCGGTATTGGGCAGATTGATCCCATTCCGCCTGTAGCAGGCCCGGTCTCGTTCTCCTCGCTCTTGGTATAGTCTGAGGAGAAGGGAAGCTCTAGATAGCCGCCGCTCTTGTCAAGAAGAAGGGTAGCGGAGACAGCAAGGCCCGAAACATGGGACTCGGCCAGGATCGGCCCTCCCTTCAGAAGAGTCTTGGCATAGGAGCGCAGGGTGCTGCTGCACGTTGACTCAAACAGCGACCTTGATGGGGACATCGTGTTGGTCTTGAGGATGATGCGCCTTGATGGATCCTTGCTTGAAAGAAAGCTCTCGAGCTGGTCCTCATCCTTTATCAGGATGCTCTGGGGGCAAGGTATGCCATGGCGCTTCATGAAGGCCCTGGAGAAGGTCCTGTCGCCCTCCAGCTTGATTGCATAGCCTGGGGCCCCGAAAGTTGGCTGTCCCTTCTTCTCAAGGTAGTCGACCACTCCAGCGAATATCGGATTCTCTGTGCCTATGAATACAAGGTCGATGTCATGCTGCCTGCAAGCCTCATAGACCTGCTCGCCGTTGGAAGGATCGACCTGAGGCAAGTTGACAGCATAGCCCTCGACGCCAGGATTGCTTGGCGCATAGAACAGTCCGTCTATAAGCTTGCTCTGCGAAAACCACCATGCTATGGCATGGTCCTTTGCTCCAGATCCTAATACTAATATCTTCATCAAAGATCCTCTTTTGAGAAGTTACCATTTTAGAATCTCTATAGTCAATAACAAGGTCCAATTGTTGGTTGACGGTAGATTTGCCCTATGCTATTCTAGTCATGATTCAAGTACAGGAAGACAACCCATGAGACTTTTCGATACTCACGCCCATATCGGGCTTATGCATAAGGACCCGATTGAACAGCTTTTGGTTATTCAGCAAGCCAAGAGAGCTGGGGTTGAGCATATTGTCTCCATCTGCAATACCTTGAATGACTTCGAGGTTGTCTATGGGAACCTTCGAAGCTCGAAGAGCACCTACCATGCAGTGGGTGTCTCCCCGACAGAAGCCGGCAACTTCCTTGGCAGCTGGGAGTCCAAGGTCCTGTCATACGGCAGGTATGACCGAGTGGTGGCCATCGGCGAGACCGGCCTGGATTATGAGAAGTTTGCCTTTTCCCGCTTCAAGCAGGTAGAGCTGTTTTTGAAGCACCTTGAGATTGCACGGCGCCTGGATCTGCCCGTGATCATACACAACCGCAATGCCCATGATGACATTCTGGACATACTCCGCAGCAAGATTCCAGGCAAGGGAGCCATCTTCCATTGCTACAGCGGCGACTGGGCTTCCGCCTCCAAGGCCTTGGACCTGCAAGTCTGGTTCTCCTTTGCCGGCAACATCACATTCAGAAACAGCAAGGGCCTTCACCAGGCCCTAGCCAATCTTCCTGCTGACAGGATCCTTATAGAGAGCGAGAGCCCCTTTCTGGCCCCCTTTGCATTCCGCGGCCAGCGAAACAGGCCAGCCAACATCTCAGAGACGCTCAATGCGGTGGCCCAGATACGTGGAGTCGATCCCAATGAGATGGCCGAGATCATCTATTTAAACAGCCTGAAGGCTTTTGGCTTGGACGAGAATGCCTGATTTTCATCCAGTAAGCATCGGCAGCGTCCAGGTGCCGGGCAACCTTTTCCTGGCTCCAATGGCAGGCTACACAGACCCTGCCTTCCGAAAGCTATGCCTTGATAACGGAGCCTGCCTGACATATACAGAGATGGTAAGCGCCGAAGGCCTTGCAAGGGGCGGTCAGCCAACCCTTGATCTTCTTAGGCGAGCCCCTGGGGAGAATGAGCTTGCTGTCCAGATCTTTGGCGATGGGCCGTCTGTGATCAGGCGATGCCTGGACAACCTGCTGGCATGCAAGCCCACAATCATTGACATAAATTGCGGCTGTCCAGTTCCCAAGGTCATCAAGACAGGCTGCGGAAGCGCTCTTATGCAGCATCCTCGCCTGATCTATGAGATGGTCAAGGCCATAAAGGACAGCTGCCAGGTTCCTGTCACAGTCAAGTTTCGCCTTGGATTTGACCACAATAGCATCAACTATATGGAGTTTGCTGAGCAGGCCCAGAAGGCAGGAGTTGATGGAATGTGCCTTCATGCAAGGACAAGAAGCGATTTCTATGCCGGAAAGGCAGACTGGTCAGCCATAAAGGCCCTCAAGGAGCAAAGCAGCGTTCCTGTCTTTGGAAGCGGCGATGTCATGGAGGCTATAGATGCTGTGCGAATGCTTGAGGAGACAGGATGCGATGCTGTCATGATAGCCCGTGGGGCCATTGGCAATCCATTCATCTTCCTTCAGGCCAGAAGCCTGCTTGAGGGAAAGGGAGAGCTTGTCATAGGCCTGGACAGAAGAAAGAGCGTAGCCTTGGCTCAGCTTAGGTGCATGATAGCTGACAAGGGAGAGCTCAAGGCCTGCAGGGAATTTCGCAAGTGCGTAGCCGGCTACATCAAGGGCATCGAGAAGGCTGCCTCCGTCAGGCGGCAGGCGATGGAAGCTCGATGCTATGATGATTACGTATCAGCATTCGCCAGGCTTGAATAGAAGCGCTGGGAGGCTTCACAAGTGAGTCAGATTAGTGCTAGTGTGAGTGCAAGGAATCAATAGATGAACAAGAATAACGAAGGCTATATATATTTAGTTAAGAACCCCTCAACAAGCGAGGTGACTGTCTGTGCCTGGGACACTGTGCTTTATCCTGGCATGTATGTTGTGTACCCAACTCGCTTTGGCCTGGATATGGGCCTGGTCATAGGTACAGCAGGGGACCTTGGCAATGCGCCTAAGAGCCCTTCCTGCACGAAGGTGTGTGGAGCATGCACCTTTGGCAAGGTGAGCCCAGACAGCGATGAGGACCTGATAGCATGGGCTGATCCAAAGGACTATGGTTTTAAGAGTGTAGCCTATGAGGACCTGCTGCCCCTGCCCAAGGAGGAGTTCATAGATGATTCTGAATGCTGGGACCATGGATCCCCCGAGCCTCAGAAGGTAGAGCTAAGCGGCGATATTGTCTGCATTGAGCGTCTTGCCAATCCTGAGGACCTCAGGCGCTATCAGAGCAATTGCGAGAAGGAAGAGTCTGCCCTGGTTGAGTGCCGAGCCAAGATCATAAAGCACAATCTCAACATGAAGCTTGTCTGCGCCCACTTTGTCCTTGCAGAGCAGAAGGCCCTGTTCTTCTTCACAGCTGATGAGAGAGTGGATTTCAGGGACCTGGTAAAGGACCTGGTGAGCATATTCAAGCTGCGCATTGAGCTTAGGCAGATCGGTGTCAGGGACGAATCCCGCTTCATAGGCGGACTCTCCGTCTGCGGCCGCGACTTCTGCTGCCATTGCGTTTCGGACAAGATGGAGCCTGTATCCATCAAGATGGCCAAGGAGCAGAACATGAGCCTGAACTCCATGAAGATATCAGGACCATGTGGAAGGCTCCTTTGCTGCCTTGCCTTCGAGAACAGCTTCTATACAGAGGAGAAGCTGAACTACCCAAGCGAAAACTCCCGCATACGTTTCCAGGGGGAGCTCTGGAAGGTCAGCGAGGTCAATATCCTGACAAAGAGGATAAGCATCACAGACGCAGACGGAAGGATGATCTGGGTGCCTCGTTCTGAGCTTGATTATAATGCTGGCTCTAGCTATTGGGAGATAAGCAAGAAGTTTCAAGAAGAATTCTTGTAAGGAACAAGAGTTGGTAGTTGACCGATTTTCTTGTCTGTGGTATGTTGTGTTACTGTCGGTGTAGGGCGCATCTAGCTTATCGCCGTACAATAACTAATTATCGTATAAACGGTTATAAGTTTGGAGGAATACAAAGTGAATAGTTCAGCAAAGAAGAGGGATCGCCAAGCCAAGGTCCAGAGAATGTGCAATCGCGAGAAGAAGAGCGAAGTCCGCACCTCTGTAAAGAAGTTTGACGCTGCCTGCGCTGCTGGTGACAAGGCTGCTGCCGAAGCCGCAATGAAGGAGAGCTTCAAGCTTCTTGATTCCGCTGCTACAAAGGGCATCTATCATAGCAACACAACAGACAGAAAAAAGTCCAGAATGAACGTTAAGCTCAACAAGCTGGCATAAGGAGTCCCTTAATGAATTCTAAGAACAAGTTGACAAAAGCAGAGATAATTGTAAGCCTCAATGAGAAGCTGGGTCTTAGCAAGAATGATATTCATCTCATCATCGATGGCTTTTTTGAAGAAGTTAAAGCTGGATTGATGGAGGACAAGACAATAGAGCTCCGTGGTTTCGGAACCTTTGAGATCAAGACACGCAAGGGCAAGGAAAATGCCCATAACCCAAAGAGCGGACAGGTTGTGTCTGTCCAGACTCATGGCGCAGCGATTTTCCGCCCAGGAAAGGAAATTGCAGATTCCGTGTGGGACCTCAGAACCGAAGACTAATGCTTAAAAGCACCTATTCTGAAAACTGCATATGTGCACGCCGCAGCCTCAGTACCATTTGGACTGAGGTTGCTGTCTTAATAGGCAGCGCGTTCATTTTATCGCTTGCCTTCCCAGGCTTCATATTTCCAGAGGGCCTTGGCTTCATAGCCTTCTTTGCCCTCATTCCAGTCTTCGCTGTCATTGACAACACCTCCTGGAAGCTTACGCCTTTCTATGGCTTTCTGTTCGGCTTCACCTTCTATCTTTTCTTCAATTACTGGCTCAAGACCTTCCATGCACTTGCCATAATCCTTGTGCCTGTGATCAAGGGAGCAGAGATGCTTCTCATGTTCCCCTGCCTCAAGGCTGCAAGCAAGTGGTTTGGCAAGAGGCTGGGGCACTGGGTGCAGGCCCTGATATGGGTAGCCTATGCCTACATGAGCCAGAGCTGGTTCGCTGGATACCCCTATGGAACCATATGCTACGCCCTTTACAAGTATTATATCCTGATACAGGTGGCAGACCTGACAGGCATCTGGTTCATCATCTTCATGATGATAGCCCCTCAGGCCTATCTAGGGTCCTGGCTTCAGGGCGTCTATGACAGCAGGAAGATGGGCATGCAGCCAGAGAAGCTTGCAAGGCGAGCTGCAGGCAGCAAGGCCAGCCTCATCGTCTATGCCGTTCTTTTCCTCTTCTGGGTTGTCTATGGCATTGTATCCTTCTCCTACTGGGGAAAGCAGGAGAGCGACATGACCTGGCGCATCGCTGCAATCCAGCATAACGCCGACTCCTGGAAGGGTGGATACACAACCTATAAGCGAAACTTCAACAACCTTCGCAAGATGAGCCTTGAGGCTCTTACAAAGAACCCTGATATGATCATTTGGAGCGAGACTGCATTTGTCCCCTCTGTATCCTGGCACACCAACTATCCAAACCCTGACAGCCCAGAGACAGCAGAGCTGGTGAAGGAGTTCGTCGAGTTCGGCAAGAGCCTTCCTGTTCCGCTTGTGACCGGAAATCCCGAAGGGGTCCTGGACAGCGATGATGGAAGCGCCTACGATGATGATGGCAACTGGAAGCGAAAGGACTACAACACTGTCATTCTCTTTGACGACGGAGCCATCAAGGAGACCTATCGAAAGCAGCAGCTGGTCCCATTCACGGAGCACTTCCCTTACCAGAAGCAGATGCCATGGCTGTACAACCTTCTTCTTGCCAATGATTACAACTGGTGGGAGAAGGGAACCGAGAGCGTAGTTTTCGAGACGACCCAAGGGGTCAAGTTCTCGACTCCGATATGCTATGAGGATGTGTTTGGCAAGCTTTGCGCTGACTTTGTCAAGAATGGAGCCGACATACTCTTGAACATGACCAATGATTCCTGGTCCGGGTGCACAGAAGCAGAGCTTCAGCATGCAGCCATCGGGGTGTTCAGGTCCGTTGAGAACAGGAGAACTACAGTCAGAAGCACCAACTCCGGAATATCCTGCATGATCAATCCTCAAGGAAAGATCATAGATCCTATGGATCCGTTCAGGATGTACTGGCACATATACGATGTAGAGGTATACACTCAGTCTAGTCATGGAACCACCGTCTACACCCAGTACAACGACTATCTTGCCTTGATCTGCAAGACAGCTGCCTTTGTCCTGCTGGCTCTCGGAGGAGCCTGGTATTTCATAGGCTATGTCCAGAGCGGAAGCACCAGGACATCAGCATGGCTCAAGAAGCGCTTAATGCCCAGGCAGAAATGAACAACACAGATGCACGGCTCTTTGTCATAGGCACAGAGCTTCTGAAAGGCCAAGTGGCTGATGGGCATGGAAAGCTCATCAGCTCTGAGCTGTCCAGGCTCGGCTATAATGTGAAGAGCATCGAGATACTTCCTGATGATGGAAGCGTGCAGACAAGCATGGAAGCCTGTCTTTCAGATACTGACCTGATCATTGTCACCGGTGGCCTGGGCCCAACTTCCGATGATATGACGCGCCGCGCCATAGCAGAGGTTGCAGGAGTCGAGCTTGTCCTGGACCAAGGAGCCTGGGATACGCTCTACAAGAGAGTGGGAGAGAGGATACATGGTGCCAATGAGCAGCAGGCCTACATACCCAAGGGCTTCACTGTCATAGAGAATCCCCTGGGAACCGCTCCAGGCTTCATGGGCAGGGCAAAGGGCGTGCTTTTCATAGCCATGCCAGGTCCTCCAAGGGAGCTCGGTCCCATGTTTCTTGAGAGAGTCCTGCCTTTCTTGACAAGCCTCAGCGGTCATGAGAGCCAAGGCCGCGATGAGTACTCAGTATTCCTGACTCCTGAATCCAAGCTGGAGGAGCTCTGCGTCAAGAGCTCCAGGCCTTCGTGCACCTGGGGCGATAGGTTTCAGAGCTACAGGATCAGCCTTTATCTAGGCGGCGAGAATAGAGCGCTTATGGCCAAGAGCCTTTCCGATGACCTTGGACCTGGGCTGATGGTTCCAGGTGACCTGGAAAGCTGGGACCTGCTGGAGCAGGCCCTTCTTGAAAGAGGCCTTGCAATAAGCACAGCTGAATCCTTGACAGGAGGCCTTATAGCAAAGCTTCTGACCGATAGGCCGGGTTCGTCAGCCTATTTCAAGGGCAGTGCTGTGACCTATTGCAACCAAGCCAAGGAAAAGGTTCTTGGAGTTCCTCATTCCATCATAGAAAGCTATACAGAGGTCAGCTGCCAATGTGCCCAGGCCATGGCAGAAGGCGCCATGAAGCTGTATGACACTGACTTTGCAATATCAACCACAGGCATAGCTGGACCGACTGGGGGCACGGAGCAAAGCCCTGTAGGCACAGTGTGCCTTGGCTTTGCATCCAGGTTCCAGGAAAGCCAGTCTGCAAAGCTTGTCTTCCAGTCATATGGAAGGGATTCCATAAGACGCAGAAGTGCAGTTGCTGCAATGCTTTTAGGCTGTTTCTATCTAAGCGGGGGCAGCGTTATTGACATGGCTAGTGCATGGCAATATATTTAATAGCGTCGGGGCTTTCTTCCCGATGCGTTAACTGACAGGCTTCTTGATTTGATTATTCTCGTGTTTTCGAGCCTGTAGGAGAAATTATGGCAGATTTATTTGATGAAGGCTCAGCTTCTGAAGCTGTTGCAACCCCGGCTCCAAAAAAGCGTGTCTACGTAAGGCGAAAGACCGTCAAGGCGCAGGACGCTCAGGCCCAGCAGGAAGTTCAGGCCCAGCAGGAAGCTGTGCCTCAGCCCTCTCCAGAGCCGCAGGAGCCTAGCGCTCCAAGCATCCAGGAGAATCCTCCTGTCAATGCCGTTGCACAGAATAGGACAAGACAAGTCATCAAGCGCAGAAGAGATGTAGAGAGGCCTGTCCAGAAGCAGGTTATTGCAGAGCCGATTCACTTTTCAGAGGAGCCACCAGACCAAGAGCCAGCAAGGCCATCCGATCAGGAAGAGGCAAGCCAGCAGGCTTATTCACAGGACTCTGAGGCTCCAGCCCAGGAGAGCCAGGAAGAGAGCGGCTTTGTTCGAAGAAACAGCTTCAAGGATCGCAGCAACAAGCGCAACAAGCAGAAGAACAACAATCAAGGTCATGGTGGCCAAGGACAGGGGCAGCCACAGAACAGGCCCCAAGGTCCTGAAGGCATGAGCTATGTCTATGGCAAGGGCGGCTATCCTGTTCCGTCACCAAAGAAGGGCGGATATTGCCCTGATGATTTCACGATCAGTGCAGAGGATTATGAGGCTCACAAGGCCAACAGGATGTGGATCAGCGACCGCAATGGCCTAAGCTTCCCTGAACTTCGCTCCAGGCTTGCGTCGATGACAAATGAGCCAGAGGAGAACTACTACGACATGAAGAAGCAGGATCTG
>JAQVSP010000076.1 GCA_028700425.1 Sphaerochaetaceae bacterium | reverse complement strand
TTCTTCAAGAATGAGGAGCAGCTCATATGCATAGCCGGCGATGGGCCTCAGGACATATATGATGCTACAATCAGCACCATTAAGCTTCATCCAAGCACCGATGCCATAATCTATTCAGAGGATTTTCTGGCCTTGTGCGGCCTGCAGGCCCTGCATGACATGGGAATGGAGGTTCCTGGCTCGATAGCGGTAGTAGGTGTCAACAACTCCAGGTATGCCAAGATCAGCATACCCCCGCTGACAAGCCTTGACATAATGATCTATGACACAAGCCTTACAGCTGTTAGGAACCTGGTCTCCATATTCAATGGCGAGCATGTGAACAAGAAGATGCTCATCTGCTCGGAGATCGTACAGCGAAAGTCCACCTGAAGTCCTTGGATTACTTTTGCCCATAGCATTGGCAGATGCACAATCTTCAATTATAATATGAGCATGGATCTTAGCATGAGCATCAGTTCAATCATCGATGGCCAGAGGGCTTTCTTCAGGACAGGGGCGACCTTGAGCTATGAGAGCAGGCTTGATGCCTTGAAAAGGCTCAAGGCTTCGATAATCGCCAATGAGGAGCTCTTGCTCGATGCCTTGGAAAAGGACCTGCGCAAGACCAATTACGAGGGCTACATGACCGAATTGGGGCTGGCTCTTGATGATCTTGGGCATGCCATGCGCAATCTCTCCAGATGGATGAGAAGAAGAAGGGTGAAGACCCATCTGTCCCAGCTTCCCGGATCCAGCTTCGTCGTTGGCGAGCCTTATGGAGTCTCTCTCATCATGGCTCCCTGGAACTATCCTGTCCTTCTTTGCCTTGAGCCCTTGACCGGAGCCTTGAGCGCTGGAAACACCGCGGTGCTGAAGCCTTCTGCTTATACGCCCAACGTTTCAAGTGCCATTGCCAAGGTGGTCAAGGACGCCTTCAGAGAGGACTATGTTGCTGTTGTTGAAGGAGGACGGGATTCCAATTCCGCCCTTCTTGAGAATCACTTTGACTACATCTTCTTCACAGGAAGCCCCACGGTAGGGCATCTGGTCATGGAGAAGGCTTCAAGATTCCTCACTCCAGTCAGCCTGGAGCTAGGCGGCAAGAGCCCTGTAATAGTTGATGCAAGTGCAGACCTGAAGCTTGCTGCCAGGCGCATCGCCTTTGGCAAGCTGGTCAATGCTGGCCAGACCTGTGTGGCTCCTGAC
The DNA here is from genome assembly GCA_028700425.1 of Sphaerochaetaceae bacterium. Lineage (GTDB taxonomy): Bacteria > Spirochaetota > Spirochaetia > Sphaerochaetales > Sphaerochaetaceae > JAQVSP01. Next base: position 8,132 of record JAQVSP010000076.1, on the reverse strand, counting down.
TATCTTCTCATAGACGAGAAGGTGGAGAAAGCCTTTCTTGGTCATCTTTATGATGCTATTCTGTCCTTCTTCCCAGGCCGCAACTACTCTGAGATGCCTGTGATAGTCAATGACAGGCACTTTCAAAGACTCACTGGCCTGATAGCAGGCCAGAAAGTCTCCTTTGGCGGAAAGAGCGACCCGTCGACACGATTCATAGAGCCCACCGTTGTTGTGGATGTGAAAAGGGATGATCCTATCATGGGCGAGGAGATCTTCGGCCCGATATTGCCCGTGATTGCCTACAAGCGCATAGAGGAGGCCTACGAGGAGATCCTCAGCAGGCCCAAGCCTCTTGCCCTCTACCTGTTCTCCAGAGACAAGCAAGTCCAGGAACATGTGACCAGCAGCATCTCCTATGGAGGAGGCTGCATCAACGACACCTTGCTGCATCTGTCCTCCCCATACCTGGCCTTCGGTGGAGTGGGCAACTCTGGAATGGGAAGCTATCATGGCAAGTTCAGCTTCGACACTTTCACCCACTACAAGTCGATTCTCAGAAAGGCAGCCTGGCCAGATTTGAGGCTGCGCTACCATCCATACGCAAAGTCTAGCATTAAGCTTCTGAAGAAGCTGATCAAATAGGAGAAAGAGAATGAGCACACATATTGGGGCAAAGCCAGGTGAGATAAGCGAGAAGGTTCTTCTTCCAGGAGATCCTCTGAGAGCGCGCTTCATAGCGCAGACATTCTTGGAGAACGCAACCTGCTATTCTGAGGTCCGGGGGATGTATGGATTCACCGGCACCTATAAGGGCCAGAGAATCAGCGTTCAGGGAACAGGAATGGGCGCTCCCTCGATCTCGATCTATGTCCATGAGCTGATCAGGGAATACGGGGCCAAGGAGCTTGTCAGGATAGGCTCTTGCGGGGCTATAGGCAAGGGCGTCAGCCTCATGCAGATAGTGGCTGCCCAGGCTGCAAGCTCTGACAGTGCAGGCATCGCCCAGCGCTTTGTGAGCATACACTATGCCAGCGTTCCTGATTATGGCCTTCTCAAGAGAGCTGACAGCGCAGCTTCCCAGCTGAAGCTTGACCTGGTGGTCGCTCCAATACTCACCTCCGATTTCTTCTACAAGGACAAGGACTTCGAGGAAGAGAGGTTCGCGACCATGCTCAAATACGGCATCAAGTATGAGGAGATGGAGACAGCTGAGCTGTACCAGGTTGCCTCTGCCCATGCTGTCAAGGCTCTCTCTCTGCTGACTGTCAGCGACATCATGGACATCTCTGATGCAGCCTGCACAGCCCAGGAGCGCCAGCAAGGATTTGCCTCAATGATCACCATAGCGCTGGAGACCCTATGCTCAAGATAGCAGTGGTAGGAGCTGCCAACCTGGACATCCGCTCGGCAAGCGCCAAGCCTATGCTGAGCTCGGATTCCAATCCAGGCACAGTGGGTCTTTTCCCCGGCGGCGTGGGGCGCAACCTTGCCCAGGACTTTGCCCAGATGGGCGATGACGTGACTTTCTACACGGCCATAGGAGAGGACAGCCAGGGCGACATTGTCAAGGCAAGCCTCAAGGCCATGAAGGTCGTGCTGGCTCCAAGCCAGGGCATGGCAACTGGAACCTATGTGTGCATGGAGGACAGCGACGGAAGGCTGCTGTTCGCAGTCAATGCCATGGAGATAGCCTCGGCTATAACCGTGGATTTCCTCCGTTCTTATGAGAAGGACCTTCTTGCCTCCGATGTCATAGTCCTTGAGACCAATATCCCAAAGCAGGCAGTGGATTATTTATCAAGCCTTGATGCAAGGCTTGCCTGCGATGCAGTCTCAACCTTCAAGGCTGTCAAGCTCAAGGACTGCCTTGACAGGCTGACCTATTGCAAGATGAACCGTGCAGAGGCTAGGATCCTTGCGGGCCTGGATGAAAGCGCCTCCTTTGACAGCCTTGTTGAAGCCTTGTCCAAGGGAGACAGGGTCAACCTGGTGTCCTTGGGAGACCAGGGCTCATGCCTTTTCAGTTCAAGAGAGCTTGCCAGAAAGCCAGCACCGAAAGCAAGCATTGTAAGCGTAAATGGAGCCGGCGATGCTCTTTTCGCCGCTGTTGTACATTGCCTTTGCCTTGGCTATGATTATGACAGAGCCCTTGAGATAGGCAACAGAGCTTGCAGGCTAAGCCTGGAATCCATGCAAGCTGTATCAGAGAAGCTTGGGCCAGGCATTTTTAAGGATTAGAATAGGAGTCATCATGAACAAGTTTCTAGACATAGCTTTAGAGGTCAAGAAGGCCTTTCTGGAAAAGAAGCCGGTTGTAGCCCTGGAAAGCACAATCATCAGCCATGGCATGCCTTATCCGAAGAATGTACAGACTGCGCTGGCAGTCGAGCAGACTATAAGGGATCATGGTGCTGTTCCTGCAACCATTGCCATAATAGGCGGAAGGCTGAAGGCCGGCCTCAGCCCTGAGCAGCTTGAGTACTTTGGAAAGAAGGGAACAGTCATAACCAAGGTCAGCAGGCGTGACCTGGCCACTGTTGTGGCAAGAGGCGAAGATGGTGCGACAACTGTTTCTGCAACCATGATAATCGCACAGATGGCAGGCATTGATGTGTTTGCCACAGGGGGAGTCGGCGGGGTGCATCGCAAGGCCGAGCTCACAATGGACATCTCTGCAGACCTGGATGAGCTTGCACGAACGCAGGTTCTAGTTGTCTGTGCAGGAGCGAAGGCCATACTCGACCTGCCCAAGACAGCAGAATACCTTGAGACAAAGGGAGTTGCAACCGTTGGCTATCAGACCAGCGTAATGCCTGCCTTCTACACAAGGGCATCAATGGTCCCAATCTCCGTCAGAAGCGAAACTGCTGAGGATATAGCCAATATCTGGAGCACTCAGAAGGCTCTGGGAATTGGAGGCGGACTGCTTGTAACCAATCCTATTCCTGAGATCTACAGCATGGACAGAGCCTATATCGAGTCCAAGATCGAGGAAGCTGTGAATGAATGCGAGAGACTTGGCATCAAGGGCAAGGACACCACTCCTTTCCTCCTGGAGCGCATCCAGGAGCTGACCGGTGGCTCCAGCCTGGAAGCCAATATCAAGCTTGTGATCAACAATGCCATTCTTGCTTGCCAGATAGCAGCCAACATCAAAAGATGAAATGCCCCTTGTCAGGCCAGTGCGGAGGCTGCCAGCTTCAGGATCTGAGCTACGAGGAGCAACTAAGGGAAAAGCAGCGCTTTGCTGAGCGCCAGCTAGGCCAATATGCTCCCATAGCTCCGATCCTTGGAATGAAGGATCCCTATCATTACAGGACAAAGGTCCAGGCCGCCTTCGGCCAGGACCGCAAGGGCAATGTCATAAGCGGAATCTATTCTCTTGGCTCTCATTACCTTGTCAGCGTTCATGACTGCATGCTAGAGGACAGGGTTGCGGACTCCATTCTCTCAACCATAAGATCGCTTGCCAACAAGCTTGGCATCCCAGCCTATGATGAGGACCTGCAGACTGGCGTGCTTCGCCATGCCCTTATCAAGAGATCCTCCTCCACAGGACAAGTGATGGTGGTTCTGGTGACAGCGAGCACCTACTTCAAGGGCAGGGATCTCCTGGTCGAGGGGCTTGTCAGCAAGCATCCTCAGATCAAGAGCATAATGCTTAATCTCAACACCGAGCATACAAGCATGGTGCTTTCAGACCTGGAGGAGAAGCTTCTCTACGGCAAGACTTACATAGAGGACGAGCTTTGCGGCCTGACCTTCACTATTTCAGCCAAGTCCTTCTACCAGGTCAACCAGACCCAGGCGGCAGTGCTTTATCGCTCAGCCATCCGGATGGCCCGGCTTCAAAGCACAGATAAGGTCATTGATGCTTATTGTGGAACAGGCACCATTGGCTTGATAGCTGCCTCTATGTCTGGCTGCAGTGTACTGGGGATTGAGAGCAGCCAGCAGGCTGTAGACAATGCCATACACAATGCCCAGGTGAACAGGATAGACAATGCCGAGTTCGTCTGCGCTGATGCATCGGCCTATCTCAAGGAGCTAGCCAAGGCAAAGGAGAAGTTTGATGCTGTTTTCCTTGACCCGCCTCGAGCAGGCAGCGATGAGCGCTTTCTTGCAGCCATGCTCAAGCTTGAGCCTCGCCAGATAGTGTACGTCTCATGCAATGCCGAGACCTTGGACAGGGATCTAAGATACATCATCAGCAACAGCTCCTACTATGTAAGGGGAATACAGCCGGTGGACATGTTCCCGTTCTCAAGCCATGTGGAGACGGTAGTATTGATGTCAAGAGTCAAAGAAAAATAGGCGCGAAAGCCCAGTAATACTGCGGCTTTCGGGCAATCGAACAAATTCGGCATCGGGCAGACAGAACGCTTCTCGGTAACTTATCCAAGGGCAACCCGGCTCAAAAAGTGTGAGAGTTGAGTTGCCTTGATAGATGTCAATATGTTGAGTTGCCGGGTTAGATGTTGGGGTGGTTGTGGCTGTGAGATAGATGTCAGGATAAAATGAGACTCCCACACTGCCATCATCGGCGGCGGGGAGCCTTGGTTTATTTACGCTCAAACAGAACGGGCTATTCCATTAAAGGTGTTGTTTCTATGAAAAAGGAAGTGATTTCTTCAGGCGAATAGTTCTTGTTTCGTGTCCACCATCTTACCGTCTCAGCAAAATCACAAACCATGTGATTCATTATATAGTCACGCGGTGCAATTCCGCCTGAGGATTCACCTGACCGAGAAAAAAGTTCTCTCAGATATTTCTTAAAATAACTCATAAAGATTTCTCCGCTTTCACCGGATAGAACACCGGGAAGATAATCCATATGTTCCTGCAGATGATACAGAATGTGTGTGATTTTAGCTCTTGTATCATGGATTTCTGAAAAGTCATGTGTTTTTTCCTTGCTAAGTTCTTCTGAAAAAACGTGTTCAAAAATTTCTGAACAGAGAGACTTCAAAAGCTCGTCTTTCGTTTCAAAATGTGCATAGAAAGTTGTTCTGCCTATATCAGCTAAGTCAATTATCTCCTGCACAGATATTTTGGCATAGGGTTCTTTTTTCAGCAATTCGGTAAATGCCCGAAAAATAGCTTCTCTTGTTTTCTTTTGTCTGCGATCCATACTCATCACTCCTGAACAATATAACTGTTTTGTTCTGTAACGCACAAACCAATGGTTTTGACTATTGATTCCAAAGATGTATGTAAGTACAATAAAAGAGAACACGGTGTTCTGTATTGAATATATTGTACGAAAGAAAACACTGTGTGTCAAGGAGGGCATATGATGAATCATTGGCTTGAAAATGAACCGAAAGAAACTTTAGTTTGTGCAATAATCTCGGTAATATCACTGGTACTCAGCATTACCGGTGCGTTAAAGAATGTTCTGCCATTTGATATTGCTTGGGTTGCCATTATTCTTTGCGGGATACCGATTCTTGTAGGTGCATTCAAAGGAGTTGCTTTTGAACGAAACATTAAAGCGGATCTCCTTGTTTCGCTGGCGCTGATAGCTTCTGTGGCGACGAAAGAATCTTTTGCTGCAGGTGAAGTTGCGCTAATTATGCAGATTGGGTCTCTTCTGGAAGACTATACTTCCGGGAAAGCGAGAGAAGGTATAGAGAAACTTATCAAAATCAGTCCTCGGACAGCCCGTGTAATACGAAATGGAACTGCTTTAGAAATACCGGTAGAGGAAGTCAAGGTCGGAGATATTATAAGTGTTATTGCAGGAGAAACGGTACCTGTAGACGGTACTATTCTGGAGGGTGAAACTTCAATTGACCAGTCAGTTATGACCGGAGAAAGCATTCCGGTGGATAAAGCAGCAGGTGATACGGTTTCCAGTGGAACTATTAATCAGTTTGGAACTTTTACAATGCGCGCTGATTCAATCAGTGAGAACAGCTCTTTACAGAGAATGGTTCGTCTGGCAGAGGAAGCGGAAGAGAACAAAGCACCTATTGTAACGGCAGCAGACCGATGGGCAACATGGCTTGTCGTAATCGCATTGTCTTGTGCCATTGTTACATGGATCGTCACCGGACAATTTATGAGAGCCGTTACGGTTCTGGTCGTTTTTTGCCCTTGTGCCTTTATTCTGGCGACGCCTACTGCAGTCCTTGCCGGAATCGGAAATGCTGCGAGATACGGGATTATTGTGCGATCCGGTGATGCATTAGAGAGGTTGTCAAAAATCAAAAGGGTAGCATTTGACAAGACTGGAACCCTAACATTCGGAAAACCACAGGTAACAGCTTCTGTAGCAGTTGACAAAGCCTATTCTGATAATGATATTCTCAGGATCGCTGCTTTGGCAGAGCAAAAATCTGAGCACCCTCTTGGAAAGGCAATCTGGGCTGCCTATGAAAAGAAAGGCGGGAAGGGTGAAGATGCAGCTGATTTTCATGTTATTGCTGGTCAAGGGATTTCGGCTGTAGTTGATGGTAAGACGGTTATCGCCGGTAAAGAAGGCTTCATGAAAGAACAGGGCATGGATATCAGCATCTGTTCAGATGCTTGTAAGCCTGAACTTGACAAAGGCGCTACCATAGTCTATATCGCAGTCGACAAATCCGCTGTTGGTTTCATTGCCCTTCGTGATACAGTGCGTGATGACGCAAAAACAACGATTGAGAAATTAAAATCCACTGGCATAACGCCAATGCTGCTGACTGGTGATAATGAACAAGCCGCATCTGCGATTGCCGATAATGTAGGAATCGACGATGTTCGAGCTAATCTTTTACCAGAGGAGAAAATGAACATTATCAAAGGCTATTCCGGCGGAGCAGAGCCAATATGTATGATCGGTGATGGCGTAAACGATGCCCTTGCTCTAACAAGTGCTGACGCGGGAATTGCGATGGGCGGCATTGGTTCGGATATTGCGGTGGAATCAGCTGATGCAGTTCTTGTCAGTGATGACATTAAACGTCTTCCATACCTGTTCAACCTAATGCAGAAGGTCATGAGAAAGGTGCATGTTAATATCATTGCATCTCTTATCATAAATCTGACGGCAGTGGTACTCTCTGCAATTGGCATTCTGACACCTGTTACCGGTGCTCTATGGCATAACTGCGGATCAGTATTTGTAGTAGTAAATGCTGCACTTCTGCTTCGCTTAAAAGATGAATGATTGTTTTCATCTTAAAGGGATAAGGCTTCTCACTACCGGCAAATGCGTCGGCGGCGAGGAGCCTTTTTATGCTTCGATTTCGATTGTGATTCCGGACTTGAATTCCACGGTGAAGTGCTCGGTGAAGACGGTGATCTTCTCGATGAGCTTTTTGACCAGAGCCTCATCAAACTCCGTGATGTCGGTTTTCTGCTTGGCGATGAAGTCCTGCAGCTCCTTGATCCGGTTCATGGTCTCTTCCCGGTGATGGCTGTCGACTTCGGACTGTTCTTTCTGCTCCCGGAGCCTGAAAATCTCATCAGCGATGGCGTCGTAATCCTGCTTGTGGTTTGCTTTCTTGATGAGCTCTTTTTGGAGCTCCTCCAGCCTTGCCTGAATGCCGTCCGGAGAGAGGGTATCAGCGCTGACCACGGCTTTGGCGATGTTTGCCTGCAGCTGTTTCAGGAAGGTGCCGCGCTCCGTCAAAATCTGATTGATGGCTTTGACCGTGACCTCCTGCAACAGGAGCTCGTTTACCGTCCGGTTCTCGCAGGGCACTTCAGCGTGAGTGATTTCCAAGCGGCTGATGCAGCGCCAGACGATGGATTTACAGCCGTGGTTATTCCAGTGGACGCGGCGGTAAAGCTCACCGCAGTCTCCGCAAAAAACCATCTGGGCAAAGCAGTGATTGCAGGAGAAGGTGCGCTTTTTCCCGGAAGGGCTGGTATGGACGACTCGCCTGCGGACAAGCTCGGCCTGCACCTGCATGAACAGCTCTTTCGGAATGATGGCTTCGTGGTCGTCCTCGACGTAGTACTGAGGAACGATGCCATTGTTCTTGATGCGCTTCTTCGTCAGGAAGTCCGTGGTGTAGGTCTTTTGAAGCAGGGCGTCGCCCATGTACTTCTCGTTCATAAGACTGTCAGTTTTGATACAATGTAACGATGAAACTTTCGAGGTCAAAAAAAGTTTCATCGTGTGATTGTGGTTTCATCGTTTACGAGTGCTGTAATTTCGG
>JAQVSP010000075.1 GCA_028700425.1 Sphaerochaetaceae bacterium | reverse complement strand
AGCCATGCTTGAAGGCGAAAGCGACCAAAGGCCAAGAGAAGGCATCATTGACTTTGACTTCTCCTTAAGCGGAAGCACCCATGGCTTCAGGTCAAGCGACTCGGGATTGTGCACTATAGCAAATCCTGATGATGGAAAAGGCTTAAGGGTCCTTTATGATCGCATGACAAGGCCGCAGAAGGCGAAGATATTCTACAAGACATTCTATAGGCGCTCTGACTTTTCCGATGAAAGATACATGCCCGTATTCTCTCCGCTAGCCTACAGTGGGCAAAGGGTCCTCATTGACCTCAGCCTTGAGAAAATCAGTGGTGAATCGATGATTATCCAAGCCTATGTCCATGATACAATCACATCGAAGGATGTGCTGATCAAGGAACCGTGCATATTGTGGGATTCAGCTGACCTTAAGCTTGAGTTTACCATACCGGATCTCAAGGGAGATTTCATTGATGAGATTGGCTTCATCCTAGAGTCAAACTCTCCAGCTAAGTTCTGCGATCTTGGGGAGGTTCGCATCAAGAGCTTCATCATTGATGGAGAAGCCAGTTTCACAATTGAGCCGGAGAAGCTTAAGATGGAGTTCTCAAGCGTTCTCGGCTACAGCCATGACCATGGATCTTGGTCAGTCGACAAGGATGGAATCCATGTTATGTGCCTGGAGCCTGCCATGGCCATGACGGGCAACTACTTTGGCAGGGATGAGTCCATCCAGGCAGCCTTGACGCTGCATTATGGAGATTCCGCCCTGCTTGGGCTTAGGGTTCAGGGAGCTCAAAGAGGCTACTGGGCGGGAATCCTTTCAGGCTCGCTTGTAATAGCGCGCATGAGTGATGGAAGGCTTCAGACCCTGATAAGCGAGCCTTACGAGCTTGAGATGGAAAAGCCTTGCACTATAGCCTTCAGTGTCAAGGGCACTTCACTGAAAGTCTGCTATGCAGAAAAGACACTGAGAGTCGTAGACGAGAGCCTGGACCATGGTGCTGTAGGCTTGCTTTGCCAAGGCCCTGCGAGAGCCACTTTCTCTGGGCAGAAAATTATACAGACGATGAATTGAAGAGGATTGATAAATGCTGAAAAGAGACGAACTGCTGAAGGACAAGAAGAGGCTTCTTGAGAAAGCCCAGGGTAGCCTTATAGGCTTGGCTATAGGAGATTCCTTTGGGGATGCCTGCCGCCTTCAGGACAATAGGGTGAACTATGGGTTCACGACGGACTTCAACGCTGGAGCCAGCTGGAGCACTGATGATACAGAGTTCGCCATGCTTACAGCTATCACCTTGATAAGATGCAAGGGAAATCTTACAAGCCAGGATGTTGTTGATGCCTGGATGAGAGACGTAGTTGTGCAAGATGAGTTTAAGCGGGGTGGCCAGAGCGAGATCTTTGCAGCCCTGAATCTCAAGAAAGGGCTTCTTCCACCTCAAAGCGGCATGTTCAATACCTTCCACATGTCAGATGGAACAGCAATGAGGATCCCTCCTGTAGGAATCCTATGCGCAGGAGACCCGGAGAAGGCGGCAAGACTTGCCCAGATCGATGCCCAGATAAGCCATTATCGTGATGGAATATGGGGAGCGCAGGCAGTGGCCGCTGCTGTGGCAGCTGCAATGGCTGATGCAAGCTGGGATGAGATATTTCAAGCAGCCCTTAAGCCCATTGACAAGGACAGCTGGCTCTATCATGAGATGCTGGCGGTTGCCGAAATAGTCGAAAAGAACAATTTCGACATCATAAGCTCCTGGATGCCGCTTCATGACGAGACTCGCGCAAGCACATGGGCAACCACAGCGGAAGCCATCCCTGCAGCTTTTGCATGCCTTATGCTTTGCCATGATGATTTCAAAAAAGGTGTCATTCTTGCCGGAAACTTCGGGCGAGACGCCGATACAATAGGTGCTGTGGCTGGCTCAATACTTGGTGCAAGATACGGCCTTGGCACTGTTCCCGAGAAATGGGTGGCTAAGACCAGGTATCCAAGCGGCACCTGCCTTCAGTTTACAAAGGGCCTGGACATCCTTGATGTAGCCAGACAGCTCTATGAACTCATTTAGAACCCATAAAAGACCATTGTCGCTTCCTCCTGTCCAAGCCTTTCAAAAAGGCTTTGGACTGCGGGGTAGGTGATACTGTTAAGCAACTATTCAACGCAAACTGGAGATGTTTTAAAAAGAGCAATAAATGGCGCTTTTATACCATTCACACTCAAGTCCTTAGAATCTTCTCCATTGGCTTGCCCTTTGCCAGTTCATCTACCAGCTTGTCAAGCCACCTGATCTTCTGCATGAGAGGCTCTTCTATTTCCTCAACACGGTATCCACAGATCATGCCTGTAATCTTGGTTGCGTTTGAGTTTATTCGTGGTGCTTCTTGAAAAAAGGTTTGGTAATCAACATTCTTTATAAGCTGTGCTTGCAATCCGGCATCATCATAGCCTGTAAGCCAGCAAATCACAGCATCAACTTCAGTCTTGCTGCGATTCTTGCGTTCAGCCTTTTGGACGAGAAGCGGATAAACACGAGAGAAGGCCATCTTGTAAACACGGTCGTTTATCATAAAATTCCCTTAGTTTCCTCTACTTGCTTCACTCTCCACCGAACGATGTCAGCGATGAGTTCATAATCAATAGGATTGTCATAAGGAAGCTGAATCCCGCCCTTGGAGGTCTTATAGCCTTTGAGTCGTTGGGCAAAGACAGTTGTAGCTTCACCACCAGGAAACAGCCCGATGTGCTTTTTGAAGGCTGCGAACTGAATGAGATTCTCACCCTGCCAAAACGTTGGCATCTGCCAGGAGATCTTCTCTATGGCTTTGGGCACGGCTGCTCGGATGGCTTCACGGATGCCCTGCAGCAGGGGTCGCACAGCATCAGGTTGGGCGGCAATGTATTCGTCTATACTGTTCATTTTCAAGCAAGCGTGCTTTTGTTCCGGACTGGCAAGCTTGCGACCGCATTTTGGACATTCCCACATTTTCCTGCACTCCTTGTTAATTGGACTTGTGAAATCTTTGTAATCTTAATAAACCCAACAGCAGCAATATAAAGGCTGCCACATACACAAAGACAGAATACCATGGCTTGTCGCCAAGCTCGCCATCAAGCAAAATCGATGTAATAATCGATGCAATAAAAACAGCGAAGAAAAACAGCAATATAGGTAAAAGCAATCCTTTTTTAATCATGCCAGTTCTATTGATGCCGATCATTATCAGGATAAAGCCAGCTGCTATTCCAATAGCGCACAGCCCAGGAGCGTCCTCTTGCTCACCAAAGGCAAAGAGCAGTCCACCGATGACAAGGCCCAGAATGATGGGCAAGATGATCATTGGCTTAGAAAAATGGTTCATTTGCTTTACCTGCTGAAATAAGCTTACCTTCTTCTAGCAGCCTCTTCAACTTCAATAGGTGCCTTTCTACAATTGTTTTCCATAATGTACAGAAGGAAAGCCTAAGTTGCAAATTCACTCTAATACAACAGTTGATAATTCAGAAGCTTAGATAATATAGTACTTTTGCTTTAGACTGTTTCCTCTGCTAGGCGCAATAATCTTTTCATGCTGAAGTCTTCCTACCACAACGCCAGGATGAATTCCTATTGATTCGGCAAACCTTAGTATATCATTATCAGAAGTGAAACTATTAGGAGCAAATTCTTTTAGCTTTACTTCTGGGATTAGATAGCTTGAAGCAAAAGAATCAGCCTCTGCTTCAAGTGTCTCATTCATATCCTGCATTTCTGATCCTTGGGCATTAATGAATACAGTCTTGATTTTCTGCTGAAGAACATGTTTTATTTCATGAAACAAGGAAAACCAAAACTTATCAGCGTCCAAGCCCCTATTATTCATGGCTAATACAACACTGTTGGCATTAATCCATTTTACTGCACCATTAACGCCAGAATTTTTCAAATGTGGTAAAAGCACAAAGGACACTCCACATTCAGCAAATAGTTCTTTCATGCGTGGATAAAACACAGAGGGATCTTGTACAGTCATTTCTCGAAATTTTGGAAGATATGCTGTCAGTTTTTTTGAGTCAAATGGTTCTGTATTAATTTCTTTTGCCTTATTAATAGCCGTTTGGATCCATGCTCTAGAATTGATGATATTCTTTTCTTCTACTGTGTTGATTCCTGTTCTAAAATTAACCAAGAAATCTGGTTCTTTCAGGATACGAAGATCAGATATCATAAAATACTTGCAAAGATTAAGAACCTTTTCACGAATAGAAGAAACAGCAGGAAGGCCTGCTTCCTTCTCAAAATATGAGTAATCTATTTGCTTTGCTACAGTATCCTGTTCATCAAGCTCTTTCTCCTGTTCAATTTCAATAACCTTTTGGTCATAGGTGTTCTGTAAATTAAGCCAAAGCTCAATGCTGGTTCCCATCATAACAGAGAGTTTTTTTGCTAATTCATTCGACAGATTAATCTGGCCATTTACCAATTGACTTAATGTCTTTCCTGTGGTTCCCAACCTTGTAGCAAATTCAGTCTGGCTAATTCCCATATCTTCTATGATTCCTGCGATATAATACCCAGGGTGAAAAGCCATGATATCCTTATATTCACTAATATTACTCATAATGGTTTGACACCTCCGTAACCAATACAATCATGATAGACTTACATTGAGCAATGATATCACCTTCAGTGATTTCATTGCCTGCATTATCACAAGGTATCATTGTGACTCGATACCCTGTTTTACCTAAATATATGCTCCATTCTCCTTTTCTATCTCCTTTTAATGGATGAAAATGATAGGGACTGTAACATACAATATCTTTCAATGATGATGAATTTTGAATGAAGTTTTCTGCTGCTAGCAATTTCTTTTTTACTTGTTCAGGATATCTCCATCCTTTCTTGTGTTTTGAAGAGAATTGTTTCTCAGCAGTTGCGTTTTTAAAACGTATTATCATGCCTAGCTAAACTCACCACCAGAAAGTTTTACCTTTTTGGTAAAAATATTATGACATTTAATAGGCCGATAGTAAATAGTAAGTATAAATATTTTACCCTTTGGGTAATTTTTATTTACATTTTTACTGGTAAATTTGTGATACTTTGGAAATATAGCCAAAGAAAAATGTGAAAATTGATGTTTATTTCCAAAGAATAATGTGATATTGTGCAATTGAGAAGGATAATTAGCCACAATGGAACGGAGTGCACTGAGATCACTGGCAGAATGGAAAAATGATCTAGAGAGAAAGCCCCTGATTCTGCGGGGTGCGCGGCAAGTAGGAAAGACCTGGCTGATGAAAGAGTTCGGCCGGACTGAATACAAAGACACTGCTTACTTCAACTTCGACGAAGAAGATGACCTAAAGTCAATATTCACCTCAAACAAGAACCCCCAGAGGATTCTGGAGTTGCTTTCGCTCCTATGTGGAAAAAGAATCGAACCTCAGTCCACGCTGATACTGTTTGATGAGATACAGGAGTGTCCTGAGGCACTGAACAGCCTTAAGTACTTCAAGGAGCAGGCACCGGAATACTCAATCATCGCAGCCGGAAGCCTTCTGGCCCAACCAAAGTCATATCCAGTGGGTATGGTGAATGTGCTGGACCTCGGTCCAATGACTTTTGACGAATTCCTTGCCGCCACCGACCCGAACCTGTTCAGCTACTTCACTTCAATCAAACCCCAGGATTCCATCGAGGATATCTTCCACTCCAGATTGACAGATGCCTATAACGCTTACCTCATCATCGGAGGAATGCCGGAATGTGTCTTCTCCTGGACCAAGCATAAGGATCCGTCAAGGATTAACCGGATTCAGAAGGAACTGGTCGACATCTACGAGAACGACTTCTCCAAGCATAACGGGAAGGTAAACAGCGGAAGAATCTTGATGGTGTTCCGCAGTATTGTGACTCAACTTGCCAAACCAAATGAGAAATTCATGTATGGAGCTGTCAGGGGAAGCGCACGTGCAAGGGATTTTGAGGAGGCGATTGAATGGCTGGTGTCAGCAGGCATACTGAACCGTCTGTACAATGTTTCAAAGATAGAGCATCCACTGTCGGCATTCGACAGACTGGATCAATTCAAGCTGTTTCTGTTTGACACTGGACTTCTGAAACATATGGCCGGGATAGACAACAGTGCAATTCTTTTAAAGGCAGACTATCAGTTCAAGGGAGCCTTGACTGAAAATTACGTCCTTCAACAGCTGAAGTCGCAGTTCGATACCCTGCGATATTACTCAGACAAGAACTCAGAGCTAGATTTCATCATTCAGAACGGCACCGAGATAATACCGGCAGAGGTAAAAGGTGGAGAGGACAAGTCCGCCCCGTCCTTCAAGCGTTATATTGCAAACCAACATCCGACCCATGCCCTCAGGTATTCCAAACGTGGCTACCTGAAAAACGGAGAGATTACCAACATACCACTCTACCTTGCCTGCAGAACAAAGGACCTGCTCTGAATCAAGCAAGGAAAGCTGAAATTCTATCCGCCTTACTCAATTAATTAGAAATGACGAAATGCATCCAGGATTGCTTCTTGTTTATCAGCAGGGCATGCCGATTGTCTTCCTTCACCCGTTCCAACAATGTAATTCTTACGTTCCTTGATTCCAAACTTGTCTTTTATTTGGCCGAGATAAACGGAAGGACTTTCAAGCCGTGAGTTTTCTCGATATATCTCTTATTTTCCGCATATGTCGCAGTTCCCGAATTGCACACAAGTTTTTCTACGTCCAAGCCAATTTTCACATATCCGTCGACTTTTACCCTACGTAAAAGAACAACTGTTTAGTCGAGATGAAGGGTGGTCAATACTAACATTCTGTATTGGAATGTCAGAACTCCTTCTCTTTGGCCATAAATTCCATGATGTTGATATGTTTTATTCCATTTCGCATTTGCATCAAATAGTCAGTTGTAGCAACATATTTGGGATAATTATCCCTAATTGCTTCCAAAACACGATACTCTCGATCCTCTGTCTCTTTACTCTGCAGGATTGTATAGGCCACCTGGATACAAGAGTAACTGTTATATACCTTGTGGCTCTCAATAATTCAAGTTATTGAATCATATATTTAAAATTATTCATTTTCTGATTTGATAACCCTAATATATCTATCTTTTTGATATCTCGATGATGAAATTCAAGCCAATGTTCACTTGCCTACGCATCGACTACCAAGCCCTCTAGGCTTGAACTCTGTGGACCGAGTTCAGCATGAAGGCTATGGCATGAGCTCTGTGTTGCAGGCTTTATCAACATAGTATCAATTAATACTTAAATAAATCCGAAAACGGAATAAATAATGTATATAATAAAAAATAGATGGTGCAATCAATGAAAGCTTGATCAGTGTTGTTAGAAAAATGAGCATTGATGGAAAATCCTGCCTTCTTAGGTCAAAGGGAACACAAGCAGAGGCCTTGATGCTGCGTTGCAGGTCCAAGGCCTCGCGTTTGTCCCAGCAAGAGGCTTCAGATGAATAACCTGAATTCCATTGTCATAGAGGGGAACCTAGTAAGCGCCCCTGAGACCCATGTGATAAGCAATGCCCCGAGCATGTGCAAGCTCACTATCGCAAACAACCGCTTCTATGTGAATAGGGCCGGCGAGACCGTGCAGGAGACCTCCTACTTCACAATAACAGCCTGGGGGCCCACAGCTGAGGCCTGCAGCAAGTACCTGGATAAGGGAAGGGGCATAAGGGTGGTAGGCCGGCTGAAGCAGGACCGCTGGCTGGATGCTGATGGAAAGAATCGAGACAAAATAGTGATAGTCGCCCAGCATATTGAGTTCAAGGCTGACAAGAAGCCAAGAAACCCAAAGGAAGGACCTTCTTCAATGAACCTTGAGGACAAGAGTCCTGAAGAAACTCAGCTCATCGTAGATTCACTAAGCGATGAGCTCGAGGAAGAAGCTGAGATGCCGATGAGCATATAGCATTGTGGCGGCAAGCCTATTTCATAAAGATGTAAGCTTTATGGAAGGCTTGCAGCCATTAATTTCAATGAAAAAGCAAAACCTAAGTCCTTTCAACATCAGCCTTCTGTGACCTGGGATTTCTTGACCTCGTAGCCAAGGACGGTGATGGCCTTCTCAATAGCTTCGATGTTGACCATAGTCTCATCAAAGTCAAGCTTTACCTTGCTTGCATTGAACAGGACCTTTACGCTTTCCTTGTTCACGCCCTTGACGGACTTCACTGCAGCCTCGATCTTCTGCATGCAGGAGGGGCATGTCAATGCTCCCAGTTGGATTGTAGCTTTCTTCATATTCTTACTCCTCTTTCTCTAGTATTGTTTCTTTTTCCTGGTGAACTTTGTTCCCCAGCTTTCCTCTCAAGCGATACCGCAATAGCCGCATTCCGTTTAGAATTACCACCAAGATGCTTGCCTCATGCACAAGCATCCCTATGGACATGTTCATCCACTCACTGAAAAACACACTGGCCAGCAGTATTAATACTACTCCGACAGCTATGGCGATGTTTTCTCGCATGTTGCTGGCTATTGCCTTTGTCAAGCCCAAGGCATGGGGCAGTCGGCTGAAGTCGGAGTTCATCAGCACCACATCGGAAGTCTCGATGGCGACATCCGTGCCGCCGCCCATGGCAATGCCAATCTGTGCCAAGGCGATTGATGGGCTATCGTTGACGCCGTCACCGACAAAGGCCACTATGCGGCCTTCGGCTTGGAGGGCCTTGATGTAGCTAGCCTTGTCCTGGGGCAGCATCTGCCCCTGCGCCTCGGTCAAGCCAAGCTCGCGGGCTACAACGTCTACCGTGCCTTGGTTGTCTCCAGACAGCAGCACCATATGCCTAACACCCAGCTTCTTCAGCCTGAGCAGGTCTTCCTTCACATTCGGTCGGATCTGATCTCGTATGCCCATCAGGATCTTCAGTTCACCATCAACTGCAGTCAGGACCAGCGAATCGCCGCGTTTTTCGAAGCGGACGATATCCTCTCGGGCTTTCCCTGGGATAAGGATCCCTTGCTGTTCCATCAAGGCAACATTGCCAATAGCGATGCTGTGGCCTTCCACGGCAGCGACGACGCCGCCACCTTTGACCACATTGGTCTGTGATACCACATAGGTTGGGATGTTTCCCACATGCTCTACAATCGCTTTTGCCAGGGGGTGGTCCGATTCCTTTTCCACGCTGACAAGGTACTCAAGAGCCCTTGAGTCTCCATCGTTGTAGTGCTCCGTATCGGCTACCTTGGGATTTCCTATTGTCAAGGTTCCTGTCTTATCAAAGACGATTGTGTCGACCTTGCTGAAATCGTGGATGACTTCGCTTCCCTTCAAGAGCACTCCATGACGAGCTCCATTGCCAATTCCTGCCACATTAGAGACCGGCACCCCGATTACAAGCGCTCCTGGGCAGCCCAGCACCAGAATAGTGATGGCAAGCTCCACGTCACGAGAGACAAGCCCCACGATTAAGGAGAGCACCAACACCGCCGGCGTATAGTATTTCGAGAACCTGTCGATGAAACGCTCTGCCTCGGACTTGGAATCCTGGGCCTCCTCGACCAGTTCAATGATTCTCCCGAAGGTGGTGTCCTCGCCAATACGGTCGGCGACAATCTGGAAGGTGCCGTTTTCCACTATACTGGTGGCAAATACCTTGGAACCCTTCTCCTTGCCCACAGCGACTGCCTCGCCGG
>JAQVSP010000074.1 GCA_028700425.1 Sphaerochaetaceae bacterium | reverse complement strand
GACAAGCATAGAGAAGACATCGAAGGCCATGCTGCCGATGTTTGCCGTGATGGTTGTAGCGCTGCTGATAGTCACCTACGTTCCATTCTTCTCGATGTGGCTGCCTAACCTTGTCTATGGAGCAGCCTAATGAGTGATTTCAAGGACCTGGGGGGAGGAGTCAAGAGACGAATCCTCTCCCATGACAAGAACATAATGATGGTTGAGGTGCATTTTGAGATGGGAAGCGTGGGAACACCTCACTCCCATCCCCATACCCAGTGCACCTACGTTATTCAGGGTTCCTTTGAATTCACTGTCGATGGCAGGAAGACAACGGTCAGCAAGGGCGATACATTGCTCTTCGAGCCTGGAAGCGTCCACGGCACTGTATGCCTTGAGCAGGGTGTCCTGCTGGACGTGTTCACCCCACAGAGAGACGATTTTCTTTAGCCGATATAAACAAGAGGAGCTTTCCAGACCGGAAAGCTCCTCTCTTTTAGGCCAGTTATGATCTATCTGGCCTCTGCGTAAGCGCGAATGCTTGACGCATTGGCTATGACGCGAGCCTTTCCACCTTCGCTTAAGACCAGCGTAGGAGCCTGCATCACATCATACAGCCTGCATAGATCTGCATTCTCATTGGCATCAATGACCTTGTAGTCAACTCCTGCCTTGTCCAGGAAGGCCCTCGCCATGTGGCAGCTTGGGCAGGTCGGGGTTGTGAAGAGCAGAGCTTGCTCTGGACCAGCAGCCTGGCTTGGAGCCTTCTCTATTCTGCTGACCCTTCCCTCGCTCTGAAGCTTGGAGCCCTCAACATCATACAGCTTTCTCTCCTTGAACTCCTCTGTCTTGCCGGCATTCCAGTTCTGCACGGGCCTGTAATAGCCTGTGATCCTGCTGTACACCTCTGCTGGTCCTCCGCAGACTGGGCACTTGAAGTGCTCGCCTGAGATATAGCCATGGCTTGGACACACTGAGTATGTGGGGCTGATGGTGTAGTAAGGAAGCTTGTAGTTCTCCGCTATCTTGCGAACCAGGTTGGCAGCTGCCTGCCAGGATGGAAGCTTCTCGCCCAGGAAGGCATGAAACACTGTTCCAGATGTATAGAGAGTCTGAAGCTCATCCTGTATATCCAGGGCCTCGAAGATGTCGCTTGTGTAGCCTACCGGCAGATGCGAGCTGTTGGTGTAGTATGGGGTCTTGCCCTTGTCGCTTGCCGTGATGATGTCGCTGTAGCGCTCTACATCGTGCTTTGCAAGCCTATAGGAAGTCGACTCTGCCGGAGTGGCTTCAAGGTTGTAGAGATCGCCGTACTCCTCCTGGTAATCGGACAGCCTGTTTCTCATGTGATTGAGGACATCCTTGGCAAACTCTACGCTTTGCCTGTTTGTAAGATCCTTGCCGATCCACTTGGCATTCAGGCAGGCTTCGTTCATGCCGACCAGGCCAATGGTGGAGAAGTGGTTCTCGAAGGTTCCCAGGTAGCGCTTGGTGTAGGGGTATAGGCCTTCGCCCATAAGCCTTGTGATCACATCGCGCTTGACCTTGAGGGACCTGGCTGCCAGGTCCATCATCTTGTTAAGTCTCTTGTAGAAGTCAGCCTCATCTGTGGCCAGATATGCAATCCTTGGCATATTGATGGTCACAACGCCGATGGAGCCAGTGGACTCGCCGCTTCCAAAGAATCCGCCAGCCTTCTTTCTCAGCTCGCGCAGATCAAGGCGAAGGCGACAGCACATGGACCTTACATCGCTTGGCTCCATATCCGAGTTGATATAGTTGGAGAAGTAAGGAGTGCCGTACTTGGCAGTCATCTCGAACAGCAGCTTGTTGTTCTCTGTATCGGACCAGTCGAAGTCCTTTGTTATTGAATAAGTCGGGATGGGGTACTGGAAGCCTCTTCCATTGGCATCGCCTTCAATCATGATCTTGATGAAGGCCTTGTTGACCATGTCCATCTCCTTCTGGCAGTCCTTGTACTTGAAGTCCATCTCCTTTCCGCCGACTATTGCGTTCATCTCCGCAAGGTCCTTAGGAACGACCCAATCCAGAGTGATGTTGGAGAAAGGAGCCTGAGTGCCCCATCTGCTTGGTGTGTTGACACCGAAGATGAAGGCTTCAAGGCACTTCTTGACATCACGGTCGTTGAGGTTGTCAACCTTCACAAAGGGAGCTAGGTATGTGTCGAAGGAGCTGAAGGCCTGTGCGCCTGCCCATTCGTTCTGGAGTATTCCAAGGAAGTTGACCATCTGGTTGCAAAGGGTCGCCAGGTGGCTCGCTGGAGAGGACGTAATCTTTCCAGGAATTCCGCCTAGGCCTTCCTGGATCAGCTGCTTGAGAGACCAGCCGGCGCAATAGCCTGTAAGCATGGACAGGTCATGGATATGCATGTCAGCAGATCTGTGGGCATTGGCGATCTCATCATCGTAGATCTCGCTGAGCCAGTAGTTGGCTGTTATGGCTCCGCTGTTGGAGAGAATCAGTCCGCCAACCGAATAGGTCACTGTGCTGTTCTCCTTGACTCTCCAGTCATTGAGATGGAGATACTTGTCCACAGTGTCCTTGTAGTCAAGGATCGTGGACTTCATGTTTCGGATCTTCTCTCTCTGCTTGCGATAGAGAATGTAGCTCTTTGCCACATCGTCATAGCCAGCCTGTATGAGAATTGTCTCAACGCTGTCCTGGATGGCCTCCACTGTGATCTTGGAATCCTTGATCTTTGGCTCGAAATTGGATGCCACCTTCAAGGCCAGAAGATCTAGTATGTCCTGATTATACTGCCTATTCTGTGCATCAAAGGCCTTTCCGATAGCTGCGCTGATTTTCGAGATATCAAAGTCGACAACCTTACCGTCTCTCTTGACTACAGTATACATAATGCCCTCCAGAAAACTTGTCATTAAGCGCATTATGGCAAGAGCTGAGGAAAAAGGCAATAGGAAAAATACACTTTATTTAGTGTGATTCGGGCCACGAGGCTACAACATGTTGTGTTTATTGCTCTCTAAGGTATACTGCTTCTATATAGGTTTCAAGTAGTTTCCTAATGCCTTCCATTTCATTTTTACTATAGGCAGAAAGTCCTTTTTCAATGATATTTCCAGAATCAGCAAAGGCTTGAAGGTAGTAGCTTCTGGCCTTTGCTATCCATTTGCCGATGGAATGGAAATCCTCAAGGCTGTGAAGCTCTCGCACTACCGTTGTCCTGAACTCATAATCAGTCCGGCCCTCCAGGAGGAAGCTGACACTCTGCTCGATAGGCCTGGTGTCATAGCCTTCTATGCCGATTGTCCTTCCATAGCTTTCAAGGCTGTTCTTGATGTCCATTGCAACGTAGTCCACATAGCCCTTCTCAACTATGCTCTGCAGCCTTTCAGGAAAGCTTCCATTGGTGTCAAGCTTTACTAGAAAGCCCATGGACTTGATTCGTGCAAGAAGGGAGGCTGACTCCTCGAAAAGAAGGGGCTCGCCCCCAGTAAGGCAGACGCCATCAAGGATTCCTCTTCTCTTGGATAGATATGAGAAGATCTCCTCCTCGCTTACAACGGGCTCATTGCCTGGAGAAAGCACCAAGCCAGCGTTATGGCAGAATGGACAGCGAAAATTGCAGCCGCCTGTGAAAAGCGTGCAGGCTGTCTTTCCTGGATAATCTATAAGGGTGAGCTTCACCAGGCCATGTATCTTCATGGCCTTCATAGTAGCTGCCTTGAGCTTGGCGTTCAAGCCTTATTGAAGATTATCTCATCATAGCCGGTCTCTTCGTCCTGGCAGACTCCATACTCCCAGCCATCCAGGATCCCGAGCACAAGCTCACAGGTAGTGTTGACTATGCAGCCCTCCACAAGGTGGCCTCCGATGGCCTCAAGGCTTTGCTTGGCAAGCCCTATATGAAGATGTGTTCTTAGGGCGCTGACGGTTCCCATGAGGCTGATGATCTCGCAAGGCTCCTCGACGGACCTAAGATCAATGCCACCGGCATCCCTGACAATGGCCTTGGAAAGGCAGCCGACTGCGCTAAGGACCACTGCCGCCTTTATGTCATGGTCCTTTGCCACCTGTACAATGCTCTGCTTGAGATCAGCCCCTCTTGTAAGCCTTATGCATATTGTTCTCATGGCCTTACCACTTGTTCTCTACGTACTCGCAGAAAGCATACATGTCCTTGATCTGAAGCACTGTTCCGTCATCTAGCGTTACTGTTCCATTGAAAAGGCCGTGGACCTGGTGTGTTATCATGCGAACCACGGCTAGGTTGATGTCCCCTCTATGGTCGTAGAAGGGCGCCATCGTCAGGTTGAACCTGGAATCCTCGCTGATGAATTTCCACTTCTCCATGAACTTGTCAGGCTTAGGGAAGGTCTCAACATCCACAGCCCCAATCTTATGAGCCTTGCCGTCGTAGAACAGGCAGGTCTCTGTAGCATTGCTTTCGTCTCCAATGGCCCAGGTGATCTCAAAGCCAAAGGTATGACGCTTGCCATCCGGACCTGTCAGGTAGGTAGAGCCATTGCCCCAGTACCAGACAAGGGACCTTGGGGTATTGACCCTTCCCCAGTCCATGACGCAGAAGGCCTCCTCCTTCCTGAACTCATAGGAGCCTCCATCATAGCTGAAGGTTCCTCTGCAGGGCATGCAGTTCTGCTTGGTGGTCATGAAATACCTGGTCGGCATGTCCTTGAAGGGCAGGACCGTCGTGATGCTCTCAAGATCCGGGGCTATATCCATTTCAAAGGAGCATTCCACCTTCCCAAGCTTGAAATAGAGGGTGCGGCTTGCTTGAGTGGTGACAGCCTTGAATGTGGACTTGCCTATGTTATAGGCCAAGGTGTTTGGAACATCGCCCTTGCTGGGAAGAGGATACTTGTCCCGCCCACCTATGAAGGGAGCCATGACGCTTGCCAGCGTCTTTCCGGCTCTCAGATCCACCAGGGTTGCCGAGGCATAGCCTGCGAAGCTTATGTTGGCAAAGTTCACCTGCGCCATGTAGCGGCCATCGCTTATCTGGTAGAAGTCCCACTCCTTTGTTCTCATTCGAGGGCGCGAAAGGCTGCGGTCATAATCCAGCAGGTTGTGCCTTGCCCAGCCTCGCGCAAGCAGCCTGCCTTCATCATCAAGAAGCCGCTGCTCCTGCTTGATCTCTGTCTGCCTGCTTGATTGAGCAAAATCCTTGAACCCAGTATATGTCCTTTCCATTTATCGCCTCCATATCCTTCTTGATTCTAAATCCAATTCCCTTGCAGCGCAATTATGTAAATACATGTCATATTATAAAAGAATTTCACCAAGATCTAATGCATGCCCTTTTAAAGATAGGCGATATCCTGCTAAAATGCCGACTGTGGATAGAGTTGCATATTATTTCCAGACAAATATCTTCTGCATTGTAATACTCATATTGCTTGGACGTCAGCAACGGCTGAAGACAGAGCAATCCTCAACTGCCAGGCTGTACCTGGGCGGCATGATCTGGACAACGATTCTGCTTTGCTTGTCAGATATGGTTGCAGGCTACCTGAGTGGTACAAGCTATCCAATGTCCAGGACTTTTTTACAGCTGAGCAACATTCTTTACTTCATATCCTTGACAGCCATCGGATATCTTTGGTTCATCTACGCAGGCTTCAGGCTGGACATCAAGCCTTTCAAGGTGAGAAGCGCCTGGATCATGGCGCTTCCGCTCATCTTAATCATATGCCTTGCCTGCACCAATTCCTTTACCAGCTTGTTCTTCTACCTGGATGAGAGCAATCTATATCATCGCAACACAAAAGGAATCATTATTCACTGGGTCATCAGCTGGGCCTATCTGCTGGCTCCACCAACGGTCGCCCTATACCAGGCTCTCAAGGTGAAGAGCGCCAGCAGGCGCCTTGAGCTAAGGCCTATAATCATGTTCGTGATCGCCCCTGCATTCTCTGCCGCCCTTCAGATGCTCTTCTACGGCATCAGCTGCACGCAAGTCGGGATCACAATATCTCTTCTTGTCATAACGCTGGATGTGCAGAACAGCCAGGTCCTCTCCGATGCTCTAACAAGCCTCGACAACCGACGAGGCTTCCTATCCAAGATAAGCAAGGCTATTTCTGGCCCGGGAAGCCTTGAGATAGGCATAATGATGATGGATCTTGACAACTTCAAGGCCATCAATGACAGCTTTGGCCATATAGTTGGCGACAAGGCTCTGGTTGAGCTCGCCCAGGCACTTGACAGAGCTACAAGGCCCTTGGCTGACAAGCTCTCCATCTGCAGGATGGGCGGAGACGAGTTCGCCATAGCCCTGGCAGGCTGCAATGATACAGATCTTCAGGACCTGAAGCGATCCATCATAGCGCTTTTAGCCAGCAGGAATGAGAGTTCAAGGAGCTTCCCTCTTTCTGTCAGCATAGGCTATGCAAGTGCCAGGTGCTCATGCCTGGCAGACGTAGAGTCCCTGTTCAGCAAGGCTGATATGCTTATGTACAAGGAAAAGAAGAAGAATCACCTAGAATCCCTGGAATGATAAGCTTTCTTGTTCTTGAGCATTATGGCATCAGCGTTTTTTGTTATGGTGAATACGCCCTTCTCACCATGCCTCTGCACAACTAAGAAGGATATCCCCTTGCCTTTCATCCTTACCTTCTGATCAACCAGCCCAAGCTTATGCAGCACTTCCTCCCTGCTTAGCCTCTCAGAGAGAATGATGAATTCATCTCCTCCAACACGGAAGATCTCCTTCGGCTCAAATTCTGCCTTCATTGCGTCAGCGATGCATTGGAGAAGCTCATCTCCATAGACATGACCATAGAAGTTGTTGATGTCATGAAGGCTGTTCACATCAACATAGGCGCAAGTGAGGCTCGCAAATTCCTTCTTCTGGGTTTCGCTCTTAAGCTTCTCGAAGGCATTGCGGTTCTGCAGTCCAGTAACCTTATCCTCAAGCCCCATTCGTCTTGCCTTCAAGAAAGCCCTATCCATATTAACAGCAAGCAGGACAATATACAGGACAAGCACAGACAGCATTATGATGATTGCAGTCATCAGGCTGTCCTTGATAGATTCAGCTTCCTTGAATGCCACAGCCTCGCTGACAGTTATGGCAACAGAGAGATCATTGACCGTGGTGGGAGCATAGTAGATATAAAGGACCTCCCCAGTAGTCTTGGAATAGTACCTTGCATGACCGCTATTGCCTGCCCTCATGTCCAGGCCAATCTGAGACCCGTTATTGTCTGCTGCCTGTCTTGTGCTGAAATCGCTCAAGTTCGTAAGCTCGCTGTGCCATGTATCCATCAAGAAATCCCCTGTCTGGGAATCGATGATGTAGACATAAGCCTGGTTGTCAAGGATCTCAGTGCTTAAAACACCGGGCAGCATATCCAGCTTGGTGACACCATAGAGAATGCCGGCAACCTGGCCATCCTTGCAGACAGGATAGACCTGGCGTATCTCGTAGCGGCCATTGTCAAGAGGATTGGAAAGCCGGCGGGATAGATGCGGGCCCTTCGTCTTCTCTGCCTCGAAGTCCAGGAATCCCTCTGCAGATATTCTTTCTCCGCTCTGGAGAAGCAGCCCCTTATCATCCAGATATTCAAAGCAGGTTATTAGGCTGGGAGAAAGGATAAAGGCATTTAGGACATCAAGGATGCCCTGGTCATCTAGATCAGTGCTGTCCTGAATTATATGAGCCAAGGCGGATATGACGCTTCTGTTATGCAGGATGCCTGTCTTCAGGGTGTCGGCAAGCTTATGGCTTGCAGCCTCAAGCTTCTCCAGGCAATAAGTGTTCATCTTCTCATTGACATCAACGATGGCAAGGTACATGGCAAGCGATATGATCAGTATGACCGCAATCGAGAGGATAATGATCAATGTTGTTTTTCCTGTCTTCCATTTTCAACCTTCGAGCGATGATAACACAAGATATTGACTATGAGTAGGGTGTAAGAAGTCTTATTGCTGACGTATTTAAGCAACCAAAACTCAATGCTAGAAGCCATTGCTGAGCTAGAAAGCTCTTTGAAGAAGGATTGTCACAATAGGCCGACTAGGGAATGTCTTGATGGCTTTTGTCATATTGAATGCAAGTTCATAGAGGCTGTGCTGTTGCTCAGGCTCGTTGTCCATATGCATTTAACTCAAGTTCTTTATATGCCTTTGGTCAGTTTTCAATGTTCATCCAGCAGCAGGAATCTCCAGATCGGCATTACCTTGACAATCTTATCCGAAACACAGACCTGCTCCATTGTATCCCTAGTAAGCAGGAAGCAGGACTCAGGATCCAGCTCTGGCACGGCTTCCTCAAAGCTTCTGAGCTCCCTATCCTTTGAAGCTGAGTAATCGTCAGTGACCTGAATCAGCATCAGGACTTTCTCAATCCTGTCTGTGACCACAAAGTCTATCTCATAACCACTTCTAGTTCGATAATAGTAGATATTGCTGAATCTGCGTTGAAGAGCTGAATAAACGATGTGCTCATAACACAGGCCAATATTCTTGGTGAAATAGGTAAACAGTGAAGGCATTACATGGTCAATGCAATAGAGCTTGATGGGATTGGTGTTTTGGACATTCTCGTTTCCTAGGATTTTCAGTTCTGTCATGAACATGGAATCCTTGATCATCATCAGATATGAAGAGATCAATTCGGTTGAGAGCTTATACCCAATGCTATCCATGTATGTCTTAAGCTTTCTAATTGAAATTGGGGTTCCGGATATTTGAACGAGCCTTCTCAACAAGGCCTGCAATGAACTTGCCTTGTTGACCTCGAAGCGTTCAACGATATCCATTGAAAAGGTCAGGGAAAAATAGGTATTGAGGATTGCGAGCCTCTCTTCCTGATCATCAACATCGTAAAGGGCAGGATAACTGCCTCTTTGAGTGA
Organism: Sphaerochaetaceae bacterium; assembly: GCA_028700425.1. GTDB lineage: Bacteria > Spirochaetota > Spirochaetia > Sphaerochaetales > Sphaerochaetaceae > JAQVSP01. The sequence goes on along the minus strand of JAQVSP010000074.1, from coordinate 876 downwards.
ATTTATCAAATAGCAAGGCAATCTGGATTTGTTTCTCGAAAGAAAAAGCATCAGTGCGCTCCAGCTCCTGGCCATTGAACCTCAGAAACTCCTTGAAGCTCAATGGAAAGAATCTCACAGGAAGGCACCTTCCCCTTAGCTCGGCAGCTATATCCGTTGAGAGATATCTTGAAGAGGAGCCAGTGACCACCACATGACAATCATGGGCATCCATGAGACGTGATACTCCTTCTCCCCACTTATCCAGTTTCTGGACTTCATCCAGAAGAAAGTAAGCCTTGCCTTTCAATGAACTAGGGCTTAATGAGTAGTATGCACTTGTTATCTGTTCAACCCTGCATTGTGAAGCGTCAAAGGAACTGTCAAAAAAGGAAAGATAGCAAATCTTATCTGCACTGACGCCATTTTTCATCAAGTTCTGGGCAAACAGCCTAAGCAAGGATGTCTTGCCAGTTCTTCTTGCTCCTATTATGACAGTGGCAAAGCTGTCCTTAAGCTTCAAGGAAAAATCCCTTTTAATCAGCGGCCTGACAGTAATTAGTTTCCTATCCTCGAGGATCTTATCTTTTATCTCTTCTAACGTCATGCTAGAAGTATACTAGCATAAAATTAAACTGGCAATAAAACTTTGCCAGTTTTATCAAATACTGGCAATATAACTTTGTCAGTTTTTACTGGAAGGCACAATTCTCCTCCTCCTAATGGCCTAAGCTGACTTCCCGTCCAGAATTAGCAGAAACCTACAGGTAGGAGCTAAGCCCTCTGTCAAGACAAAGATCTAGAAATATAAAGAATATTTCTAAGCTACCTGAATATCCTTTTCCCTTATAGGGAAACATCCTTGTTCATATACTTCATTTGGTGTTTGGTAATCCA
>JAQVSP010000073.1 GCA_028700425.1 Sphaerochaetaceae bacterium | reverse complement strand
CCATGAGCTTGGCAGTATCCTGATCTAGGGAGGTTGCCCTCATGGCCTTGCCCATTCGTGTCTTGTCAACATAAAGCTTGAGGACAATCATCATGAGCAAGGAAACAGCGAGTATGAGCACTTGGTGAGGAGTTATGGCTACCTCTCCTATGTGCATAGGAGTGTTGTTGAAGGGATAATCAAGCTTGCGGCTATGGGTTCCGAATATCCAGGCAGCTAGATTGCTGAGGATGAAGGACACTCCTATTGCCGAGAGAAGAGGAGCCAGGCGGGTTGCACGCCTTAGAGGCTTGTAGGCGACCTTCTCAATGAGCATGCCCAACGCGGCGCAGGATGCCATGCTTGCCAGCATGGCAATTATGAAGGCAAAGAACCACCAGATTCCCAGTGGGCTGCTGCCCCTGAGGGCGTCAAACACAAAGAGCCCAATATAGGCTCCAACCATGAGAATGTCCCCATGAGCGAAATTGATGAACTTCAGGATTCCATAGACCATCGTGTATCCGAGGGCTATGAGTGCATAGATGCCCCCCAAGGTAAGTCCATTCATGAAATGCTGGAAGAATTCTGCTAACGACACGAAAGCCTCCGAAATAAAAAGTTTCCATTAACGCCACAATGCCGGTTCCAGAGGCTCTGGAGCCGGCAAGTGACACCTAGCAGGGCAAGCCTGCAATCTATCATTCTACTTTCTTGACCATTCCGTCAACAACTGTATATGCACCCTGGTATACTGGCGTGGTGCCTTCAACTACATATACGCCCTGATATGCAACCAGGTCTCCATTAGGAGCGAAGTTGATGAGGCCTGTGACACCCTGGAAGTCCTTTATGCTGGCAACTGCATCCCTGATGGCCTTGCGGTCAAACTTGCCCGTTGCACTGTACACGCTCTTGAGGCACTCGATCAGCAGGCAGGTTCCATCGTAGGCATTGGTAGCGAAGCTGTCAGGCTCCTTGCCGAACTTGGAGGAATACTCTGCTACGAAATCCTTGTAAGCCTTGCTTTCCTCAACCTGGGTCGGGCCGAGATATACGACGCCGTCAGTGAAGTTTGGAGCCAGGGAGTAGATCTCTGGATTGGAGAAGCCATCGCATGAAAGGAATGGAATGTTTATTCCAAGCTGGGAAGCCTGCTCAAGAATCTGAGCCATCTCAGCTGTGTAGTCTGGTATGTAGATTGCATCTGGCTTTGCAGCCTTGATCCTGGTGAGCTGGGTCTTGAAGTCCTTGTCGCCGACCTGGCAGGTCTCAGCAAGCACTATCTTTCCGCCAGCTTTCTCAAAGGACTCTGTCAAGCCTTCATAAAGGCCCTGGCTGTAGTCGTTCTTGGCATAGAGCACTGCAATGCTCTTATAGCCGAGCACCTGTGCAAAGTAGGCGCCGGCAACCTCGCCCTGAAGTCCATCAGAAGCAACTGTGCGGAATATATAGTCTCCAATTGCTGTGATGTTCTTATGGGTTGCAGAGGGGCTTATCATCAAAAGGCCTTCGTTCTGGCATCTCTCTCCGACTGTGAAGCTTGTTCCAGTGAGAACCGGGCCGATCAGTGCAACAATCTTATCTGAGGAAGATAGCTTCTCAATGGCAGCAAGGCCCTTGGCAGGATCTCCCTCGCTGTCCTCGGCAATCAGGACGATCTTGACGCCATTGACTCCTCCAGCAGCATTAGCCTTGTCAACAGCAAGCTGAACAGCGTTGTTGCAGAAGACTCCGTAATTGGCATAGTCGCCTGTCAGTGGTCCGATGAATCCAATCTTAACTTCAGAAGCAGACTCGGAGGAGCCCCCAGCGAAGACAGAGCTCATGACTACAGAAAGCACAGCAAGCAAAACAATGATCTTTTTCATATGCACCTCTCAACCTTTTAATAAGATTTTTCGAACAATATACGGTTTTAGGTATTTTTATGCAACTAGTTTACATTGTTTTTTTTAAATATTCTGCCATGACACAGAATCACAATGTCCTGTGATCCTTCAGCACCACATCATGAGCTCCACCTTCGACAATGCTTGTCGCAGACACGAGGGTTATCTTGGCATTCCTCTGAAGCTCCTGTATGGTCAGGCAGCCGCAGTTGCACATTGTGGATCTAACCTTGGAAAGAGAAAGCTGCACATTATCCTTTAGCGATCCAGCATAGGGCACAAACGAATCTACGCCCTCTTCAAAGGAAAGCTTGCTATCACCTCCCATATCATAGCGCTGCCAGTTGCGGGCTCTCTCGCTGCCCTCTCCCCAGTACTCCTTCATATAGCTGCCGTTGACATTGACCTTCTTGGTCGGGCTTTCATCAAAGCGTGCAAAATAGCGGCCAAGCATCAGAAAGTCCGCTCCCATGGCCAAGGCAAGGGTTATGTGATAATCGTGGACGATTCCGCCATCTGAGCATACTGGAACATACTCTCCGGTCTCCTCGTAGTACTTGTTCCTCTCATTGACAACGTCGATGAGCGCAGTGGCTTGTCCGCGCCCGATTCCCTTCTGCTCGCGCGTTATGCAAATGGCGCCTCCGCCTATGCCGACCTTGACAAAGTCAGCTCCGCACTCAGCAAGGAACCTGAAACCCTCTGCATCAACGACATTTCCCGCCCCAACCTTCACCTTGGTCCCGTAATTATCCCTGATCCACCTTATGGCAATTCTCTGCCATTCAGTGAAGCCCTCGGAAGAATCTATGCAAAGCACATCAGCTCCAGCAGCAAGAAGGGCAGGCACTCTCTCTATATAGTCGCGCGTGTTGATTCCCGCTCCGACCAGATAGCGCTTGTTGCTGTCAATAAGCTCAAGCTCGTGCCTCTTATGGGAGTTGTAGTCCTTGCGGAAGACCAGCGCCACAAGTCTCTGGCTGCTGTCTATGATTGGAAGCTGATTGAGCTTGTGATCCCATATTATGTCATTTGCCTCTGACAAGGTGGTCGATGCATCAGCGCAGATCAGGTCCTCAAATCTTGTCATGAAGCTGGAGACTTGAGTGTCGAGGCTCATGCGGCTTACGCGGTAATCCCTGCTGGTGATCAGCCCAAGAAGCTTTCCATTGGCGGTTCCATCGCTTGTAACAGCAGTTGTGGAATGGCCTGTACGCTCCTTGAGCTCCAAAAGCTCCTTCAGAGTCGCATCCGGGGCGATATTTGAATCGCTGGACACAAAGCCTGCACGATAAGCCTTGACCTTGGAGACCATGGCGCATTGGCTCTCTATGGGCTGAGATCCATAGATGAACGACAGGCCTCCTTCCTTGGCCAGGGCCACAGCCAGCCTGTCATCGCTGACCGATTGCATTATTGCGGATGTCAAAGGCACATTGAGGCTTATAGCCGGCTCTTCGCCCCTTGCATACCTGCAAAGAGGTGTTTTCAAGCTTACATTGGCAGGAACGCACTGCGCGGAGGAATACCTTGGAATGAGAAGGTACTCGCCGAAAGTATGGGATGGTTCATTGATGAAGGTAGCCATGAAATTCTCCTTTGGCAGACTTATATCCCAAAAAAAGAGAAAAGGAAAGTGCTTGTGTCGTTATGCCTATTGCTGAACAAGAATTGCAATTAAATGCAACAAAAAATAGGCAGCTTTTGGCACAGGACTTCCAGATTCCTGCATATTCGCCTATAATGAGGATATGTCCATAAGATGCATCAGCGCCAATTCCGATCAAGAGAATCTTGTATGCTCAATCATATCAAGCCAGATCATCAGCGATCCAGGCTTTGTTGAGCCTATCAGGATGCTCTACAGCCAGCTTGGATCCAGCTTTGAGGCTATTCTTGCCATGGATGGAGAGACTCCATGCGGAGTCATAACAGCCAAGAAAGGCCTGGCTTACAGCAATGGCAAGTCCGACTTGCTTGATAGAATCAGGCAGGACTACGGCTCCGAGGAGCTTTGGACGATGCTTGATGTAGCTGTCCTGCCCCCTTACCAGGGCAAGGGTGTTGGTTCAATGCTTATCAAGGCTATGATGGCAGCTCTCAAGGAGAAGGGAGTCAGCCATGCAATGCTCGAGATCTGGGTGAGGGCCAATGGCTATAAGCCTGCCTTCAAGCTGGTTCACCTAGCCAGAAGCTATGTGGAATACGGTGTTCTGGATGACTTTTACAAGGACTCCACCATTGCTTGCGACTTCTGCAAGTCAGAATGCCATTGCAAGGCTCAGGTGGTCGTTATAGAGTTCTGAGAGGCGATTATGTACGAATCAGTCAACAAGAGGCTGCACAAGGCGGCTGCATCAAGCTCAAGGGCTTCAGAGATCAAGGCACTTCTTGCTCAAGGAGCCCAGATAGATTACATGGATGAGAATGGCATGACTGCAGTCATGCTTGCCTGCCAGTACAATACACATACAGCAGTTCTCAAGGCCTTGATCCAGGCGGGAGCCGACATCAGGCAGAAAGAGCCCAACTACAAGTCAGATTGCCTTCTCCTTGCTGCAAACAAGAGCTCCAACCCCAGGATCATAGAGGTTCTGCTTGAAAATGGAGCGGATCTGGAGAACAGGAACTATCTGGGAGAGACCGCCTTGATAATGGCTGTCAAGACCAATCCAGCATGTGCAATCGCCAAAGCCCTGATCAAGGCAGGCTCATGCATCGATGCCAAGGACTATCAAGGCCATGATGCTCTTCACTTCGCCTTGGAAGGAAAGAGAATGAGCCTTGTGAAGGCTCTTAGAACCTGATTGTCCTGGGGCTGTCAGTGAAGCTGTAGAAGGTAGCTACAGCATCCTTGAGCCATAGCACCTGGGTGTTTCCATCATCTGGGTCGTACATGCTTTTCAGGTTTGGATACTCATCCAGCATCCTGACCTTGGCTTCCCTTCTGTCATCCTCGACTGCTATGGCTGTGATGCGAATCCATTTGCCTTCCCTGAAGCCGCATATCTCAACCTTGGGGTTTTCAGCCATCTGCCTAGAACAAGCCTTCTTCTTGCCTGTCTGAATATAAAGCCTGTTTTCAAACATCATTATGGTGCCGAAGGGCCTTACACGGGGCTGATCGCCTTCCACGGTTGCCAAGTAATAATCTCCGCAGCTCTTGAGAAACTCCAATGCCTCTTTCATCAAAACCTCCTAGCGTTCATCCAATAACATTAGAGTAACGCAGAAAATCAAGGTTCGCAATAAAAAGTTTTTCAATGCTTTTCTGTTCAGGGCATAAGGCAGGTCCTGGCCTGCTGGATGTGATGTCCTGCAAGGTCCTGCCTAGTCTTCTGGAACAAGCGACTGCATATTCTTCAAAAAAAAAGAAGGCTTCCTGTTTCCAGGAAGCCATCTGCCCCGAGGGCGATTCGAACGCCCGACCCCTTCCTTAGGAGGGAAGTGCTCTATCCAGCTGAGCTATCAGAGCAATGCATGTGCATATTAGTTTCTTTTGCCCAATCTTGTCAACCTCAAGCCTTCTTGCCCTGAGCCTTAGAATCTATGAGGGCTATGGCATCCTCAAGAGTCATGTTCCTGCACTCTTTCTCGCTTTCCTTGCACTTGGCTGGGAGGACTACGTTCGTCTTGCCATGCTTAAGGTAGAAGCCATATCTTCCATAGAAGATGCCTACGCTCTGTCCCTGGTATTCCCCTAGTGGAATCACAGCAGCCACTTCAGGCTTGGGAGAGTCCGAGGCTTTCCTTGCAGAGCCCTTCGCCTTCCTTTCAGGCTTTGGCTGGCTAAGAAGCGTGATGGCTCCCTCAAGGCTGAGGTCAAACAGGATCTCCAGGCTCTTTACGCTGCGATAATCCGAGCCTCGATTGATGAATGGGCCGAACTTTCCGTTTCCAAGAACCACATCGACTCCATCAGGATCCTGGCCTATTGTGACTGGAAGGGTGAAGCACTTGTCGATGAACTCAATGGAGACTTCCTTGTCCAGCATTGGCTTTGGAATCGAGAAGCGTCTTGGGTGTGGCTGGTCGTTGGATCCTTTCTGCCAATAGTCCCCATAGCGGCCAGTGCAGCGGTAGATGGTCTGTCCATCCTCTGAGGTGCCGATGGCCTGCGGCTTTGGGTTATTAGCTCCTTCAGTCTTCTTCAGCGCCTCGATATCCTCATTGGTGACTGTTCCAGGCATCCAGCCTGTAGGCACGGATATGGCCTTGTCCTCAGGTCCTAGCACATAAGGCCCGAAAGGACCTATGAAAACAGAGTTGCCGCTATCCAGCTGGCTGAGCTCTATTCGCTTGGCTTCCTTGGAAACGATCTCCTTCTTGGCATTGGCGATCTCATCGCTGAGCCCGTCCTTCCCGCTGAAGAACTCTTCAAGGAACCTAGTCTTGTCAAGCTTGTCATCAGCTATCAGGTCAAGGCCTTCCTCCATTCCGCTTGTAAAGCTGTAATCTACGTATTTCTGGAAATGTCCCTCCAGAAGCTGTATGACTCCAAAGCCGATGAAGGTCGGGACCAAGGCGCTGGATTCCTTTATAACATAGGATTTCTCCATAAGCCTGTCTATGATCGTTGCATAGGTGGATGGCCTTCCAATCCCAAGGCTCTCAAGCTTCTGGACAAGGGATGCCTCAGTGAATCTTGCCGGAGCCTTGGTCTCGTGGGCCTGGCTGGCAAGGCTGTTCAAGCTGAGAGACTCTCCTGCGCTGACCTTGGGAAGCAAGGTCTCGGTGTCTTCCATGGCTGCATCTGGATCGTCGCTGTTCTCAAAGTAGACCCTGATGAATCCAGGAAACTCAATTCTGGTCCCGCTTGCTGAGAAGTCAGCCTTGAGAGATCCCTTGGTCGCCTCAATGCTCAAGGTTGTGTTGATCTTGCGGGCATCGGCCATCTGGCAGGCGAGAGTGCGCTTCCAGATCAATTCATAAAGAGCTCTCTCCTTTCCGGCTATGCCTAGGGAATCAGGGTCTCGGAAGACATTTCCTGATGGCCTGATAGCCTCATGGGCTTCCTGGGCGCCTGCGGTCTTGGCCACGAAATGCCTGGGGTTCTCAGAAAGATAGCTTGTGCCATAAAGGCGCTCTACAGCGTTGCGGGCTGCTGAAGTGCCTTCGTTGCTTAAGGCCGGGCTGTCTGTTCTCATGTATGTGATGTAGCCGTTTTCATAAAGGCTCTGGGCGATTCGCATTGTATCCTTGGCAGAGAAATGAAGCTTTCGGTTGGCTTCCTGCTGCAAGGTGCTTGTGGTGAAGGGAGGATAGGGCTGCTGGCGTACAGTCTTCTCACCGGCTTCCTGGCTTATGATCCAGGTGGCATCCTTGAGATCCGCGACAAGTTTCTGAGCCTGTGTCTCATCCAGGTAAAGAATAGAGCTTCTTGACTTGAGCTCTCCTGTCTCCGAATCAAAGTCCTTTGAATTGACGATTCTCTTTCCGTTGACGCTGTCAAGCTTTGCATCAAAGCTTCCCTTCTGAGCCAGCAGATTGGCCTTAAGGTCCCAGAATGAGCTCTTCTTGAAGGCAATCCTCGTCCTCTCCCTGTCTACGATAAGGCGAAGGCCGGGCGACTGCACTCGTCCTGCACTAAGGTTCTTGTTGGAAAGGCGAGACCAAAGGACTGGGCTGAGATAGAAGCCAAACAGCCTGTCAAGGAGCCTTCGGGCCTCCTGGGCGTTGACCAGGTTCATGTCTATGTCACGTCCGTTTGCGATGGCCTCTTCTATGGCAGACTTGGTTATCTCATGGAAGACCATTCTCCGGGTCTTCACCTTTGGCTTGAGAATCTCCATCAGATGCCAGCTTATGCTCTCTCCCTCGCGGTCCTCATCAGTTGCCAGTATCAGTTCGCTGGAAAGCTTGAGCTCGGCCTTGAGAGCCTGGACTATCTTCTCCTTGCCCTTGATGATCTGGTACTCAGGCTCAAAGCCATTCTTTATATCGATGCCAAGCTCTTTCTCAGGCAAGGTCCTTACGTGTCCGTTGGAGGCGATTACCTTATACCCCGATCCCAGATACTTCTCTATGGTCTTCGCCTTAGTAGGCGACTCAACAATAACAAGCTTCTTATCCATTAAACTCTCCGACCTCCACCCAAAGGTGGCAAGCCTTATAATTAAAGCCGAAACAAAGTTTTGTCAACCACCAAACAGGGGATTCCTATACTATGTCTATGGGCACTGGCGCTTCTACCCTACGGGTAGGCATTATAGAAAAGGACGTGCTGACAATGCGCGTCCTTGTGAATAGATGAAGCCTGTCAGGCTTTCTTACGCTTCTTCAGCAAGGCCTTCAGGTTGTTGCCAAACAGCGAGAAAAGTATCAGGACTATGAACACCCAGCATATCACAGTGTTGAAGAACACAGTGATGCTTCCGCTGGACTTCAGAAGGGCTGTGCGGAAGTTGGCCTCCGCCATCGGCCCTAGGATCAGCCCCAGGATCGCAGGCGATGTTGGTATCTGGGCCTTTGTGAAGAAGTACCCCACTATGCCGAACACAAGCATGACTCCCACATCGAAGATGTTGTTGTTCATGGCATACGAGCCTATGACGCAGAGCAGGAAGATCACCGGCGTGAGGATTGCCTTGGGCACCTTCAGGACCTTGGCAAACAGCTTGATGCCGCTCATGCCCAGGATGAACATCAGGGTGTTTGCCATGAACATCCCTATGAAGATCGAGTAGACAAGCACCTTGTGGTTGGTGAAGAGCATCGGACCGGGGTTCAGCCCCTTGACCGTGAGGGCTCCTATCAGGATTGCAGTGACTGCATCCCCGGGGACTCCCAGCGTCAGCATCGGGATCATAGCCCCTCCTGTGACTCCATTGTTCCCTCCCTCGGGTCCGCTTATGGCATCAGGGGCTCCATGGCCGAAGGCCTCTGGATCCTTGGACATGGATCGGGCCACATCATAGCCCACAAAGGCCCCGATGTCCGCTCCAGCTCCTGGTATGATGCCGATGAAGGTCCCTACAAGGCCGGTTATCGGCGCCACGCGCCAGATCACCTTCATGTCCTCCTTGCTGGGCATCACACGGGTGATCTTGGCCTCGAGCTTGTCCCGCTTGAAGATCTCCTCTATGCCCTCGAAGGCCTGGCTCATCGCAAACAGCCCTATCATCACTGGTATGTAGCTTATGCCTCCCAGGAAGTTCAGGATCGCCTTGCCGTTGAACGGGTTGATGCAGAACCTCATGTAGCCGGTCACCTGGTCGACGCCTATGGAGGCCACAAGCACTCCAAGGCATCCGCACATCAGGCCCTTCTCTATGGACTTGCCGCTTATGTTGCCGATTATGCACAGCCCGAACATCGCCAGCAGGAAGAACTCTGCAGATGAGAACTTCAGCGCCAGCTTCGCAAGCTGCGGGCTGATGAGGATCAGGCACGCCACGGACACCAGGCCTCCTATGTAGGAGGACACGGTCACGATTCCCAGAGCTCGTCCGCCCTCGCCTCTCTGGGCCATGGCATAGCCGTCGATGGCTGTGGCCGCCGAGGCAGGGGTGCCTGGAGTATGAAGAAGGACGGCTGTGATGGAGCCGCCGTATATGGCTCCGCAGTAGATGCCCAGCAGCATCAGCATGCCCTGGGTTGTCTCCATGCCGAAGGTCAGGGGCAGAAGCAGGGCGACGCCCATGGTGGCCGTGAGGCCTGGAAGGGATCCGATGCAGATTCCGGCTATTACGCCAAGAAGCATGTTCACAAATACCTGGGGTGAGAAAACATTAGCCAAGGCTTGAATGATGATATCCATGTCAGCCCCCTAGATGTACAGGCCGAAGTTCATGGGAACGTTGAGGCCGAGCTTGAATATGAAATAGACCGAGAAGGTGGCTATGAGAGCAATGACTGCACATAGCCATAGAGGGCGAGCCTGCCTGAGGCCGTCGACATTGTC
>JAQVSP010000072.1 GCA_028700425.1 Sphaerochaetaceae bacterium | reverse complement strand
TCTCCCCAGAAGGCTGGAGAGTTGCTGTTGGAACAGCTGTGTCCTCTTTCTGGCCGTTTGCGAAGGCCAGGCAGGAGAACACCATGAGAATCAGAAGAGCAATAGCTAGTTTTTTCATATTCCCTACTCCTTTTTTGGATTTGCCGCTTTAAGCGACTACAGAATCATATCATTGAATTTTACATTCGCACAACAATTTTTCATTGCTTGTTTTATTTTGACTCAATGTTAACATCGTTTCTACAATGCAGTTTCTTATTTACACTAATTTTTCATATAGTTGCCAAAAGCAATTAAATACCACAACTTCCTACTTGGTTCAAGGTTATTTCATATATTCTCCACAAACCTCGCCGTACCTGCATTTATTCAACATAGTTCTTCATCATTGACCAGCAAAAAGCTTGAAAAACACACACTCTTGTAGGAAAATAGGAAAAAGAGGGCAACATGGCGACAAAAGAGGAGCTTAAGGCAGCAAGCTTGCAGCTTTCATCATCAAATGAAAGGGATGAAGCTGCCATGCTGATCAAGTATCTGGGCTTGAAGCAGCTTGACGAAGAAAGCCTTGACAATGAGTTTGAGTACTATATGCTCCAGGTCGCAATCAGTCCAGAAGCCAAGGATCTTGGAATCGAGTGGGCTTTTCATGTCATCAATGGCTCCCAGTATCCAGATCTTCTCAGGATCCTGGTTGCATGCAGCCTTGGCAAGATTTATCGTGATGGAACAAGCCTGCCCAAGGATCTTGTCAAGGCCAAGGACCTCTTTGAATGGGCCTGCCAATTCGACTATCCAAAGGCCATGGAGAGCCTGGCAGACTTCTATTACTACGGCTGGGCGACGCCTGTCGATTACTCGAGGGCCTTCTCCCTGTTTCTCAAGTCAAACGCCCTGAGCTCAAGCCTTGTAAGCTGCTTCAGGCTTGGAGACATGTATGCCAACGGCAAGGGATGCAGCCAGGATGCAGAGACCGCCTTTGCCTTCTATCAGAGGGCATTCAGGAAGTGGAAGGAAGATGGCGAGGACACCAGATACAAGGGCGATGTGGCTCTTAGGATGGGCACAGGCTATATGCAAACCAAGGATTATGACAAGGCTCTGGAGTACTTCATGCAGGCAATCGAAGGCTACACCTACCAAAAGGAGCATGGCTCTACTCTGGTCCAGGCAAAGCTTGATTGTGCCCTCCGCCTTAAAAGCCTGATTGCAGAAAACATTAATCCTTCACATTAGGCTTATCAGAGGCTATAATCATTTTATGAAAAAGACCTTGCTTACACTGGCTGTAGGCCTGCTTGCTGTAATTGCGCTGGCCTCCCAGGATCTCTCCCGTCCAATCAGCCTAGAAAAGGGAGTCTATCAGGATGCTGATGACCTATATGCCCTCATCGGCATCGGCAGGCCATCGACCAACAGGCCATGGACTGTCGGAGAGCTTGACCTGATCATCAGCCGAGCCGAAGGGCTTTGCGACTCAAGCCTCGAGAAGGAGCTTCTCCAGCGCCTCAAGGCAGAAGCTGAGCTGCAGGCGCGCTGGACAGCAGATGACTTTGGCTTCACTGCAGCCCTGGACCTGAATGCAGAGCTATATGCACACTCCAACACAGAGGACTTTGTCGTGGACACAGACTGGGTGCACGGCTTTGAGGACCGCAAGCCCTTGGCCAGGGCCAGGCTGGAGCTGACCCTTTACGATTTCTTCTACTCCTATTGCGACCTGCAATATGGCTTTTCCAGAGGCAACAGCGATGACAGATATGTCTACCTGGATGATTCAGGGCTTCTGAAGGCTCCAGATCCAGGCTATGTGGGAAGCTATCCTATCGACTCGTCAAGCCACATGCTGATCTGGTCAAGGCAGTACTCAAGCGCCTTTGCCACCAGCTTTCTCGAGGCTTCCAGGCAATTTGACTTTGACTGGCCCAAGAGGGCGATCATAAGCCTTGGAAGTGATAGATGGAGCCTCTCCTTCAACCGGGATCGGATCAATCTTGGCGGATCAGCCATAGCAAGCATGCTGTTGGACGATCATCGAGACTACACAGACTTCTTGCGCTTCAACGTCTTCTCAGACCATTTCAAGTATGAAATGATCACAGTCTTTCTCAACACCCTGACTTCATCCTATGAAGAGATGGAGAGCCAGACTCGCCTGCTTCTCATTCATCTTCTTGAGTTCAGGCCGCTGGAGAATCTGACCTTCACGATCAGCGAGAATGTTTCAGCTAGGTTCGATGGGCCGATGAACCTGTCCTGCTTCAACCCGGCTTTCATCTATCACAATCTCAACAATCGCTCCATGTTCAATGCCATCGCATGGCTGGATGCTTCATGGATGCCTATCGCCGGCCTGGAGATCAAGGGCCAGTTTGTCCTCGACCAGGCCACCGCCCCAAACGAGAGCAGCAGCCAGAAGAGCGCCATAGGCTTCAGCGCAGGAGCGACCTACACTGCAGGGATAACTGGCATGATAGCCAAGGCAGACCTTGAGCTTGCCATAACCAATCCCTTGCTCTACCGCCGCGACCAGGTGGATTTCCTGTACATAAGGCGAAGCTTTCATCTTGATGTCTACCAAATGGCTCCAGAGGGATACACAGGCTCTCACAGCTCTGGCGGAACAATCCACTTCGGGTCCTACGCCTCCTACTTCGACTACATAGGCTTTCCCTATGGAGGAGATGCACAGACACTTCAGGCAGCCTTCTCCCTAAGATCCCCTGGCTCATGGGCGGCGATGGCCACGGCCTTCTTCATGCGCCATGGACAGGTGACGATGTTTTCCTCTCACAGCCAAAGCGGAAGCAACGCTGAGCTTCCCAACCTCTCAGGCTCAACGCCAACCGGCGATGCTATAGCCATGACCCTTGCCCTCAGCCTGGAAGGGGCCTACAGCCTCGAGGCCTTGCGCTGGCCAGCGCTTCAAGCCCACATGATGCTGGACTACATCCGAAGATGGGACGTGGAGAAGGCAACAGGAAACAGCAGCCAAGTCCAGGAGGACCTGCAGCTCACACTGGGTCTTTCGGTATCAATCTAAGCTATCTGAGCATTTGTCCTCCTTATTAGAGGAGGAGGTGTTCAATGAACCCATTAAGCTTGATAGATCTCATCTATCCAGAGAATGAGGCTGCCTTGCTGCAGGTCGTGAGCAGCAGCGCCGCTCACCTTGGCTGCAGGAAGGCACTTAGAATACTGAGCTACAGGCTCGACGGCGAAAGGACCGAGCTTGAGGTAGAGTTCGAGATGGATACAGGCAGCAACATATCAGTCCTTATCAGAAAATGATAAAATCCCCAAAATCGAGTCCAGAATTACTCCACACTCTGCAAGTGGGGCATAAACTTCAGCCGAAGGCCATGTTCGAGAGCCCTAAGCTCAAATAAGGCTATGTATCCCACAAGATTCTGTCTTGAACCAGTCAATGCCTCTAGATACGAAACCTGAAATCAATCAAAGGTCACTTTATAGGTAGATTCCAAGGGACAACTTGCTCTTATTTCGCTATATTCACTTTTCGCTTGGACAAAAAATTGATTGATAAAATCCAAATACTCGATTATCACAAGTCCAACTACTCGGTTTAAAACGAGACAAATGGTAGGTTTGCAATAATCCAGCAACACGGCAGAGCATGAGGGAGTTTTTACGGTGCAAGAATATTATCAAAGGATTGCGGACAAGGTTCTGCAGGAGCACCTGGAGTCTAAAGGAGCCGTACTGATAGAGGGTGCCAAATGGTGCGGCAAGACAACGACGGCAAAACATATTGCAAAAAGCGTCATGGCGATGGATCGTCCGGATATGACAGAGCAGTATCAGCAGATGGCGAGAATAAAACCATCAAATCTTCTTGAGGGTGAGGTTCCACATCTGATTGATGAATGGCAGATAGCTCCTAATATTTGGAATGCAGTACGGTACAAAGTCGACCGGCGGAAAGAATTCGGACAGTTTATTCTCACGGGCTCTTCAGTTCCTGCAAAGCTAGATGAAAGTGCACATACAGGAACAGGCCGCATCGTTCGCATGAGAATGCGTCCAATGTCTTCATTTGAATCCAAGGACTCTACCGGGCAGGTCTCATTATTGGATTTCTTTAACGGAGAAGATATTTCTGCGATGGACAATCATACTATTGACGATATCGCCTTTTGATCTGCAGGGGGGGGGATGGCCGGTAGCCTTGCAACGCACCGAGAAGGTTGCATTAAAGCAAGCGCTTGATTATTACGATTCCGTTGTAAGTGATGATATATCCAGGACAGACGGAGTTAAAAGGGATCCAGAGAGGACAAAACGGGTAATAAAATCCTATGCCAGGAATGTTTCAACGCAGGTTTCTCTTGAAACAATCAGGGCAGACGTAATAAGCAGCGACATAGAAACATTCGACAAGGAATCGCTTTATGGATATCTGAATGCGTTGAAAAGGATCTTTGCCATTGAGGATTCTCCAGCCTGGAATCCTAATTTGCGGTCAAAGACAGCTGTCCGAACTTCGGACACAAGGTATTTTGTCGATCCTTCCATAGCAACTGCGGCACTGGGGATTGGTCCTCTAGATCTAGTCAATGATCTTAAGCTTATGGGACTGATATTTGAAAATATGTGTGTCAGGGATTTAAGGGTGTATGCCGATGCGTTGAGTGGAAGTGTATATCACTATAGGGACAAAACAGGTCTTGAATGTGATGCAGTAATTCATTTAAGAAATGGTAGCTATGGCTTGATTGAGATAAAACTCGGAGGAGATAAGCTAATCAATGAAGGAGCAGAGAACTTATTGAGCTTAGAGGGTAAAATTAATACAGAAAAGATGCGTAAACCGTCATTTTTAATGGTGTTATGTGGCGTGGCACCTTTTGCTTATAAACGTGAGGATGGAGTGTTTGTTGTCCCGATTGCATGTTTGAAGGACTAGAAAATTCTTGGGCACCTAATTGGATACAAGTTGAAACGATTGTTCTGATGCAAAGGCAAGATTCGTAGCACATTTATTGCCATGCTCATGTCAGTTTCCTCCAAGTAGCTTTTTATTCCATGCAATGCAACGAGTTGCTTCATATATGAAAAGAGGCTGTCCATAAGCTTGACTTATGAAACAGCCTCATCTTTTCATTGCTTGTTAAGCAATTACATACGAACGTGGCTGAAAGCCTTGTTCGCTTCTGCCATTCTGTGGGTATCTTCCTTCTTCTTGAAGGCGGAACCGGTGCTGTTGTAGGCATCCAGAAGCTCGTTGGAGAGCTTCTCACTCATGGACTTGCCATTGCGGGCGCGGGCGGCGGCCAGGATCCATCTCATGGACAGGGCCTCTCTTCTGACCTCGCGGATCTCGGTAGGAACCTGATAGGTTGCTCCACCAAGCCTCTTGGACTTTACCTCGACTGCCGGCTTGACGTTCTCAAGAGCCTTTGTGAATACATCGAGCGGCTGCTCTCCTGTCTTCTCTCCGAGAATGGTCATGGCATCATAGATAATCTTTGTGGCTACAGACTTCTTTCCATCGTACATCATGCGGCGGATGAACTTTGCGACCACAACACTGTTGTAGATTGGATCGGGGAGGACTTCCCTGACCGGTGCTGATGTTCTTCTAGACATATCCTATCCTCCTGATCAAGCCTTTGGCTTCTTGGCGCCGTACTTGGAGCGGCCCCTCTTTCTGTCGGCAACGCCCTGGGTATCCTTGGTGCCGCGGATGATGTGATATCTTACGCCAGGAAGGTCCTTGACCTTTCCGCCGCGAAGAAGAACAACTGAGTGCTCCTGGAGGTTGTGTCCAACTCCCGGGATGTACGCGGTCACCTCGATGCCGTTGGAAAGACGGACACGAGCAACCTTTCTAAGAGCGGAGTTCGGCTTCTTCGGGGTCACTGTCATGACCCTTGTGCAAACACCACGCTTCTGGGGACAGCCTTCGAGAGCAGGAGCTTTTGTCTTGTTCTTTACAGCAGTACGACCCTTTCTGATCAACTGGTTAATAGTAGGCATCTAATTGATACACTCCCTTCTAAAATCTTTTTTATCATGTACCGAACAGGTCAGCATAGATTCCGGGGCAGAGCAGCGGTTCTCACTTCCGCTACTCATCAAGCTCATCACCCTTGTCGGGTGCTGAATCCCTTTCCTCTCCCTTTTCGGGCATATCCTCATCATTGTCATCGATCTTGAAGTCATCCTCAAAGCTCTCTGACGTTATCGCCTGGCGGCTGATCATCTCCTCGACGCTCTCTTCGATCGCCTTCTCGCTCTCAGCCTTAACGGTTATTGCCCTATAGCACTTCATGCCTGTTCCGGCAGGAATGAGATGGCCTATAACGACGTTCTCTTTCAAACCCCGCAATTCATCTCTACTACCAGCAATTGCCGCATTTGTCAATACCTTGGTCGTCTCCTGGAACGAAGCTGCGCTCATAAAGGAGTCAATGTTCAGGGAAGCCGATGTGATTCCAAGCAGGAACGGCCTTGCAATTGCCGGCTGTCCGCCTTCCTCGATGACCCTTCTGTTCTCATCATGGAACTTGTACTTGTCCACCTTCTGGTTGAGGATGAACTTGGTATCTCCCACATTGAGAACCTCGACCTTCTTGAGCATCTGGCGAACCACGATTCCCAGGTGCTTGTCGTTGATGTCAACGCCCTGGTTCTTGTAGACCGCCTGAACCTCTTCCACCAGGAACTGCTGCAGGGCATTCTCGCCGCAGATATCCAGGATATCATGCGGATCGACCTGTCCATCGCAGAGCCTCTCTCCGACCTCCACCCTGTCTCCATCGCGGACCAGGGTATGAAGCCCGATTGGCACAAGGTGCTTGAACTCATGGCCGTAATCGTCAACGATCGTGACCAGTCTCTTCTCCTTGGTGACATTGCCGAACTTCACAAGGCCTGTGATCTTGGCCAGCACTGCGCTGTTGCGCGGCTTGCGAGCCTCGAACAGCTCTCCGACTCTTGGAAGGCCTCCAGTGATATCATTGGACTTGGCGCTTTCCTTGAGCATCCTGACCAGTATCTGTCCGACCTTGATGTCGTCTCCATCATCAACCTGCAGATAGGATGATCCAGGGGTCATGTAGCTATCAAGCACGTTGCCTGCTTCATCGACAATCTCGATTCGCGGCTCGTAATGGTCTGGGAGCTTATCAGCGACCCTGTGGCCGATGATTCCGGTCTCCTCGTCGATCTCCTCGATGAGGGAAAGTCCATCAATCAGGTCCTTCAGGACTGCCTTTCCATGGTATTCGCTGAGAATCGGCTCTGCGAAGGGGTCGAACTCAACAAGCGCAGCGCCTGCTGGAACGAACTGGCCTTCAGCGACCTTAAGCTCAGATCCGCTTCTTATATCGGCCTTCTGGGTGATTGCCTGAAGCACAACGAGCCTGTCTGGGAAGATCCTTACGATTCCACCCAGGGCTGAGCTGACGCTTCTCTCTCCAGACTTGCTCTCAAGAAGAGGAGACAATCCCTTGACTCTCTCATTGTCTGCGACAAGGATCTTGGATCCTTCCTCAAGTGGGAAGTCGGAAACAACGAAGGAGTAGTTGATGCTGCCCTTTCTGGTGAACACTGTGGCCCCATCCTCTTCGCGAGTGACGGTATGGCCGACAATGGAGTTGATCACAATAGCCTTGCCAAAGGAGAGCTTGTTCTCCTCTGTATCGGTGGAAGCGGTTCCTCCGACATGGAAGGTTCTCAGGGTCAGCTGGGTTCCAGGCTGTCCGATTGACTGGGCAGCGATGATTCCGACTGCCTCTCCAATCTCAACAGGCTTGTTGGTGGCCAGGTTGCGTCCATAGCACTTCTTGCAAAGTCCATGCTTGGCTTCGCAGGTGAGAACTGTTCTCACGTAGACGCTCTGCACTCCTGAATCCTCGATCTCCTTTGCCTTGGACTCGCTGATCTCGGTGTCTACAGGAACGATTATCTCTCCTGTGACTGGGTGGCGAACATCCTCAAGGGCATAGCGGCCGCTGATTCGGGAAGACAGGGAAGTGATGATCTGGTCTCCGTTGCGGATGGCAGATCTCTCGATTCCGTTGATTGTTCCGCAGTCCTCCTCGTTGATGACGACATCCTGTGAGATATCGACAAGACGACGTGTGAGATAACCTGCTTCTGCAGTCTTGAGTGCTGTATCAGAGAGTCCCTTTCTTGCTCCGTTTGTGGAGATGAAGAACTCAATGACGGACAGGCCTTCCTTGAAGTTGGACTTGATCGGGAACTCGATGATTCCTCCGTTAGGACGGCTCATCAAGCCTCTCATTCCACCCAGCTGCTTGATCTGTGTCTTGGACCCTCTTGCGCCGGAGTCAGCCATCAGGAACAGCGGATTGAAGCCGTTCTGGCTCTTCTTCAGTGCATCCATCAGCTCATCAGCCAGCTTGTCGTTGGCGTGTGACCAGATGTCGATGACACGGTTGTATCGCTCATCCTGGGTGATGTGTCCGAGCCTGTACTGCTCTAGGATCTGGGCCTGCTTGGCCTCGGTCTCTGCGACCAGGGTCTTCTTGCTCTCAGGAATGATCATGTCGGACAGTCCGATTGTCGCTCCAAAGATTGTTGCATACTTGAATCCGATATCCTTGATGGCATCGGCAAGCTTGACTACTACAGAAGGCTTGCAGATCTTGAGAGCCTGTGCGATGAGGCTCTTGAGCTCCTTGTCTCCGAAGCACTTGTTGCACTCCTCAAAGCTGATGTAGTCAGCGATGGGAAGGGCCTCGTAGAAGAAAAGGCGTCCTGGGGTTGTGTAATCCTCTGCATCCTTCGGATAGGTATAGCGCTTCCCGTCAGGCAGACGATAGCCTATCTTGGCTGTATAGGACAGGACTCCAGCTTCGATTGCTCTTTCGATCTCGAAGATGTCATCATAGAACTTGCCCTGGCCGATATCATCATTCTTTGCTCGGGTGAGGTAGTTGATTCCAAGAACCATGTCCTGGGATGGGTATACAATCGGCTTTCCGTTTGCAGGATCCAGAAGGTTGGTGCTTGAAAGCATCAGCGTCCAGCACTCAAGCTGAGCGGCCTGGGTGAGAGGCACATGGACAGCCATCTGGTCTCCATCGAAGTCGGCGTTGAAGGCCTTGCACACCAGAGGGTGAAGCTTTATTGCCTTGCCATCGACAAGGACGGGCTCAAAGGCCTGGATTCCCAGCCTATGGAGTGTAGGAGCTCTGTTGAGCATAACAGGGTGCTCGCGCACCACATCATCAAGCACTGTCCATACGTCTGCAGTCTCCTGCTCGACCAGGGTGCGTGCCTTCTTGACGTTATTGACTGTTCCGCTCTGCACAAGGCGCTTCATGATGAAGGGCTTGTAGAGCTCGAGAGCCATCTTGCTGGGCAAGCCGCACTGATGCAGCCTGAGCTCAGGTCCGACGACAATTACAGAACGTCCAGAATAGTCTACACGCTTTCCAAGGAGGTTCTGCCTAAAGCGTCCCTGCTTTCCCTTGAGCATGTCGCTGAGGCTCTTCAGAGGCCTGTTGTTGGCTCCCTTCACAGCTCCCTTCTTGCGCCTGCTGTTATCGAAAAGGGCATCTACAGCTTCCTGGAGCATTCTCTTCTCGTTTCGCACGATGATGTCAGGAGCATGGAGGCTGATCAGTCTCTGAAGCCTGTTGTTCCTGTTTATGACTCTTCTGTACAAATCGTTCAGGTCGCTTGTTGCAAAGCGGCCTCCATCCAGCTGCACCATTGGCCTGAGGTCAGGCGGAATGACTGGAATGACAGTCATGATCATCCATTCAGGCTTGTTTCCGCTGTCACGGACGTTCTCGCAGACCTCAATGCGCTTCAACAGCCTCTTGTCAGCCTTGGCGCCTTTGGCTCTCATGACTTCGCGAAGCTC
>JAQVSP010000071.1 GCA_028700425.1 Sphaerochaetaceae bacterium | reverse complement strand
ATGACAGCTGCACTCATAACTCTGGCGATGCTTGTCATCGCCTTCTTGATCTCCTTGTTTTTGGTCCCGATGCTACTAAGCAGAAAGCTTCTTGAGCCTCGATGCACCAGTCACCTGCAAAGCATAGACGAGAAGTCCTCGTCTGGACAGCTTGACCTTGAAATGATCGATAGCCTGGACCAGGAAAGCTTCAAGGTCATGTCTCCTCTTGGCTACGACCTCAAGGGGAAAATATTCTTGTATGATGGCTCAAGGAAAGTGGTCATCCTGGTTCATGGATACACCTCCAACTACACAGATATGCTCAAGTACCTGATGCTTTGGCGCAAGCTGGGCTTCACGGTCATGGCTTTTGACCAAAGAGGCCATGGGGATTCTGGCAAGGCCTTGATAACCATGGGCTATCGCGAGAGCCAGGACCTTCAGGCTATGGTGAGCTACGCACGCCAGCGCTTTGGGTCCTCCTGCATTCTTGGCCTTCATGGAGAGTCAATGGGAGCAACGACCGTGATGATGGCAGTTTCAAGAATCGTGCCCCATGTGGACTTTGCAGTGGAGGATTGCGGCTACAGCAACCTCTACGACCAGTGTGCTCACATAGCCTCATCCCTCTACCATATGCCCAAGAGGCCTTATATGAACCTTGCCCGCGCCTATGTGAAGCGTGAGCATGGCTTTGATATGCTTGACGATGTCAATGCAGAGAAAAGCCTTGAAAGCGCAAAGGATACCCCGATGCTCTTCGTCCACACCGACAGCGACAGCTTTGTTCCCACAAGCATGGTGTTTCGCAACTACGGCTCCAAGCCAGGCTTCAAGCGCATAAGGCTATTCAAGGGATCTGGCCATGCAACAAGCTTTTCTGAGCACAAGGAAGACTACGCCAAATGCGTGCAGGATTTTCTCAAGGAGCTCGGAATATAAGACACAAGGCCGTCTTTCGACGGCCTTGTTCAATTAAACGGAGGCTGATTAATAATTTGTGGCCCTGAGCTTGAAATAAGCCTGTGGGTGATGACATACAGGGCACTCTTCTGGTGCGCTCTTTCCAATGTGGATGTGTCCGCAGTTGCCGCATTCCCAGACCATGTCGCCCTCTCTTGAGAACACAAGGCCGCCCTTGACGTTTGCAAGAAGCTTGCGATAGCGCTCCTCATGCATCTTCTCGATCTTGGCCACTCCCTCGAACTGCTCTGCAAGCTCTACAAAGCCCTCTTCCCTAGCAGTCTTTGCGAATCCGGCATACATGTCAGTCCACTCATAGTACTCGCCTTCTGCAGCATCAAGAAGGTTCTTGTCAGTAGCTGGGACATCTCCTCCATGAAGAGCCTTGAACCAGAGCTTAGCATGCTCCTTCTCATTCTCAGCGGTCTCAAGGAACAGGGCTGCTATCTGCTCATAGCCATCCTTCTTGGCCTTTGATGCATAATAGGTGTACTTGTTTCTTGCCTGCGACTCACCAGCAAATGCAGCGGCTAGGTTGGCCTCTGTCTTAGATCCTTTCAAATCCTTCAAATCCTTCACTTTCTTCTCCTCTTTCTTGATCTCGACAAACTTTGAAGCGGGCTGCTTGCACCTAGGGCAGACAAAGCCTTCCGGAAGGGTGTCCCCTTCATATACATAACCGCAAACTGTGCATCTGAAAGCCATGCGATCCTCCTATACTTTTGCCTTGCATTTGCTGCAAAGGCATTTAAGAACTACATCATCCCCGTAGACCTGGAAGCCATCGGGGGCCTTGAGTGCCTGGGCAGGCAGGTCATAGACCTCCCTGCAAGACAAGCACTGCATATGCCAGTGCCCGCTTAGGTTCCCATCAAAGCGATTGCTGCCATCCGGCATGCTGATCTGCCTGACAAGGCCATCATCGCAGAGCCTGTGAAGGTTGCGATAGACAGTGGCAAGTGAGATTCCAGGAAGCTTATCCTTCACACCTTCCCATACAGTCTCTGCTGTTGGGTGTATGAACTGGGTTCTCATGAAGTCTAGCACTACTGTCTGCTGCTTAGTCATGGCATAATAATAATGATAATCATTATTATTGTCAAGACCTTTTTCTATATCCTCTTGCCTTTATGGCCTGCCTTATTCTCTCCTTAAGCTTCTCCTGCTGCTCGCTGTACCTGCTCGATCTTAGGTTTGGAAACGCCCTGAAGATTCTTGTTTCTCCAAAGACCCTCCTTGTCATGAGCTCCTCATAGCGCTGCTTGAGCTCAAGAACCTCCTGGCGAACCTTCTGAACCCTTCTCTCATATTCATCCTTCCTCTCCTCAAGGTCATCCTTGACCTCTAGGAAGGTCTTGTGGGCAGGGCTTGTCTTGTCATAAAGCTCCTGGGCAAGACGCTGGCTGGACTCATGGATCTGGCGAGCAAGCATGTCCAGGGCCTTGAGCTTCTCCTCAAGCCTCATCATGGTCTTGGCTGTTGCAGCCATATCGATGATAAGAGCGACAAGAAAGACAGACAAGGCCGCTGCCGAGACCCAAGCTGGTATCAGAGTGACAATCTTGGCAATGGGGACATGGATGAACTTTATCAGGATTGTGCAGGCCAGGCCCCATATAAGGGAGAACAGAGGGCAGATGAAGCCGCCGATGTTCCCCCACATCCTGGAATAGTCCCACCACCTTTGATGGAATATGCGCTCCATTAGAAAGCCTGTGACAAGCTCCAGGGCGGAGGTGACAATCAATGATCCTGCAAAAAGCAGGGCCCAGCTGGACTTAAGCGGTGTAAGACAGAACACCACAGCGCAAACCCCAAGCCCGTAGATAGGACATATGGGACCGTTGAGAAAGCCCCTGTTCTCAAGCTTTCCCTTGGCAATGGCCTGAAAGCACACCTCAACAACCCAGCCTGCAAAGGCATAGATGAAGAAGAACCAAAGATAATCAACCACGGTGTACATGCACAAATTTTAACCTATGACAGTGCAAAAGAAAAGAGCTGCCCGCCTGCAGGAAAGCCGACATTCAGGATTGGGATGAACAAGAAAAAAGCCTGGATGAGCTTTCATCCAGGCTTTCTGTCAAGGCCTTTAAAGCCTAGAAGCTGTAGGAAGAGCCAATTGTAAGCTGCAAGTCGTGCTCAGGCGCTCTTGTGCTGTCGTTGTCAGGATTGATCTTTGACACGAAATCCAGCTGGCCATAGACCTTCAGGCCCTTGAGCACGTTAAAGCTTCCGTTGATTCCCGCCACGAAGGTCTTCTCTACGCTGTTGCGGTCAGAGACATCATCATCGTTCTGGTTCTCCGTCTGATGATTTGTGGTCGGGCTTGCCTGGTTCATCCTGCCGGCGGTGTTGTCGATTCTCGTCCATACTGTCCACTGGTCATGGGTTCCATGAAGCATATAGAAGAGGTTGACTGATACGTCGAAGGAGCCTGCCTTTGCATAGCCTGCATTGAGGCTTGCGACAATTGCATCTCCGCCATGCTGATAGCCGAGGAACTGCTCATCGTAGATGGTCGTTCCTCCGCAGTCGGCCTGCTCGCGCACTGCCACAACGTAATTGATTCCATACTCGCCCTTCTGCTGGGTTCTCGAAGCGCTTCCGCTCTGCAGGTCTCCGTCTCTAAGGTAGAGATAGGGATCGGTGTAGGCGCCTTCTGCATTGAAGTGGAAGTAGCCCTGCTTGGCATTGAGGATATAGGTTGCTCCTGCAATGAAGCCTCTTCCGTTAGGCTCAGCCAGATTGCCTGCTGTTGTGGACTCAGGATTAGGCTCGCCAGGAAGCACAGACTCGTCGATCACCATGGACACATAGAGGTTCAGGCCCTTGATTGGAGTGCAGTCAAGCTCAAGGCCGAGAATGGAGTTGGTGAGGCTTCTGGTGTAGTTGTTGTGATAAAGCATGGACGGGTTGAGGACTATGAGATCCAGCCTATTGTCCTTTGACATGTACATGACGCCCTCGGTGAGGGTGAAGGTCATCTTGTCAGAAAGCATTCTCCATTCAAGCCTGTGGCCCATGAAGAACCTGATGCCGTTGATGTACTGGCTCTGGCCGCCGCCGGTTCCGCCAGGCAGGTAGCCTGTGCTGTCATAGTAGTTCTGCGGATGAGGGAAGAAGGAGAGCAGGAAGGTCCACTTGAAGCTCTTGGTGAAGGCCGCGACCCTGAAGAGGTCGTGATACCCAAGCTGATCGCCGATGATCAGGTTGCCCGTTGTTCCGGCGCCCCAGCTAAGGTTGTCTCGTCCCATCTGAAAGGAGATGACATCAGATCCAGCAGCGACAAATGCCCTATAAGGCATGTTGAAGTCCAGCTGCTTCATGTCGTTTGGCGGAACCATAGGCAGGTTGCTGTTGAAGGAGGAGGACCCCCAGGGCCTTGTATATGGGTTTCCGCTTACTGTGAAGGTCTTGGAATTGCCCAAGGTGAACTCAAAGTATCCATAGAAGGGAGTCCCAACATAAGCATCAGTGGAGAACCTGAAGAAGGGCTTCATCTCATCCCAGCCTCTTATCCAGGCATCACGGCCCAGGTATGAGCCTGTGTTGGTATGCAGGTAGGCTTCCACAAAAAGATCGAAGTTCAAATTGAAGTCGCTTCTTTCCTCTGTCTCATGCACTGCATCGCAGGCTTGCTTATATAGAGCCTTCATATTGACCGGCAAGCTTGGCTCATCAATCTTCTCAAGCATCTTTCCTAGCTCTGCGGCGCTCCAGGGTCCGGAGGTCGATGGCAGCGCATAGCCCTCTGCTATGTAGAGGGCCTTTATCCAGTCATAGACAGGAGAGCCAACAGGGAAAATCGTCTGGGCGTTATAGGCGAAAAGAGAAAAGCCCAGAAAAGCAATCAACAGAATAAGCAGTGTTTTCTTCATAATACGCCTAGGCTAATACGAAAATCACAATCTATCAAGCCTATATGGAGAAGCTGACACCAGCGCAAAGCTGAAGGTCCTGTGCCCTCTCAGCAATATGGCTGTCCTGCTTCTCGACTGTTTTCTTGCTTATCCAGTCAATCTGGAAGAAAGCCGAGGCCTGAACATGGCCAAGGATATAGCCTGCATCGAAATCAAGCCTTGCCTTCAGGTCAAGGGTATCAAAGAAGCGGTCTCCATAAGGGCTTGCATCCTTTATGTCAGGATAATGAGAGTTGTCGTTCGTGCTGCTGTGGCTGGTGTAGATGTCAAGAATTCCCTTTCGCACAAGCCTTGCCGAGAGGCTTGCAGAAAGGCCTTCAAGGCCCTTGTAGGAAAGGCTGGCCTCAAGGGCCTGGGAGTCCCCAAAATAGGGAAAGCCTATGCTGTCTACAAATATTGGCCTTGTACAATAGACATTTATGTTCTGCTTCTGGTACATGAGGAAATCCACCAGGTCCCTTCTATAAAGGCAGGGCGATGCATAGGCATACTCCACATTGGCAGTAAGATCTCCCTTTGTGAATGTCAGGCCTGCAAGCCAGCCATAGGCAGGAGCCTGCTTATTGGATTCCGTTGGAGCTGTGGCCTGGTCAAGGCAGAACTGGGCGTAGGCCCTTGCTCCCTTGAAAAGGGCGGCGTCAATCTCAGCTGAGGCTATGGCATTGAAAAGCTGGGAATTGTTCAGCTGATGAAGGAAATAGGAAAGGTTGAAGAATTCAAGGCTGGGAACTGTGCACTTGTACATGACATTCTCTGATAGAGCCAGGCTGAGCCATCCTGCTGGCCTGTACTCCAGGCGATGAAGAAGGTAATACTCCTTCTTTGTGCCTCCATCGGATGCCCAGCTGGTGCCCGGGTCGCAGTCCATGAACAAGACCACAAGGTCCAGGCTGAGGCGATCTGTGAAGCCCTTGAGCCTGATATAGTTCTGATAGCTCACATGGTCATCGAGCACGAAGTTCCCTATTGAGGCAGTTCCCCAGCTGATCCTGTCGCGTGAGAAGCTGAAAAGAAGATGCTCATTGCCCAGGCTGAACAAGGATCGCCTCGGCACCGAGATCTCTATCATCCGGATGTCTGGGAAGTTGAACAGGAAGGCCTGGCTGTAGACCCAGCTTCTGGTGACAGTGAGCTTATCCCCGTCCGCTGGATCGATGATGGCTCCAACTCCAATCCAGCTATGGCCGCTTTGCTCAGCTGCCTCTTGAAGGCTCTTGATCTCATCCTTGTAGGTGGCAAGCCCCCAGCCATAGCCCATGTCGCAATAGCTGTAGAGGCTGTTCTCAATCCCCAGCTCCAGCGCCAAGCGTACAAACGGCTGCCTTTCGGAGAAGCCTAGGTTCCAGTCAGATGACATGTCAAAGTCATCTGTGTTGGCATGATAATAAGCTTCGGGGCTGACTTTCAGGCTTAAGCCCAGCAGGTATTCCTGGTCATTGCTGCAAAGCTCCCTCTCAAGCTCTTCATAGGATGAGCCTAGGCTGTAGGGCTCTAGGCGCTTGAGGATCATCCTGGCTTCGCTTACGCTCCAAGGCCGAGAGCCTGAAGGAAAGGCAAGGCCAGCTTCAAGATACAGCTGGTCAAGCTTGTCATAGATAGGGCTCTCCAGGTCAATGACCTTGGCATCGCTGCTTTTAGGGGCGCAAAACAAGAAAGCACAGGTGGCAAAAGCCACAATGATAAGAAAGGTGCGTTTTTGCATGACTTCATATTCATGGCAAACGCCTATGAGGTCAAGCTTTTTCTCTTCCAATCACCCCTTCGCTGAGCAAAAGGCCGCCTAGGCAAAGCACTAGGCCCCCGATAGACGCCCAGTTGGCTTTCTCAGAAAGGAAGAGTATGCCGCTCAGAACTGCAATGACTGGAATCAGATAGATATAAATGGCGCTCTTGACTGCTCCTATCGTCTTGACTGCATTGGTCCAGATCAGATAGCACAGTGCAGTTGATCCCATTCCAAGGAAGAGAAGACTCCATATGCAAGGCGAGGTGAAGACCAATCGGACATCAAGGTCCCTGAGAAATGGAAGCAGGAAGAGAAGGCCCCAGAAGAAGACTCTTCTTGTTGCCTTGATGCTGTCATAGCCCTTGTCATTGATCTTCCTGAGGAAGAAGGAGTAGAAGCCCCAGCACAAGGCTGCCCCCAAGGCCAGCAGGTCTCCAATCGGATTAAGCTTGAAGGTCGCAGCGCCATTGTAGCTGATTATGATTATTCCAGCCATTGCAACAGCAAAGCCAGCAAGAAAGCCTCTTGGCTTTCTCTCATCGCGAACAAGCACTGAGGTGAAGAATGGGGCCAGAGAGACAATGACGCCCACATTGGAGCTGTAGGAATAGACCAAGGCGTAGTTTTCGCACAAGAAGTAAGCTGCCACCCCGAAGAAGCCCGAAGCAAGAAACAGCAGCTCATCCTTCCTGGTATCCAGCTTCAAGGGTTTGCCTGCCACAAGCAGGCATAAATAGCCTATCAAGAAGCGCAGCACGATGATTTGCACTGGCACAAGACCAGAGGTCAGAAGAGCCTTGGTAGCAAGGTAGGACGTGCCCCAAATGAGCATGACGAAAATGGCGCCCATGTGCGCTATGGCTGTTTTCTTTTCCATATAAGCAAGACAATAAACTCAAAGGCAAATATTGACAAGTGCCATATTGTGGAGTAGCTTATCTAAACACGCTTTGCGCTGCATCAAACTACAGTACAAACTGAACAGGCGAATGGACGCCGGGCCTTCTGGCAGCAGAAATGCGGGACAGTTTCTGTTTTACCAAGGAGGCTATCATGGCCAAGGAAAGCCTGTCTGAATTTCAGACTCAGGGGACCAGAGTTTCTATTATAACCCTGGTATCGAATATCTCACTTTGCATCATCAAGCTCACTGGAGGAATTCTGTCAGGCTCCTCTGCACTCATAAGCGATGGCATCAACTCCGCTTCCGATGTGCTTTCAACGCTTCTGGTGCTGCTTGGAATCAGCTTGTCCTCCAAGAAGTCGGACAAGGATCATGCCTATGGCCATGAGAGGCTGGAGTGCATTGTTGCTATAATACTTGCAGTCATGATCTTCGGATCTGGACTTCTTGCAGGCTACTCTGCCATAGAGAAGCTGAAGGCCAGGGAGGCTCTCACAAGCCCATCGATTCTTGCAATAATTGCAGCCTTGGTGAGCATACTGATCAAGCTTGTCCTCTATTTTTATGCAAGCAGGGTCGGCAAGAAGATAAACAGCTCTGTGATAATGGCGTCTGCCCTGGATCACAAGAGCGATGTAATCGGAACCTCAGGCACCCTTGCGGCCCTGATAGGAGCCAAGGCAGGCCTTGCGATTCTAGATCCAATAGCCAGCCTCCTGATCTGCTTGTTCGTATGCAGAACCGGAATAACCATATTCAAGGATGCAACAGGGCGCCTTACAGACAAGGCATGCTCTCCTGAGAAGGAGGAGCAGATAAGATCCATCATACTCCAGACCGAAGGTGTGAAAAGGATCGATGTGCTTCAGACAAGGCTTTTTGGCTCTAGGATCTATGTTGATACCGAGATATCAGCCGATCCTGAGCTTCCACTTGAGCAGAGCCATGCCATAGCTGAGAAGGTTCATCTTTCAATTGAGCAGTCGGATCCAGAGATCAAGCACTGCATGGTTCACGTGAACCCATATCACCCTTTGGAGAATTAAGACCTTATCACCCTTCATCAGCGCGAGCATTGTTTTTTGCTAGTTAGTCAGGTTCACTAGCGAACGCATCACTATATCTACATCTCTATTCTCCAGTTCTTGGATAATATGGAGATAAGTCTTCTGGGTTGTTGTCATGCTTGAATGTCCTAACCTTCTTGCCACGCTTGCAATTGATACGCCAGCGAAAAGCAGTAGGGAAGCATGAGTATGGCGCAAGCCATGCACTGCTATTACAGGAACTCCAGCATTTCTGCAATGCCTTGCAAGGATGTTATTCACTGTAGAATTGTAAACCCTGCCCTTAATGAAGATAGGCTGGTCAGGTGACAAGGTCGACAACAAGGCTGACAATTGCATAATCAATTGCCAGTCTATCTGAATCTTCCTAACAGAAGAGCGATTCTTAGTAGGCAGGAAGCCACCTTCAGAACCCTTGTAAGCCCAGGTCTTGCTCACAGACAATGTCTGATGGGTGAAGTCAAAATCACTTGGTGTCAAGGCAATAGCCTCAGAGAACCGAAGCCCTGTCTTGGCAATCAACAATATCAGCCAATCCCATGAGACTGAAGTTCCTAGATCAAGATCGGCAAGCATTTTCTGAAGCTCAAACTGGTTTAAGAACTTTAGCTTCTTCTCTCGTGGGGTCTTTCCTTTGATTATTGCCTTTCGAGTTGGATCCCTTTCAATCAAGCCCTCATCGACTGCATCCATGATTGCAGCCTTGAGCTGGTGATGAAAATCAAGAGTTGTCTGCCGCTCATGAGTCTCAGCGTAGTCATTCAATAGCTTCTGATAGGCAATTCTATTCAAATTGCTAGTCTTTAACGTAGGAATAAGCCTTCTTAACCATGCCTCTGTCTGTTTATACTTATCCATTGTTACTTTTCTTATAGCACCTTCCTTGTAAATACTTATCCATTGAGCATAGTAATCACAAAAGCGAAGGTCATCACTGCATACCATTATATCCTCCATTCAATCTATATTTGCTCACGCTGATGAAGGGTGATAAGGTTGTCTAGCTTGATAAAAAAGTCAGCAATCTTCTTTTGTTCAAATTCTGAGGTAACCCAGAATGGGTATTCTAGCATCTCCTTTATATTTAAAACCCGATTACGACCAGCACCCCCAGGAGAAGACAGCCATAGATGATGCCGAAATCTTTCATCTAGAATTAACAACTTAAAATATCCAGGCTGCATCCCATCAAGGAACTTAAATTGTGGAAATCTATGCGATACAAGCTTTCCGTCATCGTTCTGATCAGTTATTGCTACCGCATGCTCCCAACCGAAAGTAATATTTACTATAAAATTTCCAGCCCCAACCCGATGCATTTGAGCAGTTTCCAATTGCATTCCAGGCTTAACATAATTGTGAAATGTACCTTTAGCATGGCTTCGAATTCCTAAACGAATGTACCCATCCT
>JAQVSP010000070.1 GCA_028700425.1 Sphaerochaetaceae bacterium | reverse complement strand
TGATCATCAGGCCTCTGATGTTGTCCTCGTCATCTACTATCAGGATTCTCACAGAATTCTCCTTTCAACAGGTATTGTCACCTCGACAATGGTACCCCCGCCATCCCTGTATTTCAAGACGATGTCCCCGTTTCTGGCTCGAAGGAACTGCTTGGTTATTGCCAGCCCGATGCCAGATCCGTGTATCTTGGTCGAGAAGAAGGGATCGAATAGGCGCGAGCGATCAGCGACCTGTATGCCATCGCCTCTGTCAGCTACGGTGACCTTGGCTGTATGGGAGGACTTAAGCGAGACCTCCACTGTAACCTGTGGATCTCGGCCTGTGCATGATTCGCATGCGTTCTTGATCAGGTTCTCAAAGACAGACCTGGCTCTTTCGGGATCGAAAATGACCTTCACCCCGCTCTTGCCTGTCACCTTGATGGATTCTGGGAAAAGGCTTGCTATATGGGCTATGAAGCTCTTCAGCTCAATGACCTGGCTCTCTCCCACTGGGTTGCGAAGAAAGTCATTGACCCTGTTTGTCAGCTGGACCAGGCGGTTGATCTCAGAGTTGAGAATCTCAAGGTCCTCGCTGTAGCCTTCAGGCAGCGTCTTCTTCATCAAGGCTGTCTGGAGCGTCATGGCGGAAAGTGGGTTCTTGATCTCATGGGCAAGGGTTCGTGCCGCAGCTCCAAGGCTGACCAGGCTCTCCTGCTTTTCCAAGGCCTCCCTGTACTTCTGGTTCCTGCTCACCATGACCATGATGAAGAAGGCAAGAAGGCAAAGGATGATTATGGCTACAATGACGCCGGCATTGATTATGAAACGCTCCTGCAGATAATCAGAGCCATCAAAGCTGACAAAAAGCACATCAGGGAACTCAAAGCTCTGGCCTGGAAGCTCAGCCAGCTCAACAACGTTCATGTATACCGAGAGCCTTGCCAGGCGCATGTACCAGATGGACTTGTCATCATGGTTGATCAGGTAGGTTCCGCTGGTGGTGTCGCCCTTTGCATTTGAGTTATAGAACTGGGTGAGAGGCAAGGTCTGCGGGACTTCGCCGATCTTGCGGGAGAGCTTTCCGTTGCTGGCGTAGACTCCGATTCCATAGATGCCTTCCTCATCCATGGTGGCCTTGGCCTTGTTAGGGCTGTCCATGGACATATAGATGTTGGAGAAGGCCATCTCCGCCCTGCTTTTCATGGCGAGTATGGAGTTGTTCTGAAGGGTCTGGCCTACAAGTATCACCAAGCCTATGAGGATGACGAATGAGAATATGAAAGCGATGATGACCACAGATCTCATGCTGCCTTTCATCCTCGCTATATTGCTCACTTTTCATCCCCTATTCATAGTTCAGTGCATCAATTGGATCAAGCCTCGAAGCCTTTCGGGCTGGATACCAGCCAAAGAATAACCCAATAGCCATGGAAAATCCAGCCGACAGCAGGTAGGAGGACACGGAAATCGACATTCCCCATCCCATGGCGCTGGTCACGAGGTAGGAAATCAAGGTGCCAAGAGTGATGCCTATGACCCCTCCGACAAAGGTCAGGACAACAGCTTCGGTTATGAACTGGCCCATGATGATGCTGGGTGATGCTCCTATGGCCTTGCGCACTCCAATCTCCCTTGTCCTTTCAGTAACCGAAACAAGCATGATGTTCATTATGCCTATTCCGCCTACAAGAAGCGATATGGCAGCTATTGCCGCAAGGAAGGTGGAGAAGGTTCCAGTGATCTGGTCAGCCATCTCAGACAGTGTCGCCGGCGAGAACAGGGAGTAATTGTCCGAGCCTATCAGGTCATCAAGGTAGCTTGTTATGGCCTTGCTGGCGGCAATCGGGTCCTGGTCGCTCTTTATCTTGGCGATGTAGGAGCCGACAGAGCTTACAGACATGAAGCGTGAGGTATATGTATTGTACGGGATATAAGCGCCGTAGTTG
Organism: Sphaerochaetaceae bacterium; assembly: GCA_028700425.1. Classification (GTDB taxonomy): domain Bacteria; phylum Spirochaetota; class Spirochaetia; order Sphaerochaetales; family Sphaerochaetaceae; genus JAQVSP01. The sequence goes on along the minus strand of JAQVSP010000070.1, from coordinate 8,086 downwards.
TAAGAAAGGTTCAGGCTGGCATCCTTGCTTTCCATGACTGCAACGACAAGATAGCTCTTGGCCTGGTTTCGGAAGATGCTCACGTACTTGCCTACAGCATCGCCTTCGGGAAAGAGCTCCTTGGCAAGCTCGCTTCCAAGGGCGACCACCTGATGCTTGGAGATGTTGTCCTCCATGCTGAAGAAGCTGCCTTGCTCCACCTCATAGCCAAGAACCTGGGCAAAGGAGGACTGCACACCCGATATGTTGCCATTGGTGCTGTTCTGGCCATTGCGTATGAGAGCATTGTGGCTGTTGACAGGCATCACCTCCTGAATCGCGCTCACCTCGCCCTTCAGGGTCTCGGCAAAAGCCTCGTTGAAAGTGCTCGCATACTTGCTTGTTCCAGTTGGATATATGGTTACAAGCTCTAGGCCGCCTGCTGATATGCTGCCCTTTATCGAGGCATTGACAGAGGCTCCCAAGGTGAGTATGGCCACTACAGACGCAACTCCGATGACTATTCCAAGAAGCGACAGTATGGTTCGCATCTTGTTCGATTTCATGGCCCCCAAGGCCAGCTTTACATTCTCCCAGAACATATCAGGCCTCCACCTTTCCATCGCGGATGCGTATCTGCTGCTGGCAGGCCATCCCTATCTCCACGTTGTGAGTGACCAGCACCACAGTGCGCCCTTCCTTGTTCAGGTCGCTGAAAAGCTCCATGATCTGCTCACCGGTCTTGGTGTCCAGGGCTCCAGTAGGCTCATCAGCCAGCAGGATGGAAGGATTGTTCACTATGGCTCTTGCGATTGCCACTCGCTGCTTCTGGCCTCCCGAAAGCTCATTGGGCCTATGCATCATCCTGTCCTTCAGGCCAACACGCTCAAGAGCATCCTTGGCCCTCAAGCGCCTTTCCCTCGGGCCGACTCCTGCGTAAAGAAGCGGCGTCATGACATTCTCCAGAGCGCTTATCCTTCCAAGCAGGTTGAATTGCTGGAAGACAAAGCCTATCTTCCTGCTTCTCAGGAAAGCCAGGTCATCCTCCTCCAGTCCAGCTGTATCCTCCCCGTCGATGAAGACCTTTCCCGAAGTAGGCGTATCCAGGCAGCCTATCAGATTCATCATCGTCGACTTGCCAGATCCAGAGGGACCCATTATTGCCGTGAAATCCCCCTTCCCAATATCCACGCTCACTCCATCAAGGGCCCTCACGATGAAGTCCCCGACAATGTAGTAGCGTCTGACATCCCTAAGGCTGATAACTGAAATCGCCATGCTAGAATGGGCCTCTGCCCATCATGCCCATGATGGATTCTGCAGCTCCATCTGAGGTCTTTGTCTGTATCACTGTATCGCCAGCCTTGATATCTCCGCTGAGAATCTGGCATAAGCTCTCGCCAAGGTACTTGACCGTGACGACCACGCTCTGCACCGAGCCATCCGGCATCTTCTTCTGCACTGTGCTCACGCCGCGGCTTGTTGTGACCGCGCTCTGGGCCACCATGAGCATGGTCTGCTCGTTCTCGATGCTGATCACTCCCTGGAAAGAGAAGCCAGGAAGCAATCCGCTGGGAGGATTGTCTATGGTTATCTCAACATCGACAACTCCAATTCCCTGGGTTGTGTAGCGCCCTATCCTAGGGATGTATGTGACAACTGCATCGATTGTCTGTCCTGGAACTGCATCGCTGGTGAGCTTGGCGCCCATGCCTTTCTCAAGCATCTGAATGTCCACCTCGTCAACCTCAACAGTAGCCTTGAGCTTGGAGGAGTCAATGATCGTCATAAGCGTTGCCCCTGCATCAGAATAGTCGCCCACATTGACCTCAACGCTGATGACTGTTCCATCGAAGCTGGCCACTGCCCTGGTATATTCAAGCTGGTTCTCATACTTGGACTTCTGCAGCAGAAGCTGCTCAAGACTCTTGGCAGTCCCGTTTATCTGGGCTTCTGCAATCTGGCTCTCTATGCTGGACAGGTTGTACTTCTGGTCAGTATCGTCGACAGTAGCCAGAAGATCGCCCTTATGGACCTGGTCGCCCTCGCTTACAAGAACAGCTGTCACGGCTCCGCTGGTCCTGAGCTGCACAGCCTGGGTCTGGTTGGCCTGCACCGAGCCGGAGATGTCTATCTGAGTCTGATACTTCTCCTCGTAGACTGGAAGCTCAACAGTCACCGTTCCAAGAAGATCCACCTCAGGCGCCCAAGGGAGCCTGGCATTGGCCTTGAAGAAGCTATAGACATAGCCGATGAATATGATAAGGGCCAATATGATGATCCACCTGATTGTGCGGCCGATCTTCTTCCTGCGCCTTTCCTTGCGTCTTTCCTGAAGAAGCCTGCTTTCGCCCTCGTTGAGGCCGCTGTCCTCATCCTTATTCTTCCTTCTATCCTTTCTTACAGGCTTCTCTTCCTCCAGGACATCATTGTCCTCAATGATATCCTGGGCTTCCTGCTCATCTTGAGAAGTCTCGATTCTCTCATCTTTCTCTTCAAAGAAATCACTATGGACCATATCGTCTCCTTATAGGCAGAAAAGCCTTATGCTGTTTTCAAGAATCAAGCCCGAGAGCTTCAGGCTCTCCAGGTTGAGAAGCTCGTCTTCTACGCTGCTTCTCGCATCCTCAACGGATGATGCTGTCACCAAGCCCAGCTCAAGAAGCTTCTGCTGCTGCTCCAGGCTTCTCTGGACATAATCCACCTGAGATCGCTGCTGGGCAATGGAAACCTCATGGTCTGCAATGTCGGCCAGCAGCTGCCTAGCGCTCTGCTCAGCTTCCCACAGGCTGTCCTGGTAATCCATCTGGGCAATGGCCAGGTCGTTGAGAAGCCTCTCCTGCCTTATTGCCTCTGCCTGGTCTGCAACACTGGTCTTGTATGAGCCAGTCACGGTTATGCTTGGGCTCCAGGACCCAGAGCTGTAGCTCAGATTGCCGCTCAGGGCAAGGCTAAGGCCGGATGCCGAGTATGCCAATTCCGCTGCGGCTGTTGTCGAGGCTGGCGTCGAGGAGGCATAGCGGCCGCTGAGGCTGCCGCCGACGCTTAGGGACCTGGAGTCCATTATGGACTCGTCGTAGCTGGCCTGGGCTATGTCCAGCGTTAGCTTGGCTATGTACAAGGCCGTATTGCTTGTCGATCCATCAAAGAAAAGCTCAACAGTCTCCAGGCTGTCTGGGGTCTCGTATTCAAAGCCATAATCGCGCCTAAAGGCTTCAATGAGATTGTCCAAGGAGACCTTGGCATTGTCCAGCGTTGCTTGAGCGTAGTCTATCTGCAGCCTGGCGCTCTGCCATGACAAGGAGCCTTCTGTGTAGGTTCCAAGAAGCAGGGCATCGTCCAAGGCCTTCTGGGCCTTGTCAAGGCTCTTCTGAGCCTTGGAAACAGCGGACTGCTGCTTGACTATGGCCTGCACTGCCTGATAGAAGGTCGTCTCGAAGCGTATCATGCTCTGGTCATATGAAAGCTGGGCCTGAAGCTTGCTCTTGGCCTTTGTCAGATCAGAGGCGCTTGCAGCCGAGCTAAGCTCAAAGGCCTTGGAGGCTGAGGCCTTGAAGGCGGCGCTGCCGCTTATGGCCAAGTCAGATCCAAGATACACCGCTCCAGAACCGTCAAGAGCCAGGGTCACATCATCTTCAGTCTTATATGAAAGCGAGGCTGAAGGGGTCAGGGACAAGGGCGTGTCTGAGTCATCCCATGTAAGCGAGGAGGAATTGATCGAAAGGCTTAAGCCCTGGGATGCATCCTGTTCGTTGAGGGTGCTCAAGGTCCTCGAGAGGCTTATCTCATAGCGCTTGACCTCCTGGCTGCCTTGCTTGGCCTGCTCAAGCATATCCTGCAGGCTCAAGGCAAAAAGGCCTGTGCAGATCAAGGCAATGACCATGATGGCTATTGTTCTCTTCATAAAAAAATCCTTGGCTTGAATGTAATACAAAGAAGCCTTAAATCCAACAGTAGGCAAAGGAAAAACATATAACTTCAAGATGAATGGACAATGCCTTGAAAAAAAGACCTGTCTGCTTTACTCTATCCTCTACAATGATAAAGAAGGAAATAACCGATCCAGACCTCCTCTCTCTGCTTTCAAAGGTAGATGAGGACGAGAAAAGAGTCTATACGATCGAGGGCGGCATAAGGCTTAACGCCGTCAATTGCACAGCAATGGCAAACCAGGTCCAGGCGAACTTCTCCCTTGGCATCCTGGAGCGCTATGTCATGGCTCAGGCCTATATAGCAGCCAGCCTGTTAAGCTCCACTGTCAAGGGAAACGACAGAGTCCAGATGAGCATAGACTGTGGAGGCCCTATTGGGGGAATCTACATGGAGAGCTGGGCCTGCGGAGCTGTCAGAGGCTATCTTAAGAACAATCCCATCGAGGTGGACAAGCCCCTTGACAGCCTTGACCTTAACAAGTTCTTTGGACCAGGCTTTTTGTCCATCTCCAAGATCCTGGAGGGTTCCAAGACACCTTTTACAGGCCAGACCATGCTTGAGTACGGCAACCTTGCAAAGGACCTGGCCCTCTACTTCCAGCAAAGCGAGCAAACTCCTACCATCTTCAGCATTTCAGTGAAGTTCGACAGGTCCTTCAGGATCATAGGAGCCGGCGGAATCTTCCTCCAGGCTCTTCCTGACTGTCCCCAAGAGCTCATAGACAAGCTTGAAACGCTGTCAAGAAGCCTCCCAAGCCTTGGCACCTGGCTCTCTGAGTCAAGAAGCCTTGACGACTATATACAATCAAGCTTCAAGGGCCTTGAGCCGGCTTTCCTGGCCAAGAGCACAATAATGTTCAGCTGCCCATGCAGCAATGATCACTTCTCCATATTCCTCTCGAAGCTGCCAGAGGATGAGAAGAAGGCAATAATGAATAAGAACCAGTTCCCTCTTGAGCTTGAGTGCTTCAATTGCGGAACACGCTACCAATTCACTAAAGAGCAGCTAGAGGAGCTTTTCAAATGATATTCTTTGCACCTGCATCAGCCAACCAGAACGACCTTCTTGAAAAGGAGGCGATTGACGCTGGAGCTACCGACATAAAGCTTGAATCAGGCGGACTTTACTTCCGTGGAGACCTGGAAGCCGCCTATAGATTCTGCCTTTGGACAAGATTTGCCACCCGAGTTCTTGTAATGATCCATCAGAAGGATGACATCACTAGCTCAGACGACTTCTTCGACTATTGCAAGACCCTTCCGTGGGAGAACTTCCTGAGCATAGAAAAGACTTTCTCCATTCAGGAGACCGTCTCCAACTGCCCATGGGTTCAGAACTCCCACTTTGCAGCCATAAGGCTCAAGGATGCCATCGTGGACCGCTTGCGCAGCCTGAACGACGGGCAAAGGCCAAATGTGGACCGCGACAACCCAGACATCACCTTCTTCCTGCATATCAACAATGAGGAATGCAGCTTCTACATAGATTTCTCCGGAAAGGAGCTTTCCAGAAGGGGCTATCGCAAGGCACAGACCGAGGCAGTTCTTTCCGAGTTCCTTGCCAGCTCTGTGATCAGGCGCTCCGAGTGGTCAAAGAACCAGTCGCGCAATCTGCTCGATCCCTTCTGCGGAAGCGGAACGCTTTGCATAGAGGCGGCCTTGATGGCTAGCAATACAGCCCCCGGCACTCTTAATCCCGATAAGTTCGCCTTCCTGCGCCTGCCCTTCCACGATGAGGAGCTTTGGCAGAGGGTGCTCAGCGAAGCTGATGAGGCTCAGACAGAGCCCAAGGCCAAGATTCTTGGCTGGGATATCAGCCCCAAGGCCATTGAGATAGCAAAGAGCAATGCCGCGCGTGCTGGAGTTGACCAGTGGGTCGACTTTGAATGCCGTGACTTCCTGAAGACCGAGAGCGCCCCATGGGAAGACGGCTGCGTCATCACAGATCCTCCCTATGGGTTCAGGATGCAGGCAGAGGGAGCCATCGAGGCCTTCTACCTGAACATCGGCAAGACCTTCAACACGCTCTTCGGAGGCTGGGATATCAGCATTCTCTGCGGGCAGAAGGAGCTTCTGAGCTTTGTCAACATGAAGCCAAGCAGGACGAACACGCTGTACAACGGCGGCTCAGAATGCCAGCTTGCCCATTACTATGTGTTCACTCAGGCTGAGAAGGATGAGATGATTCGCCGTGCCGAGGAGAAGAAGGCTCAGAGGCTTGCAGAGCCGCTGAGCGAAGGCGCCCAGATGATCTACAACCGCCTTGTGAAGAACATGGCCACTCTTAAGCCGATAATGGATGAGAAGAACGTAAGCTGCTATCGCATATACGACGCAGACATGCCTGAATACAGCGCAGCCATAGACTTCTATGAAGGAAAGTGGCTTGTCATTGCCGAGTACCAGGCTCCGCGCACCATCGACCCAGAGGACGCAAAAAGACGCTTTGGGGAGATTGTGGATGCAGCAGAAAGAGCCACCGGGCTTGATATGTCCTGCATCTATCTCAAGCGCAGGCAGATTCATTCAAACGACAGCCAATATGAAAAAGCCGATGAGCCAAGCAAGTTCTACATCTGCCACGAAGGCTCCCATGCCTTCATGGTCAACTTCACAAGCTACCTGGACACAGGCATCTTCCTTGACCACAGGCCAGTGAGAGCCCTCATCGAGAAGTACAGCAAGGATGCAAGATTCCTCAACCTCTTCTGCTATACAGGCACAGCCACTGTCTATGCAGCATGCGGCAAGGCCCTGTCAACAGTCAGCGTCGACGCCAGCGCCACCTATCTGGACTGGGCCCAGAAGAACATGGAGATCAACGGACAAACCGGCATCAACCATTTCTTCTACAAGGATGACTGCATCGGCTATCTTGAGCACAACAACGATACATTCGATCTTATATTCTGCGATCCGCCTACCTTCTCCAACAGCAAGAGCCGCGATGCCTTCGATGTCCAGGAGGACCAGGGACGCCTGATAGCCCTTTGCATGCAGCATCTGGACAAGGAAGGGCTGCTGATCTTCTCAACCAACTTCACCCGGTTCAAGCTCGACGAGTACATCGAGGACCAGTACCAGGTCCTGGATGTCTCAGAGGAGACCATCGGCGAGGATTTTGCCCGCAATCCTTCCATCCACAAGTGCTTCCTGATCAAGCACAAGAAAGCCCAGAAGCCAAGCGCTCCAGATGCAGAGAGGAAGGTCATAAGAAAAAGGAAAGCTGTCATAAGAAAGATAGAAGGAGACAAGAATGAATAACTTCTCTTGGCAATGCCCCACAAAGCTCATCCTGGGAAAGGACACCATTGACCAGGTCGCTTCCGAGATCAAGGCCTTGGGTTGCTCCAGGGTCCTTATGGTCTACGGATCTGGATCCATCAAGCGCAACGGAATCTATGACAAGACAGCCAAGAGCCTAAACGATGCAGGCCTGTATTTCAAGGAGCTTAGCGGCGTGGAGCCCAACCCCCATTATGACCTGGTCCTAAAGGGAGTGGAGCTTGTCAAGGCCAATGACCTGGATTTCATTCTCGCCGTAGGAGGCGGGTCAGTCATAGACACTGCAAAGGCTATCTCCGCTGGAGCTCTTGTCGACAGCCTGGACACTTTCTTCGAGGATTGCTTTCTAGGCGGCAAGCCTGTTACAGCTGTGATGAAGAAGGGCGCCATACTCACAATCCCCGCCGCTGGATCCGAGATGAGCAACAGCTGCGTGATAACAAACACCAAGACGGGCTTCAAGAGAGGCATAAACACCTTCCTAAACTACCCACAGTTCGCTATTCTGGACCCTACAGCCTGCTACAGCCTGCCAGCCTACCAGACAGCCTGTGGATGCGCAGACATCCTTGCTCACATGCAGGAGCGCTATTTCTCCAACACCACAGACACCTATTTCTCCGACCTTGTGCTTGAAGCCTCCATGAAGGCCATTATCGAGCTTGGCCCAAGATGCATGGATAATCCCACAGACTATGACCTGCGCGCCCAGATAATGTTCATAGGCTCTATGGCCCATAACAATCTCCTTGGAGCCTGCAGAACCCAGGACTGGGCAAGCCACTGGCTCGAGCATGAGCTTTCCACCCAGTACAATGTAGCTCACGGAGCGGGGCTGGCAATCATATTCCCAGCCTGGATGCGCTATGTACATAAGGCCAATCCAAGGC
>JAQVSP010000069.1 GCA_028700425.1 Sphaerochaetaceae bacterium | reverse complement strand
CTACCAGATACCGGATGAAGTCTATAGAAAAGGATGTTTCCCCGTTGGGGAAGACGATACCAAAGAACAGGTAGCATGAAATTCCTTATTTTCTATCTTTCCTGTCTTGACAGAGGTCTTAGCTCACTTCAAGACTGAGATCATGGCCGGCGTAACCACGTTTTTGACCATGGCCTACATTCTTGCTGTCAATCCGAGCATCCTCTCCGCCTGCGGAATGGTTGGCTCAAAGGTCTTCGCCGCAACAGCCATATCCTCGGCTGTCGCTACCTTGGTGATGGGCCTGCTGGCAAATCTTCCCTTCGCGTTGGCGCCGGGAATGGGACTCAATGCCTTCATGGCTTACACAGTCTGCATTGGAATGGGACACTCTTGGCAGTTTGCACTCACAGCAGTCTTTGTAGAAGGCATCATCTTCATTCTCCTGACAGTCTTCAATATCAGGGAAGCAATCGTAAACAGCATCCCAGACAGTCTCAAGAAGGCTATCGGAGCTGGAATCGGACTCTTCATTGCCTTTATTGGAATGCAGAATGCAGGCATCATAGTTGGTGGAGCTACCCTTGTTGAGCTTAATGGCAAGTGGTTCAGCGGAGCGCCGATGGTAGCCATCATAGGCCTTCTGATCACAGGTGCACTGATGGCCTACAAGGTAAGAGGAGCAATGCTGATCGGCATCGTCGTCACCACCATCATCGGAATTCCGTTTGGCGTGACAAAATACGTCGGCGGGTCATATCTTCCGCCAGCCCCTTACTTCTTTGAGTTCGACTTCAGCGAGATCCTGAGCGTTGACTTCCTGGTCATCATGTTCACCTTCCTCTTTGTCGATATGTTCGATACAGTGGGAACCCTGATCGGATGCGCAGGAAAGAGCGGCATGATCCAGAAGGACGGAAGCATTCCAAACTGCAAGGAAGCCCTTTTTGCTGATGCAGTGGGAACCACAGTCGGTGCAATGCTTGGAACCTCCACTGTCACTACATTCGTCGAGTCCTCCGCTGGAGTCGTCGAAGGAGGAAGGACCGGACTTACAGCTGTCACTACAGCCATTCTCTTTCTTGTCGCCCTGTTCCTTGAGCCGCTTTTCGGATCCATCCCATCTGCAGCTACGGCACCAGCTCTGATCATCGTCGGCGTGTTGATGATCACCCCTGTCAAGGAGATCAACTTTGATGACATGACCGAGGCCATCCCTGCCTTCCTCACAATGATATTCATGGTTTGCGCATACAGCATCTCTGATGGAATCATGTTTGGAATTCTCACATACTGCATCCTCAAGGTCCTCACTGGCAAGGCAAAGCAGATATCAGTTGCAACATGGGCTCTCTTCGGGCTTTTCATCCTAAAGATAGTCTTCAAGGCGCTTGCCTAGAGAATTGTCTTTCATCAAGGCCGTGATCCAAGGATTGCGGCCTTTGCTTTTTAATTGGAGGAATCATGGATAAAGCTAAGCTGAAGAAGCTAATTGATACTGCCAGCGGCAGGATTCCCGCCGACCTGTGCATCAAGAACGCAAGAGTCGTTGACGTCTTCAACAAGTCAGTGTTCCAAGGCGATGTCTACATAGCAGAAGGCCTTTTTGCAGGCTTTGGAGCGGAAGGGTTTCCCAAGGCCCTGAAGGAGATTGATGCTAGGCTTGCCTACATGGCCCCAGGCTTCATAGACAGCCATGTGCACATCGAGTCCTCTCATCTATGCCCTTCTGAGTTCTCAAGGCTTGTAGTTCCTTGCGGAACCACCACGGTCATAGCCGACCCTCACGAAATCTGCAATGTATGCGGAGTCGATGGGCTGGACTATATGCTCAGCGCTTCCGAAGGCATTGCCTTGTCGGTCTTCCTGATGTTCCCCTCCTGTGTGCCGGCAACCCCGTTTGAGAATGCAGGTGCAGTGCTGCTGGCAAAGGACATTGAGACAAGAATCAACAATCCCAGGGTGCTTGGATTGGGAGAGCTTATGAATTTCTTTGGAGTCGCAGCTGCAGACAGCGACATCCTGGACAAGCTGCTGGTCGCCTACAAGGCCGGCAAGATCATAGACGGCCACAGTCCTGGAATAGAAGGCTCCTTCCTGGATGCCTACAGTGCAAGCGGAGTCAGGACCGACCACGAGTGCGACACTCCCAAGGAGCTTGAAGACAGGATAAGGCGCGGCATGTATGTGCTTCTGCGACAAGGATCTGCCTGCCACAACGTCGCAAGCCTTCTCAAGGGCGTTAACGCTCGCAACGCAGAGCGCTGCCTCTATTGCACTGATGATCGCCAGCCTAAGAGCATCATCGAGGAAGGCCATATCGACAACAACATTCGAATCAGCATAAAGGAAGGCCTCGACCCCATCACAGCCATAGCCATAGCGACAATCAACAGCGCCAGCTGCTTTGGCCTGAAGGACCGGGGAGCCATAGCCCCAGGCCTGAGGGCCGACTTCGTCCTCATCGATGACCTTGAGAGCTTCCATGTAGCAGAGGTCTTCACTGAAGGCCATCATGTTGCTTCCAATGGAAAGTATCTTGCTCCCACTCCCCATTTCCCGACACATAATGTCAGCGGGATGATGAACGTGAAGGGCTTCTCCATAGACCGCCTTGCTCTCAAGCTCAAGGGGCCCGAGGTGAGGACAATCGACATCATCCCCGGCTCAGTGGTCACAAATGAGGGCCGAGCCAAGGTTTGCCTGGATGAGAGCGGAATCTGGCGCAGAGGCGAGGATGACATAATAAAGCTCGCAGTCATTGAGCGCCATCATGGAACCGGGAACATAGGGCTGGCCCTTCTCAGAGGCTATGGACTTAGAAACGGAGCTGTTGCCTTGAGCATTGCCCACGATTCGCACAACATCATTGTCGCTGGGGATAATGACAATGACATGGAGAAGGCTGTAAAGGCTCTCATAGAGCTCGGCGGCGGAATAGTCCTGGTCAAGGAAGGCAGGATTCTCGACAGCCTTGCCCATGAGATAGCAGGCCTCATGACTGACCAAAGCGGTGATGCAGTAAGCGCCAAGCTTGCTCATATGCATGCACTGGCACAGTCGGAGCTTGGAATACATAAGGATGTGGATCCTGTCATGACCCTGTGCTTCATGGCGCTTCCTGTCATCCCTGCCCTCAAGCTCACTGACCTGGGGCTTTTTGACGTGACCAAGTTCGCCTTCACGACTATAGAAGCCTAGAGTCTTCATCTATCTTTCTCAAGGGCCTTCGGGCCCTTTTTTAATTTCTGATTATTTTTCATTTTATATTGACTTTAAAAATGTGTTTGATTATTATTGGGTCAATCGATACGGTTTTATCGATATATATTGAGCGAAATGCTCAAAGGAGATTAACATGACCCGATTCACACTGCCTAGAGACATTTATCATGGAGAAGGAGCCTTGGAGGCTCTCAAGACCTTCAAGGGAAGGAAAGCCATCATTTGCGTAGGTGGAGGCTCAATGAAGAGATTTGGTTTTCTAGATAGAGCAGAAGACTACCTGAAGGAAGCCGGAATGGAAGTGAGGATCTTCGATGGAATCGAAAGCGATCCTTCCGTTGATACAGTGATGAGAGGAGCCCAGGCCATGGCCGAGTTCGAGCCGGACTGGATTGTGGCGATTGGAGGAGGCTCTCCTATCGATGCAGCCAAGGCAATGTGGATCAAGTACGAGAATCCAGAGTGCACCTTCGCTGACATGTGCAAGGTCTTTGGACTGCCGAAGCTTCGCAAGAAGGCTCACTTCTGCGCTGTCTCCTCCACTTCTGGAACAGCCACTGAGGTTACTGCATTCTCAATCATCACCGACTATGAGAAGGGCATCAAGTTCCCTATCGCTGACTTCGAGATCACCCCGGATGTGGCTATTGTAGACCCGGACCTTGCCCAGACCATGCCCAAGAAGCTTGTCGCCCATACTGGAATGGATGCAATGACACATGCCATCGAGGCCTATGTCTCCACTGCCAACAGCGATTACACTGACCCTCTTGCAATCCACGCAATCGAGATGATCCAGGCTGACCTCATCAAGTCCTACAATGGGGATGTGGATGCCCGAAAGAGCATGCACAACGCCCAGTGCCTGGCCGGCATGGCGTTCTCCAATGCGCTTCTTGGAATAGTGCATTCAATGGCCCATAAGACTGGCGCAGCCTTCCAGGACCAGGGAGCTCACATCATCCATGGAGCAGCCAATGCAATGTACCTGCCAAAGGTCATCGCCTTCAACGCAAAGGATCCAGTGGCTCGCAAGCGCTATTGCACCATCGTAGACTATATGGGCATAGCAAGCAAGTCTGATTCAGAGGACACCAAGGTGGCAAAGCTCATTGCTTACCTGAGAGGCATGAATGACAAGCTCAACATTCCTCACTGCATCAAGAGCTACGGAGCAGACAGCTACCCAGCTTCCCAGGGCTTTGTTCCTGAGGATGTGTTCCTTGCAAGAGTCAAGGACATTGCAGTCAATGCAATCGCAGATGCCTGCACCCTCTCCAACCCTAGGCCGATTGACGCTGAGCAGATGGAGAAGCTTCTCAAGTGCTGCTACTACGACACTGAAGTCGATTTCTAGAATTCAGAATGCTTGAAATAGAAGGGTGGCTCAGCCACCCTTCTCTCTTTTGGAGGCTATGATGAAGAAGGAATATCCAAGGCCCTCGCTGACTGCTGACATAGTGATCATCTCATCGGGCAAGGTTCTGCTTATACAAAGAGGCAGGGAGCCATACAAGGGCTGCTGGGCTCTTCCAGGCGGCTTTGCAGAGCCAGGGGAGACCATAGAGCAGACAGCTCAGAGAGAAGCCTATGAGGAAACCGGGCTCAAGGACCTAGAGCTGGAGGAGCTTGGGCTTTTCTCCAAGCCAGGCCGAGATCCAAGAGGCTGGGTTGTCTCAGATGCCTTTCTGGCAAGAGCAGACAATGCTAAGCAGCGTCCTGAGGCAGGCGATGATGCAGACCAGGCTATCTGGTTTGACATAGAGGATATTGGCAACAAGGTCCTGCTGAAAAGACCAAAGGCCTTGATTGTCATCTCCTATGAAAGACAAGGCCGGCTCTTCAAGACAAAATATGAGTCTGAGCAGCATCTAGCTTTCGATCACGACCAGATTCTCCTAAGAGCCCTGAATCGGTGATTAAAATCGACCTTTGACAAAAGAAGTGCTTTTATTGTAAGTTGGAGTCATTACTCTCTTTGCCCTGCGGCAAGATCTGGCTCACGCCTAGCGACCACCCTTAAAAATAACAGGAGACCACTATGCTGCCTACCGGATGCATTACAACTGCAGAGGCCCTTGCGCCTTACCTCAATCTCTCTGACAAGGAGACTCAAAGCCTTAGGAGAATCATCTCCGTCTATCCCTTGGCCATAACGCCATACTACCTGAGTCTTGTCGACCCATCAGATCCTGAGGACCCCATCAGGAAGATGTGCGTTCCATCCCTTGATGAATCTCTTTATGAAGGCCAAAGCGATACCAGCGGAGAGGCCGATAACACCATTTTAGAAGGCCTTCAGCATAAGTATCGCCAGACTGCCTTGATTCTTTCTACCGAAAAGTGCGCAATGTATTGCCGCCATTGCTTCAGAAAGCGCCTGGTCGGCAAGAGCACCGAAGAGACCAAGGGAAGCCTTGATGCCATGGCCGACTATGTAGCTCTCCATGACGAGATCACCAATGTCCTGATAAGCGGGGGCGATGCCTTTCTCAACAGCGATTCAATGATCGAGGCCTATCTGGAAAGATTCAGCAAGATAGGCCACCTCGACTTCATCCGAATTGGAACCAGGACGCCTGTGGTATGGCCAGAGAGGATCACCAAGAACCTTCTTGAGATCCTTGCTGAATATGCCAAGATCAAGCCGATTTATATCATAACGCAGTTCAACCACCCTCGCGAGCTTTCTGAGCAGGCCCTGGGCGCCATCAGGGCCTTGCAGGCCTCAGGCCTGGTAATACGCAACCAGACTGTGCTCTTGAAGGGCGTCAATGATGACCCTGAGGTGCTTGGAGAGCTTCTCAGGCGCCTGGCAGCCTGCGCTGTTCTGCCCTACTACGTCTTTCAGTGCCGCCCGGTGCTTGGAGTCAAGGCCCAGTTCCAGGTTCCCTTCTCAAGGGCCTTGCCTATAGTCAACAAGGCCCGCAGCCTGCAAAATGGCCAAGGCAAGAGCTTTAGGTACTGCATGAGCCATCCCAGAGGCAAGATAGAGCTTCTTGACGTCATTGAAGGCAAGCTCATAGCCCGCTTTCACCAGGCCAAGAGCGCAGAGGATGACAACAGGCTCTTTTCAGCAAGCATAAGCAGCAGCCAGGCATGGCTGGATGAGAATCTCAGCTGAGCAGGTTCCTCTTCACACCCTCCAGCTCATCGCGAATTGCTATGTGCTGAGGGCAGGCCTTCTCGCAGGCGCCGCACTTGATGCAGGCATCGGCATGGCTCTTGCCCTGTCCGTTTATCATGACACTCTCCTGCCGCAAGGCCAGGGGCTTGTTGGAATAGAGCTTGAACAGGTTCATCGCAGTGAAGGACTCAGGAATTCCAATGTTCTTCGGACAGGCCTTGGTGCAATAGCCACACCTGGTACAGGGAATGAGAGGGATCCTGCCAAGAGCCTCGCGAGCCTTGTCGATTGCCTTCAGCTGGTCCTCTGAAAGCTTTGTGAAGCTCTTGAAGGTCCTAAGGTTCTCCTCCATCTGAGCGATGCTGCTCATGCCGGACAGCACAGTCATCACACCTTCAAGGCTTGCTGCGAACCTAAGAGCCCAGGATGCCGGAGAGGCCTGTGGATCTGCTTTGCTGAATATATCGACCACGCCTTGGGGAGGGGTTGCAAGCATGCCGCCCTTCACTGGCTCCATTATCACCACTGGCTTGCCATGCTTTCGGGCTATCTCGTAGCAGGCTCGTGACTGGACAAGAGGGCTTTCCCAGTCAGCGTAGTTTATCTGCAGCTGCACAAAGTCCATGCTTGGGTGAGAGGTGAGAATTGCATCCAGCTCCTCGGGACTTGAATGAAACGAGAAGCCTGCATGCTTGACCAGGCCTTCCCTCTTCTTCTCCTCAACCCAGTCAAAGAGACCAAAGTCCTCGAAGAAATGGGTCCTTGGACCGCCAAGGTTATGAAGAAGATAGTAGTCGAACCAGCCAGCTCCTGTGTTCTTCAGGGACTGCTCAAACTGGGATATTGCATCAGTGCGGCTTGCACAGTCAATCCAGGCTGCCATCTTTGTGGCAAGGCAGAAGCGGCTTCGGTCATAGCGGTCAACAAGAGCTTCCTTTATGGCCTTCTCGCTTCCTCCATAGGCCCATGCAGTATCGAAGTAGTTGAAGCCTTCCTCCAGAAACCTGTCGACCATGGCCTTTGTCTGCTCAACATCGATGCCTTCTCCATTCCTGGGCAGTCTCATCAGCCCAAAACCTAGCTTGCCAACTTCCATATCACCTCCAGCAATTGAATAATACAATGGCATTCAAGCCTCAAGTCAAGAAAAATATGTCCAAAAGAAGACAAACGATTAGACGGTTTTCCAGCTACCCCATCAAACAGGCCTGATTCAGGGAAGATTCCTGATCTTTCCTGCAATTTCCATGAAAGAAGCCACCTTCAGGCAATTCCATGCTAGAATCCACATAAGAGGATGAAATGAGAACTGCAGTAAGCATATACATAGAAAACAGCAAGGAAGCTGTGCAGCTGTACCTGAAGGCCTTTGGCCTTGAGCTTGGCTATCATGTGCTCAATGATGATGGCTCCTATTATCACAGCGAGCTCTATAAGGAGGGCAAGGAGATGCTCAGCGTCATCGAGGCAAAGGGCGGCAAGAGGGAGCATACAACCCAGATCTCCATGATTATGGACAGCAAGGAAGAGGTCAGGCACGCCTTTGAGAGCCTTCGCGAAGGCTCAACAGTGGAACTGGAGCCCACCGAGCTTCCATGGAGCCCTCTTGGCGCTGTTCTCACCGACAGATTCGGTGTCTGGTGGTACATAACAGCCCCTCAATATCAGCCAGATGACAGCTTCGATCCCAAGACCTACAAGATGGAGAGCCTTGGCTAGACCTTGATTGAGGATCATTTCAAAGGCTTCCTGAAAGTCTCAGGAAGTTCACCCTTTTCTCAACATGGAAGCCAAGGCTGAAATAAAGGCTTAAGGCTCTCTTGTTCCATTCTATGGCGCTGAGGCTGGGATGGGGATAGCCATTGTCAAAGGACTTGCCTAGGGCTGCGCAAAGCATCTGCCTGCCTAGCCCCTGGCCTTGGCAGCCAGGGCTTACGAAGAAGTCATCTAGGTAGCCTTCGCCGACGATGATTGAAGCGGCAAGCTTCTCGCCATCCATCAATACAAGGATGCTGTCCTTCCTTTCCTCCAGCTCCCTTGCCTTGGCCTCATCTGGCTCACAGCATAGGTAGGGCTTGAAGTCATTGCTTCTTCTCATCTCATAGAAGCTTATTCTCAGAGCCTCAACATATCTTTCAAAAAGCTCTGTGGTGTAGGTTGTCAGCTCCAGATTACCATCCTGTGGCCTTGAGCCCTCATAGCGCAGAATCAGCTCTGTATACCAAGGCTCAAAGCCTGCCTTTTGAAAGAACCTAAGGGACTGCTCAGAATCTGTTTCCACCCTTGTGCTTATGAACTCAAGGTTGCCAGACTCCTGGGTCAAGGCTTCAAGAACTGCCTTTCCAAGGCCAGAACCTCTTCTCTCCGGCCTTACATAGAGATAGGCATCTGCCCTCGTTCTTTCCTTGCCCCAAAGTCGAAAGGTCCCGCACCCTGCAATCTGTCCATTGACCTCACAGCAGAGCACCTTGTCGCTTTTGTCGATGCAGAAACGGGCATTCTCCCTGTCGATCTCACAATCTGCAAGAAGGACCTCCAAGGCCTTTCCTCTTTCACCTCTTCCCAGCAGCTTGATCATAGCTCTCTCCTAGCCTTCCAGATGCCTGGCGTGGAGGCTTGCCCAGGCGGGGTGAAAGCCTGCGTTATAAGCAACTCTCTGGCTGGAGATGTGAGAGATAGCTGTGCCATAGAACGGAGCAAGTCCCTTTTCCAGCAGCTTTCGTGCAAGCATGCTCACCAAGGCGCTAGCTATGTGGCGCCCCTCATAGCCTTCCAGGACATTTATCCCTATCTGACATACATTGGCTCCATCAAGGCTGGCTCCAGCAAGGGCTATTGTCCTGTCCCCATCCATTGCTCCCAGGGCAAGAAAATCAGGGTTCAGCTCTGAAAAGCTCAAGGCTTCCTGGGCAAGTTCTGTACCCCTGAATTCCTCGAACTGTCCCATTTCAATCCATCTTGTCTGATAGCCAGAGGGCAAGAAGGTCTCACGCTGGCCATCAAAGCTATAATAAAGGTGAAGGTCAAGGTCCCTGGAATCTATGTCTAGGCTGCTAAGAGCCTCCGAGATCTCAATAATCCTCGGGGCCTCGAAAAGCCATTGGGCAGAGCGGCCCTTAAGCAGCGGCTCAAGGACAGACCTAGCCTCCTTTTTGGCACAGACAATGGCAGTGCCGTCTATGGCCAGGCAAAGCACATCCATATTTGCAAGATACTTTCTTCTTCCTGGGTCTTCATGAAGGTCGGTGAAATGAATTCTCTTGTCAGCCAGAATCCCTGCATCAAAGCTATAATCGGTGAAAAGCTGCCTAAGAAGAGCCTCTCTTGCTTGTTCTATAGTCATAAAGCCAATATACAGCCAGCTTGAAGGGCTGGCTAGCCATGATGGTCTTCAAGAACGCCTCTTTTCTTGAAGAAAAAGACCCGTCTTGATTGGAATGCATCATATCCTGCCTATCGCAATGAAGGATTCTTGATGCTATGATGGAAGCAAGGAGAATCCCATGTCGACCAGTGCAGAGCTTGTTGAGTATGTATGCGACCAGATCTCTGAATATGGAGAGGTCTTCAGCAAGAGGCTGTTTAGCGGGTACATGGTATATGTCAATTCCAAGCCCCTTCTGCTCATATGCAATGACACTGTGTTCATCAAGCGCCTGGACTGCTTGAAGGATCTTCTTTCTGCCAATCAGATTGGCTTGCCATTTCCCAAGGCGCGTCCCTGGTACATACTGGATGCAGATGACAGTGAGCTTCTCTTGAAGGTTGTCGCGCTTGCAGAGCCTGAGACAGCG
>JAQVSP010000068.1 GCA_028700425.1 Sphaerochaetaceae bacterium | reverse complement strand
CCTGCCATGCCTTGCCGACCAGCTCATAGCCGACTATCGATCCAGCCAGCGGCAAGAACATAAGCTTGACGCTTCCAGCGGCTTCCATCACATCGCTGCTGTTGACTCCCTGCAAGAATCCAATCATCAGGCTTAAGACTGCTGTCGCGAGAACAACTATCAGAACCTTGATGATGTCAGCCTCATGAAAGCCGGTGATATATATGCAGGCGATTGTCATGACCAGCGTAAAGGCAATTCCTGCAAGGCTCTTGCCCAAGATGAAGGCAGGGCGTGACACAGGCGAGACATTGATGGCGCTCACTGTGTGTTCAGCTTTTTCCTCCAATATGTTCAGAGCGATGAGCATGCCCGCGAGAACTGCATTCAAGAGAAGCAAGACATTTGCCATGAGCTTTTTCAATTTAGGTATTTTTCGCCCGAACTCCACAATCTCGGTATGTGAATCTTCGAGCTTCGCTCCCGTTTCATATAATGTCTTGATAAGCTTGGCATACTCCAAGACCGCTTCGGCTTCGTTGCCCTGTGCCAATATGATGTATTCTCCCGCTTCCTTGACAACACCTAGCATGCTGTCTCTTTCCATGACTCGCTCCTCCACAGCCTGCAGGCTATCAAAATACTCAATATGGGCAAAGTTGCTGAAGTAATCCGCCTGCTCTGTATTTTCGTTTTTCATCATGGCGATATTCACAGTGGCATCATTGATGCTAGGTGTAATCAGATTGATCCCAATTGCAATCACCAAGGGAAGGATGATGATCAAAAGCGGTATTGCCTCTCGTGTATTGACCCTTAGGTCCCTTTCAAAAAGCGCCCATATCTTTCTAAGCATACCTCATTCCTCCCTATAGATTCAGCGTTTTTTTGAAACGCCTATCAGTTGCCAGGAACAGCAATGCACCTGCAGCGAAAAAGCCAGCGCTGGCTAGAAGCGCATACGTCATGTCTTCTTTTGCGGATATTATGTCCTTCAACCCCTGTATGAGGGGGCTTGAGGGAATCAGCTGAACCCATTCAGGATTCCAGCTCGGCAGAAAATATGAAATGGCGGGCACCATCATCAGTATCAGGATGAAGAAGATTGTCCCGAAGGCCCTTGCTATGTCCCTGTAGAAACTTGCAATCATAAGTCCCGCCACCGAAGAGAAAAAGCTGGCGGTCAGAAGCAAAAGCAGGATGAGCGCATAGCTGATCCTAAAGCCCATGATAGGCATCAGCACAATCAGGCTGGATGCAGCAGCAGTCAAAAGGACAACGAATATCTTGCTCATAAGATACTGCGCCACCGAAGATGCTGTAACCGCATACGCCTTTATCACTCCTTCCCTTTTATCAAGGAAAACATATGCTGCCATAACAAACATGCCCATAAGGCAGCTGTTGAATGCCAAAAGCGGTGCAACCGCGTTTTCCCTGTCATTCAAAGGTGAGTATCCAGTTGCTGCTAAGCGTACCTTCTGAAGGTCGAAGCTTTGCTCCAGCTTATCTTCGTTGATGTTGTGCAGCACAGATATCAGGTTTTTCAGCCTCTTTGATTCATATCCTTGAAGGTAGTACTTATAGTGAAGCTCCTTGTTCGCATCCAGCCAAACGGTTGCGCCAACCTTTGCCTGTGTGTCGGCAAGTGTTCTTACTATGTCTTCACTTTCCAATAGGTAAATAGTCTCGGCTTCCTTCTCCACAAGCTCCGCAGCATATTCCTGACCTCCTGCTTCCAAAAAGACTTTCTCAATCTTTCCATCCGTGTCCTCCCCTAGCAGGCTGTCTATTATAGAATCCTCTGCCTGCCTTGGCAGATCAAGATACAGGTATCTCGTCTCTTTCATCTGAATATGCTCAGGAACAGCAAAAAGCAATACAGAGAGCAAAATCAAGGCAAATGCGATTTCAATGTAAAAGTAAAAGCTGCGGGTAGCAAGGATAAGCTCTTTTTTAAAGCTGCTTAGAAGTTTCATATCAAGCTAGCCCCCTTCCTGTCGCCTTTATGAAGATCTCCTCGAGTGTTGCCTCCTTCGTATGCATGGTCAGGATCTCATTCTCATCTATGATCTGCGTAAGCCGGGCTCGATCTTCGCACTGTATCGTAGACAGTGTATCCTTCAAGACTACATCGCCCTTCTTATACTCCACGTCAACCATCTTCCTGCCGTATCGCAGCTTCAGGTTTTTCGGCGAATCAATCAGCCTGATCTCTCCATCCACAATGAAAGCCACGCGATTGCATAGCTCGTCTGCAATGAACATGTTGTGTGTCGTCAAGAACACCGTTACACCCTGGTCATTGCGCTTTTTGATAAGGGCCTTGATGGTTGAGGCGATAGCTGGGTCCAGGCCTGTCGTGGGCTCATCCAAGAACCAAAGTCCAGGATTGTTCAGCATTGATCTTGCGAAAGTCAGCCTGTGCTTCATGCCTTTTGAGTATTCGCCTATTCGAATGTTCTCCTTGCCCTCAAGCCCTACCATCCTGATAAGATCCATTGGGTCGAGAGTCGGCACATCAAACAGCTTGCTGTAGAAGGCAAGATTCTCCCTTGCGGTCAGCTTGCTGTATAAATTGGACTGCTCAAATGAAACACCTATGTGATTGAACATCTCTCTCCTAGGGTGCCTTAAGTCATAGCCGGCTACGACTGCATTTCCCTTTTGCAAGCCTAGAAGACCGGTCAACACTCCCTGGGTTGTTGACTTTCCTGCTCCAGAAGGCCCGAGAAAGCCAAAGATCTCGCCTTTCTCGACTTCAAAGCTGATATTCTTGACGGCATATCTGTCATCATTCGAGTACGAATGATACAGTCCTTCAACCTTTATCATAAATACTGCCTCCCTCAAGCATAAGCAAACTCTCTGACCGAAAAGCCCACTATAGACCACTTGGTATAGACCAGCTGGTCTAATCATAACACATTAAGCAGAGCTGTCAATGATGAACCAAGTCCTTTTTCGTAGGAGCAAATCCAACAAATGAGCTTGATATTTAGATTGACATCAGAAACAATGCAATTTGCAGGTTATACAAAGCCAGCTATAACAATGCATATTCCGCGTGAAAAGCACCGGCTTTGACTTGCTGAGCTGAAGCCTTGCCGGGAAGTATATCCTGGATGGCCAGCGCCTCATCATCTGCCAGAGCAATGCAGAGAAGGATGAGCTCATGGCCTTGTTTCCAGAAGCCGTGATCAACCCGCTGGGCTGCTGGACAGGCGGCTCCGATGTCGATTCCGGCGCTACCAATCGCAAGCTGGGCTCTGACTTAGGCGATTCGGTCACAGGAGGCGGGCTTCACGGGAAGGGCCTGTCCAAGGCTAATGTGTCTGTGAACATCTATGCCTGGCTCAAGGCTCAGAAATGCAAGAAGCCGGCTGAGCTGTCCTGTGCCATCGGCGATGACACCATTGACAGAAGGCCTTACTCGGAGATTGTCGAAATCGCCAGGGCCTTCATTGATTTCATCGACGGCTTTGAGAAGTTCGCCGAATGGGGGATTGTCAGATGACCATTGAAACAAGAAGAATAGAGGAGCTTCTTCCAGCGGACTACAATCCAAGGAAGGATCTCAAGCCTGGAGATCCAGAATATGAGAAGCTCAAGCGCTCGCTGCAGCAATTCGGCTATGTCGAGCCAGTGATCTGGAACAGGACGACTGGCCGTGTAGTAGGTGGCCATCAGAGGATCAAGGTTCTCAAGGAACTGGGACTGTCTGAGCTTGAGTGTGTTGTGGTTGAGCTCGACAAGGAGCATGAGAAGGCCCTGAAATCACCATGGACAAGATCAGCGGCGAATGGCTTGCCCTGCTTATCACCAATCTTCAGGGAGCGGACTTCGATGTATCGCTGATTGGCTTTGATGCTCCTGAGCTTGATGACCTCTTCAAGGATTCGTTGAAGGACAGGATCAAGGACGATGGCTTCGATGTCGATGCTGAGCTGCAGAAGCCTGCAATCTCGAAGCTAGGTGACACCTGGGCGCTTGGACGCTCTCCTTACCAGTGGCAGCACGAGCCCGTGCTGTTTGGCTGGAAGAAGAAGGGAGCCCATCAGTGGTACACCAGTCGCAAGGAGACCACAATCTGGGAATTCGACAAGCCCAGGAAGAACTGCAATCATTCTATGATGAAGCCTGCAGCTCTCCTGGCCTATCCGATAATGAACTCCTCGATGAGCAACATCCCCGATTGCATGCGAGCAGACCGACAGGTCATGCTTCAACACCAAGCTTGGCGAGAAGTACTGCGATGTCATCATAAAGTGCTTCATCGAGCAGGTGGGTTCCTCCAGCAAGGTCAGCTTCCAAAGGATGGGCTGGCCTATGGCTATGATGAGCTTCTTGCCAGCCTTCCCAAGGAGGCCAGCTGATGGACACCACTGCCTTGCTTGCATCTATTGTCGCCTGCCTGTTCGGCTCAGGCGGAGCAGAAGCGGAAGATGGACAGGTACTTCCTGTCGCTGCTGAATAATAGAGATGCGAAATGATTGCGATGGTTGTGATTCTTCTGGGCTTTGCACTGTTTGTCTGGCTGGCGAAGGAGCCCTATAAGAAATTCATCCGCAAGGACAGGTCCTCCATCCTGGAGAACAGGCTTGTGCCATTCGCCCTGTCAGCCATCTTCGGATGGGTGTGCTTCCTGGTGCTGGATGCATCAGCGCTGCCTGAGGAGATCCGATTCTCGCCAGCCCTGATTGTGGTGTTCACCGTCCTGGTGTACATCCTCCAGCTTCCTGCCTGCATGAAGCTCTGAAAGCCTCTGGTGAAGAAGGCGCTGGAAAGGAAGCTCAATGGCTGAACTGATTGTCGGCCTGGCTGCTGCCGTCCTTGGCCTGCTTGGATTCTCCTCCTTGCGCTTAAATCCAGCCTGAGCTATGATTGCCTGGCAACACTCATCGTAGAATGCCTGATGAAGGAAGATCATGTGTCAATTCATCCATATCCTATTGCGACCGTTTTGCTTTGCCTGATATAAAGCCTTATCGCTACGATTGATGATATCCTCATAATCCCCAATATGTTCATCGCCGCAATAGGCCACTCCTATGCTGATGGTGATGCGTTCTCCCTCCATGTCGATTCCCCTAGCCGTGATCAGAAGCGCTTGTGCAATAGAGAGCAGCTCTTCCTGGCTGCAGTCATAGGCCATGACAATGAACTCCTCACCACCGAATCGGAAACAGTCCAGCCGGTACGCGCTTGCACAGGTCCGCAGCACTTCCCCGAACCGGGTCAGGCATCGGTCACCCGCCAAGTGGCCATGCTTATCGTTATAACCCTTGAAGCAATCGATATCGAGCATCATTATTCCTGATGGCTTCCTGGCTTCCTTCGTCTTTAATTGCTCCAAGGTCTCAAACAGCCTTAGGCGGTTATTTAGTCCAGTCAGGACATCTGTCTGCTTCTCAATGACAAGCTGCCGCCGTACATCGAAGCTCTGCAACCGGGTCCATAGCATGCTGTTTCCCAGGATGATTCCGACAGTCGCGAAGCAAAGGATGTTGACCATATCGTCAAACGCAATCAGTTGGGATTTCAAGCGGTATGCAAGCACCGTATGTGTCATGAACCAGAACGCTGTAAACAGGATAGATCTAGTGGGCTTGTCTATGAAGGTCAGCGGCATAATGCAGAATATGCATAACAGGATGGTGGCCCGCATGTCGGGTGAGAATAAGACGCTGAGGTAGATTGACAGCAGAAAGTAAAGGGAAAAACAGGCATACAGTCCGAGAACCACATGCTTCCTGATTGCGGGGATTCCTTTATAGACAACCCACAGGATGATGCAGACTGCAAGCCCCAGTGCATAGGATAATATCGCTCCCTTGTTGCGATTGGCGAACTGCGTGGCCACAATCAAGATTGGAAAGATGATAAGTCCCAGAAGCAGCAAGATGGAGAGCATCCTGCTATTGTGCTCTTCAACTGCCGACTTGTTTGCGGCAACCAGCTTGCTGAAGCTGTCCCGCCGCGATGCATACAGCCTATACAATTCTCCCATCAAAGCATCCCCAGCCAATTAGTCCTTATATCAAGGCTGGTTATGAGAGTAGCACTATGCTTTTACCTTTGCAAGGAGAATCGCCAGGATTTATGTTCGACCTGGACACCCACGACCTCAATGGCGCCTGCCTGTTCGGCTTCGGCAGAATAGTTATATGGATTCTCAACCGTTATGCTAGGAAGGCAGACGCAAAGGATGAGAATGCCAATGGCAAGCGCCTTGGAACGATGCAGGCTGACCTGGTCATGATGCTGGAGAACGGCCGAGTGATATTCAGGGCTGTCAGAACCCACAAGATCAATGGCGTGAACAAGGAGCAGGAGAGGATAATCCGCGACCTCTTCGGAGTTCTCAAGCCAAATGGCTACAGGCAGTTCGACACAGCTTATGTAGAGATAACCAAGAAGAGCTGGCAGCTGCAAATGCTAGTGATAGAAGTGGCATTGCGTTTATTTATCGTGGAGGCTATCACATGGCACCCCGGCTTCTGAATGAGATTGCTTGCTGTACGTCTTTCGTACAGAATCCCCTATAAATGAAACAAACAGGATTAATCCCGTAGAGATGGAGAACAACGAAACCTTTTATTAATCTTTTATTAGTTTAAATCTGCAATCGTAATTGAAAAAAGGTAGCTTTTGATCAGATCATCCAGTTTTTCCCACATGGGTAGCGTTTTACAGCTAGAGGCTCTTTCACACTGGTTTGGCTTGCAGTCAAGACAAGCTACGGGAGAGAGAGAATCCTCTGTAATAATAAGAATTTCTCCAACACTGATTTCATTAGCATCTCTTGTCAAGCGGTAGCCGCCGCGCTTTCCCCTTTGGCCGTCCAGAAGTCCGGCTTTTACAAGCAAGGCAACAATGGTCTCCGCATACTTAAGGGAAATTTCTTGTTTCTTGGACAATTCAGAAAGGGAAACTCTTTCCCCCTTTTCCCTAGAGCTTAACTCAAGAACTATTCTGATAGCATATCTGCCACGAGTTGAAACCAGCATTACTTAACTCCTTTTGCTATGACACCACCACCGACTATCACACCGTCAACATACAAGACAGCGCTTTGGCCGGGAGCAACTCCTCTCTGAGGTTTTTCAAACTCGATCAACCATGCATTTCCCTTATAATCTCCATCATTTTTCAAATAACGAGAGACTTTGCAAGGAACAGGCTTTGAAGCAAGCCTAATTTTCACCATCGCCTCAAAAGCCTTAGGAGGTTCAATATTCCCAGGCCAGACAAAATCATCGGCAATGAGTGAAGAGGAATCAAGCTCCTCCTTTTTAGCAAGGATAACCAAATTGTTTTTCGCATCGATTGAATGTACATACACGGGGTAGCCGACAGAAATCTCAAGTCCCTTTCTCTGGCCTATCGTGTAATGTTCAATACCTTTATGCTGACCTAAGATATGGCCGTCTAGATCAATAATATCCCCTGGGACACTTTGCTTGTCGGAAAAGAGGGAATCTCTGTATTCTTTAGCAATAAAGTCCTGGCTTTCATCTTTATCCGCGGCTTCAAGATTGGCTTTTCTGGCAAGCTCAAGGACTTCTGACTTCTTTAGATAAGCTAAGGGGAAACGGACTTTGCTTAAGACTTCAGAAGGGATCCTGTAAAGGAAATAGGTCTGGTCTTTAAATACATCAGATGCCATGCCGATCATAAAGGGTCTAATATCAGTTTCCCAAACACCTTTATTCGGTCTCACTATTCTTGCATAGTGTCCTGTGCAGAAGTAATCATATTTGATACCTAAGCCTGATACTGCCTCAAGCATTGCCCCGAATTTTATATTCCGATTACACATAATACAGGGGTTTGGAGTTCTGCCTGAGCGATACTCGCTTTTGAAATACTCTAGGACAATCTCTTTGTAGCGAGCTGAAACATCTACTACATGGTATTCAATGCCGTATTTTTCACAGAACCTCTTGCATTCCTCGATGTCTTCGCTTTCACCTGGGCCATAACAGGCATCTTTTATTTTAGTCTTCGTCTGAGCATTGCCACTTCTGGCAACAGAGCCATCCCAAAGACTCATGGTAACACCGATAACATGCAATCCTTTTTCCTTTAGAAGCAGAGCAGCGAGAGTAGAATCGACACCGCCGCTAAGTCCAACTAATACAGTGTCTCCTGCAGAAGGCAGGGAACAATCTTCAAAAACAAAATCAAACACAAAAAAAATGATAAACGATTTCCAACCTATTGACAAGGTAGGAAAATGAACCTATTCTTCAAATACCTACCAACGTGGTAGGATTTATATGGAGGCTTATATGAATTTCAGAATCACATGTTTTGAATCCCTTGTCAGAACAAGCTTCCGTTTCAGCAACATGTGCTGTTGTGGATAACATTCCACAAAACATCCAGATTAAATCAGAACAGCTGTCCTGCACTTGTTGCACTGGTAAAAAAGGTCAGCCATCCTTCCATCAAGGATCATCCAGACCATGAACTATATAAAAAATACTCCTCGAACGGGGGAGCCAGCATATTCACTTTCAATATCAAAGGAGGACAAAAAAAGAATGGAAGCATATAGACAATCTGAAGATTTTCAGCCTTTTGGCAATTGTTGCGGATGAAAAAATACACCCAGCCAGTACAACCCACAGCCAGATGAGCGATGAAGAACTTAAGGATATGGAAATTGTCCAGAACATTTTAAGCATATCCATAGGCGCTGAGCATATCGACGATATCATCACAGACCTTGAAAACAGTTTGGATGCGATTAAGGAGAATTAAAATATGTCAAACATCAAAAACAGTATTACAGAATTGATCGGAGGAACCCCAATTCTGAAACTCAACAATTATGCAAAAGACCTGGATGCAGCCATTCTTGCAAAGCTTGAACTCTTTAACCCTGCAGGAAGCGTTAAAGACCGCATTGCCTATAAAATGGTTAGTGTTGCTGAAAATGCAGGCCTTCTCAAGAAGGGAGATACCATTATTGAGCCTACTTCTGGAAACACCGGCATTGGACTTGCTTCTGTTGCTGCTGCCCGTGGCTACAAAGCTGTTTTCACACTCCCCGATACCATGAGTGTAGAAAGAAGAAATCTTCTTAAGGCCTACGGTGCAGAATTAGTTCTCACCGAAGGGGCAAAAGGAATGAAAGGAGCCATTGAAAAAGCCGAAGAGCTGAAAGCACAGATTCCGGGAAGCATCATCCTCGGTCAGTTCACAAATCCTTCGAACCCTCAAGCCCACTACGAGACCACAGGTCCAGAAATCTGGGAGCAGACTGGCGGTAATATCGACTTCTTTATATCAGGTGTTGGAACCGGTGGAACTGTTTCCGGAGCAGGTAAGTATCTTAAGGAAAAGAATCCTAAGATCAAGATTGTTGCCGTGGAACCTGCAGCTTCCCCTGTTCTTTCCAAAGGTACTGCTGGGCCTCATAAGATACAGGGTATCGGGGCTGGCTTTGTGCCTCAGACCTTGGACACCTCAATTTACGATGAAGTTATCACTGTTGAAAACGATGATGCTTTTGCCGAAGGGAGAGCCTTTGCTAAAAAAGAAGGCATATTAGTGGGGATTTCCAGTGGAGCTGCGCTAAAGGCTGCTACAATCATTGCCGAAAGGACCGAAAACAAAGGCAAGGTAATCGTTGTGATACTTCCAGATAACGGAGACAGATACCTTTCCACCCCACTCTTCAGTTAAAAATTACAGGAGAACATATTTGGGACAGGCCATCTGGCTTGTCCCTGTGTTCAAGGTTTAAAGTTTGTATAAGTCGATAATAAGCCCAAGTATATTTGAAATTATAGATCAGTCCTGATAGAAAGAGCTGTCGCTCAATTTGCGACAGCTCTTGTTGATTTGTAATTCTTATCGTTTGATTTACTCAGAAACAATGAGTGTGCCGTCTTGTGCTCTTGAGAACTTACTGATGTAGTTCCATACAATGTGGGCATCATTGTTAGTAAGAGTATGGGGCTTATAAAGATTAAGAGCAAACCAAGTGTAAGCATTGCCGTCCTTGCTCTTGAACTCATCAATTATGAGAGCCTGTTTTT
The DNA here is from genome assembly GCA_028700425.1 of Sphaerochaetaceae bacterium. Taxonomy (GTDB): domain Bacteria; phylum Spirochaetota; class Spirochaetia; order Sphaerochaetales; family Sphaerochaetaceae; genus JAQVSP01. The sequence continues at coordinate 99 of JAQVSP010000068.1, read as the reverse complement.
GAGCTGCTGGATCGAGAACAAGATCAGCATCATCGTTATATACTAAGACCAGGTTTTGGACAGTATCTTAAATAAATAAAGAATGTTTGCTACCTTAAA
>JAQVSP010000067.1 GCA_028700425.1 Sphaerochaetaceae bacterium | reverse complement strand
CATACCTGGAGTTGTTGACACCTACTACCGCTATCGAGCCAGGAACCTCCATGCCCATGTCATGCAGGGCCTGCAGGCCGCACAAGGCCAGAAAATCCTCTGAATAGATAATGGCATCGGTGCTTGGATGAAGCTTAATGGTGCTGATTGTAGCATCATATATGTCCTGAGGCCCATCCCCGGCTATGCATATGAGCGGCTCCTCTTTCTTGAAGAATTGCTGCAAGCCTTGCACATAGCCGCTCTGCTTGGCCAGATTGCTTGGAGTGAGGTGATTGGCGATGAAGGCAACCTGCCTCTTGCCCTTTTCAGCAAGAAGCTTCATGCATCCGCATATTCCAGTGGCCTCATCAGAGATGATCCCATAGGTATTCGCCCCTTCAAGCCAGCCATAGCAAAGCACCACTGGAGTAGAGGGAAGATAGGTCTCGATCGCCTTGCGCACATCCTCGCTCTGGTAAATGGAACCCATGAATATGGCGCCTTCCACCTTTCTCTGGCTCATGAGCTGAATGTAGCTGGACATCTTTCCTGAATCAGTGCCGGTGTTATAGATCAGGCAGGAGTACCCATGCTTGGCGAATTCCTGCTCAATGAAGTAGACTCCGTCCGTATGATGAGTGGTCCTGACATCCGATATCAATATGCCGACCATCTTCGTTGACTGGTTGACGAGGCTTCGGGCTGTCTCATTGGGAACATAGTTGCACTGCTCTAGAAGCTTCAGCACCTTAGCCCTTGTGGCCTTCTTGACGTAGGGGTAGTTATTGATGACCCTTGATACCGTCGAAGCTGAAACCTGGGCCTTCTTGGCAATGGTGTATATAGTCTCGTCCTGCTGCATAATTCACCTTGAGACTAAGTCCTTTTTCACAAAACGTCAACATTCTTTCTGAAACCTGTTTCAATCCATTGTTTCAATTATATAGCAGAAAAGTGCTGTCTTTGCATAAGCAATAGCATCCATGAGCAAAAATAAGCAAAAAGCCTTATGTACTGCGCTAATTGTGTCAATGAAACCGATTGCATCCACTTGCCTAGCCAGGCAGCAGCCACCAGCAATATACCAAGGGCCTTTGAAGCGGGTGCTGAATCTTTTTTGGCCTATTCTGGCCCCAAGTATGCAAGCCCTAAGCCAGACTGTAAAAAGGCGACATCTTTTTCGTTCAAATTTCACTATCAATACTACAAACAATTGTGAAATATCCTAATCAATAAGGAGATTAAAATGAAAAAGCTAGCTCTTATTATCGTAGTTGCAGCCATTTGCTCAAGCGCTGCATTCTGCACGGCCTTTCTTTCAGCAAATGACATGGAGCCTGCCAAGCTTGCTTCTGACCTGAAGCTTGAGGATACCATCATCAAGGCAACCAGCGACAAGGGCGTGACCATAGAGGCCACAGAAGCCCGCGAAGCCTCTGATGGTGAGATCTTCAATCTTCGCATCAAGCTCAATGGCACAGGAAATGCCACTTACAGGTCTATTGGATTCCATGCCCTGGCTGGAGAGACCTTGACAGTCTACCTAAACAGCTCTTCCAAGACAGATTCAAGGATTCTTGTCCTTGCCAAGGCCGATGGAACCCAGGTGACCACACTGGTTGCCGATCCTGACACAGGCAAGTCAGGGCTTCAGACCTTCGTGATAGCTGATGAAGGCGATTATTTTGTCTATTCCAAGTCCAGCGGAATCAACATATACCAGCTGATTGTGGAGTAAAGCCTTGAAGAAAGCCATCTCCACCCTTTGCATAATGCTCATGCTATGCGCCGTTGCTTTCGCTTCCACATGGGATCCTTCCATAACGAGGATAGAGAGCGATGGCACAGGCGTGACTGTCTACTTCGATCTCTTGACTACCACCGACACCGCCCAGAGGGCTGAGGTCACCATCTACAACTCAGATGGCTCTGTCCTTGAGGTCAAGAAGGTCGGCAAGTCCCGCAAGACAGAGAAGAAGATCAGCTTCTCCATCAGCCACAGCGGATCCTATGAGGCTGTGGTGACCGGCATAAAGGATGAAGAAGCCAGAAGCACAGAGCCTTTTGGCTTTGAATTTGTGCTTATGCTGGAAAAGCCTCAGCTCAGCGTCCTCAACCAAGGAGGCGGAAGCTTGCTTGCTAGCTGGAAGGCCGTCGATGAGGCCACCGGCTACATAGTGAGCCTGGATGATGGGAAGCAGGTCAGCACCACTGGCCTTGAGACGCTTTTCACCGGCCTTGAGATAGGCAGGGCCTATGAGGTCACCGTCACAGCCCTGAGGGGCGAGGAAAAGGCCGTCTCCGACCCCTACAGGAAGACTGCCCGCGAGCAGGCTGACCGGCAATGGATATTCACCGAATTCGGACAATCGAGCTCAAGGGCCCTGAACACCATTGAGATGCTCGATTCAGACAATCTTAGGTTCAGGCTGAACAGCTGCACCTACACAGATGCCTCCATCTCCGAAAAGGGCGGCAAGTTCACAGCCTTCCACGATGGCATATCCTTCTACTACACAGTGCTGGATCCCAGAGTTGAAAATTTCAGCCTGACAGCCACCTTCACCATCGACTACATCAATCCAACAGCCGATGGGCAGGAGGGCTTTGGGCTCATGGCCCTGGACAGCCTAGGAGCCGACGGGGTCAGCTCTGTCAATCATTATACCAACAGCGCCTCGATAATCGCCACTAAGTTCGAGGAGACCATAGGCGGAACCAAGAAGACCAGCAAGGACACTCTGGGAGCCCGCTTTGTCACAGGCCTTACCGACGCTGTGATCAAGGGCGGAGACTCCATGATAGCCAAGGAAGGGACCTCCATCGGCCATGCCTACAGCTATGACCAGAGCGACCTGGTCAAGAAAGGCGATGTATACACGCTGACCTTGTCAAAGGACAACACAGGCTACCATTGCATCTACAGAAGAGCCATAGCAAGCGAGGATACAGTGGAGGAGTTCATCCTCTACGGAGCCGACAAGCTTTCTGTGCTGGACCCAGAGCATATCTACGTGGGCTTTGCTGTTGCCAGAGGCTGCAATGCCACCATAAGCGATGTAAGCTTCACAACAACCAGCGTCGAAACCGATCCTCCTGCCCAGAAGGAGCCACCTACCTTGGTTCCAATAGAAACGGCAGTCGACAGCCCCTCCACCTACAGCAGCTCCTCCTATCCCTTCGTCTTTACAGCCAACTGTGATGGAGTGCTCAGGGTCACTGATACAAGCCGAAAGGCCATTGTAGACAATGTCCCAATCAAGGCAGATGAGGACTTCACACAGGTCTTCTCCTTGAGAAAAGGCATCAATGACTACCAGGTCACCTTCACTCCAAAGGAGGGCTATGAGCCATTCGAGAACTCAAGGATGGCAGTCTATGACAAGACAGAAGGAAAATACGTAGAAAGCTATCGCAAGATCAGCATTTCCAAGACAGTCATCTTCCTGACATTCGAGGGCGACACGATCTATGCATCCTCAAGAGGCTCAATATCAGCAAAAGGCACCAAGGAAAGCCCTCTTGACCTGGATACAGCCATCGGCTACTGCAAGCCTGGCCAGACCATCGTGATTCTGGACAAGTCTCTCAGCCTGTCAAAGCCCATCAGGATCGAAAGGGGGAACGACGGCCATGAGGGCTCTTACAAGACGCTCAAGGCAGAGAGCCGATGCATCCTTGACTTCACCTACGCAGGTGGAGGCATGCAAGTCTGGGGAGACTGGTGGATCATCGAGAACCTTGACATCACAAGCACTCCTGCAAACGTGAAGGGCCTTCAGATTGCCGGCTCCAACAACATCGTCAGAGGCGTCAATGCCTATGGATGCGGAGACACAGGCATACAGATCAGCGGCACAAGCACCGAGACCTTTGAGAAATGGCCTGCAAGCAACCTGGTTGAGCTATGCATAAGCCATGACAACTGCGACACAGCGCAGAACAATGCAGACGGCTTTGCCTGCAAGCTCACAAGTGCCGATGGCAACGTATTTAGAAATTGCATCGCCTACTCCAACATCGATGATGGATGGGATCTCTTCACAAAGATCGAGTCTGGGCCCATCGGTGAGGTCCTGATAGAGAACTGCATAGCCTATAGCAACGGAAGGCTCTCGGACGGCACCGGCAACGGAGACGGAAATGGATTCAAGCTTGGCGGAGACGGCATTGCCGTAGCCCACCTGCTGAGAAACTCCATCGCCTACGATAACGGAGCCAGCGGAGTCACCAGCAACAGCAACCCTGCCCTGAAGCTTGAGGCAGTCACCTCCTATGCCAACCTAGGGGCCAACTTCTCGCTTTACGGCAAGAAAGACGGCCCAAGGCCCTTCGACATCAAGGCCTGCCTTTCCATAGACGGAGGGCTTGCCGACAATATCAAGGAGCTGGACAGTGCACAGGGCAATGTCTTCTTCAATGGGGCTGTCTCAAGCGATGGGGATGCAGCTCTTGATGCCTCCATCTTCACAAGCATAGACCTTAGCCTGGCCCCATTCATTGAACAGGGGCAGCTGGTCATGCCTATACTTTACCAAGATACAGCCTACGGGGCTCACCTTTAGGACGAGCCTTCCTTCATTCTCTTCAGGACCTTCCTGAAGAGAATGATGAATAGGCATGTGGCAAAGGTCACAGACAAGGTGTCGCTCACTGGCTCGGCAAGATACACAGCCATCGTCTTGTCCTCTAGCATAGAGGGCAGGATGAAGATAAGCGGTATTAGAAGCACGAACTTGCGCATCAAGGCCACCACGATGGAGGCCTTGGCAAAGCCTATTGACACGAAGGTCTGCTGGATTGACTGCTGGATGGACATAAGAAGCGAAACAGCCATGTAGACTCTAAGAGCCTTGCTTGAGAAGGCGGCAAGGCTTGCATCTGCAGTGAATGCAGAGACGAAGACCGACGGAAAAAGCTGCACCCAAAGCCATATCGCCGAGGCGATTATCAAATTGGTTCTATAAAGAAGGTGAACACCAGCCTCAAGCCTGCGGGCATTGCCGCTGCCGTAGCTGTAGCTGAGAATCGGCTGGGCGCCTTGGCCTATGCCGATGACCGGAAGGCTTGAAGCCTGCATAACTGAGCTTAGGATGGTCATGGCTCCTACAGCCAGGTCTCCTCCATAGCGCTGAAGGTTGATGTTGAAGCTCATGTTCAGAAGGCTCTCAGTGCTCTGCATTATGAAGGGCCCAAGGCCTAGGGCGATTACCGGCTTGATGAATCTTCTCTCAAGGACAATGATCTTCCTCTGCAGCCTAAGCTCGCTCTTGCCGGAGGCCAGGAAGGATAGTACCCAGGCTGCGGACACAGCCTGGCTTATGATGGTGGCAAGGGCTGCTCCCTTGACTCCCATGCCTAGGGTGAAGATGAGGATAGGATCGAGGACAATGTTGCAGGCAGCTCCGATAATGACAGTAAGCATGCTGGTCCTGGCATAGCCCTGGGCTGTTATGAAGGCATTCATTCCTAGCGATATCTGGACGAACACTGTTCCAAGAGCATAGATGCTTATGTAATCCATGCTGTAGGCGATGGTGTTCTGGCTCGCCCCAAAGACCATCAGGATCGGTTTTGAAAAGACAAGGCTGAGAGCCGTAAGGATCGCTGATATGCACAGCAAAAAGGCTAGGCAGCTTCCCATTGTGCGCTGTGCAGACTCCTTGTCCCCGGCGCCAAGGAATATGGAGGCTCTTGGACCCCCTCCCTGTGAACAGATGGCTGCAAAGGCGCTGATTATCATGATCAGAGGCAGGCAGAGCCCCACCCCGGTGAGGGCATAGGACCCAATGCCAGGGATATGGCCGATATAGATCCTGTCAACTACATTGTATAGAAGATTGACTATCTGGGCTGTGACTGCTGGCAGGGAAAGCCGCAGAAGAAGCTTTCCCAGGCTCTCTGTGCCAAGGCTTGAGCTGTCTCTAGCCATTCTCTGCACTGAGGAATTCGATTCCATCAATCGTGCAGGCCACTTGCCCGCTATGATGATCGGCCAGCCTGACGCTCTTGAGAGCTTGCCTAAGCAAGACCAGGCTGGAGCGAGGAACAGGGACGCTGCTCTTTATCGGGACACAATGGCCCTTGCTGTCCAGGACTGTTGCAGTCAGGGTCCTCATTGGACTGACCAGCTCGGTCTTGGCATACTCCAGGCCGCGCTTGCATCCGTATCCAAGGGCCTTTCCATCCTTGAAGGCTATTGAGCAGCCTCTTGGGCACAAGGTGCAGTTGATCACATCCTTCTCAGGCCAGCCCTTTGGAAGGCTGACGTCCAGCTCAGCTGCTTCCTCATAGCCGCCTAGTCCCAGAGCATGGCGAGCTGCATTGGCTCCAGCAGTCTCTGCCTGCCTGCTCACCAGGTCTGCAAGGTCCAGGACCTTCCTGCAGTTGCCGCAGGCAAAGACTCCTGGAACTGATGTCTGAAGGATTGCATCGGTCAAGGCTCCGTTTGTCTTAGGATCCAGCTTCACTCCAAGGTCAGAGGCAAGCTCATTCTCTGGTATCAGGCCCACTGACAGTATTAGCGTATCGCACTCAATGATCCGGGCCGTGCCATCGATTGCCTTCATGTCAGAATCGACCTGACTGACCTCAACGGCCTCAAGCCTTTTGCTGCCGATTATCCTAGAGACTGTCATGCCAGTCTCTAGGGGGATGCCAAAATCATAGAGGCATTGGGTGATGTTGCGCTTAAGCCCGCAAGGCTTGCTCAGGATCTCATAGACCCCAAGGACCTTGGCTCCCTCAAGCGTCAGGCGGCGTGCCATGATCAAGCCGATGTCTCCGCTTCCCAGGATCACGACCCTATGGCCAATATCCATGCCCTTGAGGTTGACAAAGCTCTGTGCAAGGCCTGCTGTGAAGACTCCGCTTGGCCTTGAGCCAGGAGTTCTTATCTGGCCCCGTGTTCGCTCCCTGCATCCTGTGGCTAGGACTATTGAGGCGGTATTGATTGTCAATAGGCCTGATCTGGTAATGACAATGATAGCCTTTTTATCTCCATTATCCACAAGTTGGGATACAAAGGCATCTGTAAGGATATCAATACGCATGCCCTCAAGCTCATCGATAGCCCTCGCAGCATACTCAGGTCCCGTCAAGGCCCTATGATAGCGCATCAGGCCAAAGCCATCATGGATGCATTGGTTAAGGATCCCTCCGCACCTTGCCTCTCTCTCCAATATGATCACCGAGGCGCCAAGAGCGCTGGCGGCCTTTGCAGCAGCCAGCCCTGCAGGACCTGCTCCGATTATCGCAACATCGTAGAAGTCCTTCATCTAGCTTGCCCCCAGAAAAGATTGGAGCCCTCATCTCTGAGGTTGATTTCCTCGGCCTTGAGACCGGATTTCATAAGCTCGGCAACTATCCGGGTCATGCAATAGCCGCCCTGGCAGCGACCTGTGGTCGGCCATGCACGATACTTGACCGAGGCTATGCTCCTGCATCCCAGCACATTGTCAATGGCCTTCTTGATCTCTGCAAGGGTCACTGTCTGGCATCGGCACACCACAGTGCCATAATCAGGGTTCTCCTTTATGAGACGAGCCTGCTCTTCGCGGTCCAGGCTGGCAAAGCGCACTGGAGCCTTCCTGGTTCTGATGGGATTCTCTCTTGCTTGCATATCAAGGCCGAAGTCCCTCTGATGGTCGATGAGGATGTCCCTTACGTGCATGGCGATGGGAACGCTTGCTGTCAGGCCTGGCGATTCTATGCCTATGAGGTTGACAAGGCCCTTGCGTCCTTGCTCAGCCTTGATTGTAAAATCCATGAAGCCACCCTGGCTTGGTGGAGCCTGCTTTGGCCTAATGCCTGCATAGCTTGCAATGATCTGGCCTGGTCTCAAGGATCCAAGAAGCAGCGAGGATTCTGAGAGAAGCTGATCAAGAACAGGCTTGGTTGTGCAATAGTCCTCAGGGTCATCCTGGTAGTCTGCACTGGGCCCGGCAATGACATTGCCATGAATTGTAGGTGTCAGATGGATTCCTAGGCCTCCGATGCCAGGCCTGGGTGCTGGATACACAGGCACCTGGAGAGTGCTGTCTGCTATCTTGTCATAGACATAGTACTGGCCCTTGCATGGGTAGATCCTGTAGCCATCCACCCCGCACAAGGAGGATACCTTGTCAGCGAAAAGCCCTGCACTGTTGATCAGGACCTTGGCCTCTATGGCGCCATCGATGATGAACCGATAAGGATCTGGGCCCTCAGAAACGGATTTGACAGCATGGCTGAAATAGAAGTCGCAGCCATTGGCCTTGGCATTCTCTGCCAGGGCTACGGTATAGCCGAAGGTGTCGAAAATAGCGGTATTGGGGCTGGACATGGCTCCGATGCCACCGACTCCTGGGACCTTGGCATGGACAGCGTCCATTCCCACGATCTGCAGTCCAGTGCATCCATTGGCCTTGCCTTTCTCTACCAAGGCCTCCAATGTCCTCATGTCAGCCTCGTCAAAGCCTATGAGGAACTTGCCGGTCTTGCGATACTCAACTCCCAAGTCCTGGCAAAGGCCTTCCATAAGCCTGTTGCCCTCAACGCAGAAGCGAGCCATCAGGCTTGTTGTCTTGTTGTTGAAGCCAGCATGGCATACTGCGCTGTTGCGCCCGCTTGTGCCAAAGGCCACATCGCAGGACTTCTCGAGTACAGCGACCTTGAGCTTGAAGAAGGAAAGCTCTCTGGCTATGGCGCAGCCAACTGCCCCGGCTCCAATTATCGCTACGTCGTATCTCATGCTACTCCAGCCAGCAAAGCCTGCGCCTGAATGCTGTATAGCCCATCTTCCTATGAAGCTCAAGTGAAGCTGGGTTGTCAACGAATATGTGGCAGAACGGGATGATGCCGCTTTTCACCAGATGATTGGCAAGGCATGTCTCCAAGGCCCTGGCATAGCCTTTTCTCCTGTACTCTGGAAGTATCTCAAGCATTCCCATGGTACGCTCGCCATGCAGCCCGATGAATCCAATAAGCTCGCCCTTGACCCAGGCGCCCCAAAGCTCCTTGCTCTCTATTCTCCATTGGATGTACTCTCTGCTTGGATGCAGATGATAATGCTCCATCACAAAATCCAGGCTGTCCAGCTCAAGGTTCCTGAACTCAAAGCCCTCAGGCAGGTCGATGTCGACAACCTTCTGAGGATACAGTCCATGAGCTATGCAGACAGTTCCTGCCTTTATGCCAAAGGCCTTCTCTATCAAGTCAAGCCCGATATCCTGCTTGGCGCATATCAGGCATCCTTCCTCGGACAAGGGCGGAAGGGCCTTTATGGCGGCAACAGCCTCCAGCACCCCCTGCTCATCGTTGGCCACCAGATACCATAGCCCATCCGACAAGCCAATCAGGACTGACCTGTCAAGGGCCATCAGAAGCTTGCAATGCCCGCCTTGGATTGTGGTCATGATATCCTGAAAAACCCTTGGGTCCTCGTCATAATCCCTAAGCGCGGCCCAAGCCATGTTAACCTGCTCTTCTATTCTCTCAATCATGATTCAGTTCTACAACATATAACTGGTTCATTTCAACAAAGAAGAGCTGAATAGACGTTCTTGTTGCACTTAACTGCAAACCCTGCTAGAATCCTGCCATGAAAAAAATACTATTCCTATGCCATGGCAACATATGCCGAAGCCCTATGGCAGAGTTCATCTTCAGCTTTCTTGCCAGCGAGAAAGGCCTTCAGGACAAGGTCCAGGCTAAAAGCGCTGCAGTGACTGAAGATGATATCGGCAGTGACATGTACCCTTCAAGCAAGGCTAAGCTTACGGAGAAGGGCATACCCTTCACCCATCATAGCGCAAGGCTTTTCACCAGGGACGAATACGCTAGGTGGGACCGGATTGCAGTCATGGACAGCGACAACCTGGTCCTAGCCAAGAGGATAGCCGGCAAGGATCCTGAGGGCAAGATCAGCCTTCTTCTGCCCACTGCCATTGAGGACCCATGGTACACTCGTGACTTCGAGACAGCCTACAACGATATTCGAAAAGGCTGCGAGGCTCTGCTTGAAAGCCTGAACCTCTAGAAGCTGAATCGCCTGCTCTCTTTGCTGATTTTCTTTTCCAGCTCTTCTCAAGAGCCTTGCGCTGTATGCACTTAGGTTAAGCATAAGGTTCCATGCCCTAAGGCCTGACAGGCCCCTAAATCCATCGGGTTTACATATTCAGCTTTGTTTCGTAGAATC
>JAQVSP010000210.1 GCA_028700425.1 Sphaerochaetaceae bacterium | reverse complement strand
AAAAAATAGTGTATAGTTAGATAAAGGAGGGATTCATATGAAACGCTGTTCCATTATAGTCCATTCAGTCAATGGCAATTGCTATATAATTGCCAATCACATCAAGCAGCTTCTAGAAGAAAGAAACGTCGAGGCCAGGCTTTATCGGGTTGAGGATCCAGATCTCCATATCTGGGCCAACAAGAACGATGGCACCAACGCCTACTACGAGGAGATCCTCAGTCTTCCTCTAGTACAGCCTGACAAGCTCATCAAGAGCGATATGATAATACTGGGATGCCCAACCATCTTTTCAAATGTCAGCGCAGAAATGAAGGTCTTCATGGACTCCACGCTGGACATGGTCCAGTCTGGGGAGCTTGAGGACAAGCTCTTCTCCTGCTTTACCTCCTCTGAGTACTCGAAGTTTGAGGCCCTTGGCGCATTGGACGCAATGCAGCACTGGGCCCAGGCGCAGAAGCTCATAACCATACCATTCGGAAAGGCCGGACAGGCTTCAGGCGGATTCTGCAATGAAGGCCAGGAGAACATCACCATAAGGCCGGCTGGAGAGATAGAGCAGCAGCTCGAAGCCTATGCCGACTGCCTTGCTGCATTCATACAGGACTAGGACCTAGAAAGCCTGGACTTAAGATAGCTGAACCAGCGGGAGAAGAAGCCCTTCTTCCGCTTCTCAGCCACCTCCTGGGCTGCCTGCTGTATGGAGGCCTGCTGATTGCCTGATCTCTTGAGGCTGTCCCACACCCTGACGACCCAGAGATAGGCGTCAGCCTCTGTCTTGCCAGGGAAGTTCTTCAGGAACCTTGATTCCCTTATCTCCTTGACTATTGGAAGGTAGACGTTGGCATACCAGGACAAGGCTGCAACCTTGAACTGGATCTCCTCCCTCTGGTTCTGGTTTATGTAGTACTTGTGGACAAGGATGTGGTTGACCAGCTCAGGATAGCATCCTGGCTTGGTGAAGACTATCTTGTCCATTGGAAGATAGTCAGGCTTGTACTCATCCATGAAGCGCTGCCGCTCATAGGCGACGACCTCGTCCTTTATCTCCCGTGTGGTCATTCCTGAACGAAGCGGAATCTCCGTATCCAGCTCGACAACCTCGGCATCTATGAAGGCGGCGCCGGTAGTCTTGGCAACAGAGACCCTATGATTGCCATCCCTGACAAAGTAGTTGTCACCTAGCTTGTAGACGCTTATCGGCGGCAGGATGATATCCTCGTGCATTGCATTGTCGATGCTTACCCAGCGGTCCTTGAGAGCGGTGTTCTTCGGATAAAAGGAAGAGGAGAAATCATGGTAGCGGCCTTCGCTTCCTATGATCTTGGCTATAGGTATGGTTCGCATGCCCAGGTATGTCTGCCTGCTTGGCTTGATGAGGCTTGTGACCTCATAGAAGGAAAGCAGCTCAGGCCTGTCCCATCGAAGGGCATCAAGGATTGCCTGGATGCGAGCACGCGATACGGCACTGTAGAAATCGTCTTGTCCGTTTATGTTATTCATGAAATCTCCAGAACGTAGCTTTTGTAAACGTTGATGACCTTAGTGGATCCGACCTGGGTCACAGGCCGATGATTGCTGTCGATTAGATGCATGTGCCCATGCAGCATATATCTGGGCTGATACTTATCAAGGAAGGCATTGAAGCATTCAAAGCCCGTATGGCATAGGTCCACATCATCGTGTATGCCTCTTGGGCTTGTGTGAGTCACAAGTATGTCCAGATAGCGGCCGTACTTGATCTTGTTCAGAAGCAGGCGCGGTGCTAGGGCGTTGATGCGCCTTTTCATCGCAGCCTCGGTATACTGGCCGGTGCCTAGGTTGTAGCGCATCGAGCCTCCTAGCCCAGCTATGATAAGGCCTGTCTTCTTGTCGACAAGCACCTTGTCGTCAAGCCTGTCGCCAAAGTAGGATGGCGTGGGACAGTCCTTGGGGCTCTTTATGGGCGCGGGCTTTATATGATTGCCATCCACGAACATCAAGGGCTTGTTCAAGGCCGAAAGTATGTACTCATAGTACTCCAGGCTCAGGTCTCCTGAGGACAGCACCAGGTCGACATCGCCATAGCGCTCCTTGATGTTGTTTGAGTAGATGAGAGGATCTATGGTGTCGGAAATGCAAAGTATCTTCAAGTTCTCAGCCTATGAGGAAGCCGCAGTCAACGACAACAACCTGGCCCGTTATGGCCTTATTGTCACAAAGAAAGGTGCAGGCATGAGCCAGTTCCTCGGCCCCCACCAGCCTTCCAAGCTTCGCTCTTGACTTATAATACACCTCAAGGTCGGTTGAGTGAAGATAGGCAGCATCTATAAGGCCAGGGGCAAGGGCATTTACTCTTATCGGCGCAAGCTCGCCGGCAAGGCTGATTGTATAGGCAGCCACAGCGCCCTTGGATGCATCATAGTGAGCTGTATTGCCGAATCCTGGATGAAAGGCATTTATGGAAGCTGTGTTGATTATCGAGGACTGAGAGTGAAGATGGGGCCTTGCAGCCTCTATTGTGCGATATAGCCCAGCGACGTTTATGTCAAAGACCTTCTCCCAG
>JAQVSP010000066.1 GCA_028700425.1 Sphaerochaetaceae bacterium | reverse complement strand
AGATAACTGGTCGGTGGGAATCACTGGAACAGGATATCCATTCGACTTTGCATCAAGCGTAATCGACTACAAGACCAGCTACAGCACAGTCAGCTATTACGATGACAATGGTGATCTGGTTGTCACGTACACCAATCCTTCCTATTCCAAGACCTATGTATCAATGAGACCGAGAGACATCTATGTGACAGCTGCCAATGGAAAGCTCTCCGCTAACATGCCAGCTGGAATCACATGGTCCTATGATGATTTCTCCGGATCCTTTGGCTTTGAAAGCGATGCAGATGGAGCAATAGCTTACTTTGTAGGCGGAACAAAGGCTTATGAAGTGGCTGAAGGCCTGAAGATCGGAGCAGCAGCAAACTTCTTCCTCTCAACGGTTGATACAGTGGCAAGCCTGTTCGGCGGCAGCTTCAAGGCTGATTACACTGGCGAGCAGGTAAGCGCAGTTGTCGCTTCCGACTTTGCTTACAGAACAGCGATAACTGGCCTTGATGCTAAGCTCATCCTTGATGCCTCTGCAAAGATCAAGGCCTTGGACATAGTCACTGTCGATGCTTACTTCGCAACCGATGCCTTCAAGCGCGGCGGCAGCTATGACACAGGCTGCAACCTCCTCTCAGCAAAGGCTTCATTCGCCCTTGATCCTCTGACAGTGTCTGTCACCGGCAAGGATCTTCTTGCAGCCAAGAAGCTCTCTGCTTCGACAAGCCTTGATGTCAATGAGAATATCAATGTGGCTCCTTATGGCAGCTACAAGCTCTCTGATTCCTCATACGGTGCTGGATGCGACCTCACTTACAGTGATGATTCCATCTATGCCTTCCTTGAAGGCGAGTACAGCAGCGACGGAAGCCTCTACCTCTACCTCGAAGCTTCAACAGATGCTGTTATTGATGGAGCCACTCTTGGATTCTACTGGGAAGCTGATGATCTCCTTGCCTCTGGAAGCCAGGGCTGCCCATCTCTGTACGCAACCATCGAATTCTAGTTTTACCAAGTCCAATCATAGGCCGATTGCAGAATATGCATCGGCCTTTTTTTTGTTCCTTGGCATTGACTTGATGACTGTTGCTGATGCTGGCTCAACGATTTCAATCAGGACAGAAGCCAGCCTGATGCTGGCAGGCATAATCTTCTGCCTGATCCAGGGTGAAAGGAAGAAGCCTTGGCATTAGCAAGCAGGCAATATGAATCAAGGCATTAGCCCCTGGCAGATCGTGGATGCTTCTTGAAGAATCACCCATCGACAAGATTCTGCCTGCGATGGAATCGCGCATTGGTGAGCTGCCAATTGGCAGGGCTCCCATTCACAGGCCTGCATCCAGCATATTGTCCTGGTGCTGCACTATGCAAGGAGAGCTCATTGAGCTCTTGAGAATAAAGGAGCTATGGCTATGAAGCCTATTCTATAAGGCCATTACAAGGGAAGGAGGGCGTCTGAACCCTCCTTCCTGCTGCAAATCACCTTTGCATAATGTCAATCGGCCATTTCAAGGTTGCTATGACCTTTCCCTCCGACTGCTCAATCTGGGAAGTGCCTTCATGAAGGCTCATGACCTGGCGCACAATTGCCAGTCCCATGCCGCTGCCGCCCTTGGTGCGCGACTGGTCTCCCCTGGTCCAGGGCTCGAAGAGATCATCCTGGCGCTCAAGGCTTCCAGAGTTGATCACGCTTATAAGATAGTTGCTTTCATCCTTGGATATCTTGAGATGGACCTCGTCAGAGCTGTTCTCAAGAGCGTTCTTCAAAAGCTCCCATACTGCTGTCTCCAGAAGCTCTATGTCGCCGATCAGCCTTTCTGTCTCGATCTCGGGCACAACCCTTTGATCCATTGACCTGTTGGCCTGGGCGACAAGGTCCATTGAAAGGATCGATCCTATGTTCACAGAGGCCTGGGTCTGAAGGGTGGTGAGGGTCATGATGCTGGCAATGCGCTTTCTTAGATCCTCTGTCTCCTTGTCAAGGCTTTCAAGTATCTCTCCGCTTGGCTGGAACATGCCATCCTTCAAGCCATCGACAATGATCTTTATGCTTGTCAGTGGGGTGTTGAGATCATGGGAGATGTTCCTCAGCCATAGGTTCTTGTTGCGCTTGCTTGTCTGCAGCTGCTTGTCAAGGTCCTTGATGGACTGGCTTATCTGCTCAAGGAAGGAATCCGACAGCTCGGGAACATCGACGTCCTCCTTGCCCTTGGCCAGCTCATCAAGGCTTTGCCTGATCTGGGCTATCAGCTTGGTGTTGCGATAGCTGAGGCTCCAGGCAAGCACCAGGGACAGGAAGATAGAGACTGGAAGAATGAGAAGAAGGCTTGAAAGCAGGTTGCTGATTATCTCAGAGCTGTTCTTGTAGGTGAATGGCGTATGGGCAACCACTCCGACCTGAGCGTACTCATAGTCATCGATGTTAATGGTTATTATGCCGATAAGGCTCTGCTTGAAGTCGCTGGAATCAGACAGAAAGTCATCTATGTCCCTTGTTCCGTCTGCCTTTGAGCTGACAGTCCTGTCAAGGTTGCTGATCGACAATGACATGTTCGCAACGATTCCTGCATAGGCAAGCTTGTTTTCCGGCGCTGGCGAAGAGCTCTGCACCCTGGAAGACTGGATTGGTATGCCCTCGCTGTTCATAAGGTCGATGGCGAAGCTTGCCTGCATGAACTTGAAGGTTGTTCCATTTGGGTTCTTGCCTAGCGAGAATATGTAAGGGCTGTTTGTCTCCTTGATGACAAGACCGCTTATGCGGTCAGTCACGGAACCTGCCAGCAGGATCCTGAGGTCCTTGCCGGAAAGGGCCTGGCTGCTGGACTGGGCTTCCTGGACCAGGTGCAGAAGGCTTGAGGCGTAATCATTGAAGGATTGCTTCATCCATTGCTTCTGGCCTATGGCAAAGCTTGTCGCCATGAAGGCATAAACCAAGGCAAGAACACCGATTATCACGGCCAAAAAGGTAAGAAGGGTCTTGAAGAAGTACCTTTTCATTCATCTTCCTCTTTCTTGTAGCCGATGAACTTATATCCATAGCCTCTTATGGTCTCGATCCAGGGATTCTGGATGCCAAGCTTGGCCCTTATGTTCTTGATATGAGTGTCGACAATCCTGTCATAGGACTCATAGGAATAGTCAAAGCACTTTGACAGTATGTCAGCTCTGCTAACCATGGTACCTGCACTTTCGATGAGGCATGTTATGATCCTCCATTCAGCTGATGTCAGGTATGGTCTCTCTGAATCGACTGTAAGCGAATGCTGGC
The DNA here is from genome assembly GCA_028700425.1 of Sphaerochaetaceae bacterium. Taxonomy (GTDB): domain Bacteria; phylum Spirochaetota; class Spirochaetia; order Sphaerochaetales; family Sphaerochaetaceae; genus JAQVSP01. Next base: position 7,054 of record JAQVSP010000066.1, on the reverse strand, counting down.
GAAGATCGAAGACCATTGTAGCATCCCCAGCGTGGAATACCTGGGGCTTGTCGAAAGTGATTGCCCCGCTGTCAAGCCTTCTGAACAGGGCCTGAACCCTCAGAACCAGCTCCTTGGGGCTGAAGGGCTTGACTATGTAGTCGTCGGCTCCAAGCTCAAAGCCCTTTATCCTGTCAGCTTCAGCGACCTTTGCAGTCATGAAGATGACAGGGATGCTGGCCTTTGCCTTGAGAGCCTGTATGAACTCAAAGCCATCGCCATCTGGCAGCATGACATCCTGGATTATCAGATCCGGCCTCTGCTGCTCAATGGCTTCCTTGGCTTGCTTAAGGGTTGTGAATGTCTTTGCATCAAAGCCTGAACCTATGAGGTATTGCCTGACGCCTAGCCCGATTACTTCATGATCTTCGATTATATAGATTAGCTTCATACTAGGATACTCCGATTATTATGGCTTTTTGGCAAGTCCCTTACGCTTCCTTGTTGATGGAAGAGGATCCTGTGAACCTATAGCCATAGCCTCGGACTGTCTCTATCCAGCATTTTCCTGTCTTTGTGCGGATGTTCTTTATATGTGTGTCGACAATCCGGTCATAGGACTCAGATGAATAGTCAAAGCAATGCTCGAGCACCTGATCGCGGGAGATGAGGATCCCTTCATTCTGGCTGAGATAGGTCAGTATCCTCCACTCAGCTGCGGTGAGCCCAAGCGGCTGGGAGTTAAGCAGGAAAAGGTGGCTGTCCCTGTCCATCTGCAGGACAGATCCATCGCTTGACACCCATCTTTGCGGCTTGCCCTTGGACTCGATGCTCTGCACTCTCTTCAGGATTGACTTGCATCGAAGAACCAGCTCCTTTGGACTGTATGGCTTGACCAGGTAATCATCAGCTCCAAGCTCAAAGCCCATGATCTTGTCGCTTTCAGAAGCCTTGGCTGTTGTTATTACAACAGGGAATTCCTGGTTGGTGGAGCGAAGCTTCTTGATGAAGGAAAAGCCATCGCCATCAGGGAACAGCAGGTCCAGGATCAAGATGTCAGGGCTTGTCCTTGCAATGGCGCTCTGTGCACCCTTTATGTCGCAGAAGCTCTGTACCTCAAAACCCGAAAGCTCCATGTATTGCTTGATTGAACTGTTGAGATCTTCATTTTCATCAAGAATGTAGGCTGTGTTCATATTCTTCTCCAATTCTTGGCTTTATATTAGTTGTTACTTCCTGCATTGTGAACAAAGTAGTTCTTGTGTGCAGAGCAAATACATATTTCTACAATTAGAAACCCTTTATGTGTGTTTTTATGTGGATGAAAGGGCTGCTTCATGCCAGAGGCGAGACTGTTCCCCTGGCTGATGGCTCTCAATCCTTGTTATTGCAGACCTCGATGGTGTAGTATCAGCCTTGTGAAGCATATCCTGCGTTTTGGAGACATTATTGCCATAGCCCTGGTCATCGCACTTCTTGCCCTTTCCCTTGTCATTGTTGCAAAGGGAGCGGGATCAAGCCTTGTAAGCATATCCTTCAAGGATGGTGAGAGCCTCTACAGCCTTTCAGAGGATAGGACAGTCAATGTCCCAGGTCCCTTGGGTTTCACTGTCGTTCAGATCAAGGACGGAGCTGCCAGCGTCCTTGAAAGTCCATGCCCTAATCATACCTGCATGCTGGATGGGGCCATAAGCGAGCCTGGTGCAGTCATAGCCTGCCTTCCAAACAGAGTTATGGTGACCATAACAGGCCAAAGGGAGGTCGACGTTGTCTCGCATTAGGAAAAGCAATGTGGCCTTCTTTGCAGGCCTGTGCCTTCTGTTCTCGCTCTGGGAGCTTTCCATTCCCAAGCCGGTGAGCTTTGTCAGGCTTGGACTGGGCAACTGCGCCTTGATGCTGGCTCTTTTTACAGGCTTCTCCTTCAAGGAGTTTGCTGTCCTTGTCCTTCTTAAGGTTGCCGGCTCTGCAATTCTTGGAGGCACCTTCTTCTCCTATGTGCTTCTTCTCTCCTTGTCCAGCTCGCTGGCAAGCAGCCTTGCCCTGTATGCTCTGTATCGAACCAGGCTTTTCAGCTTTGTTGGGCTGGCTGTCCTAAGCGCTGCCGTAGGCAACATCGCCCAGTTGTCTGTAGCCATAGCTATTCTGGGAAGGCCAGCCATAGCCCTTGCCCCAATCATACTGGGCTTTGGGCTTTTCACCTCCATCGTGCTTGGAGCCTTCACTCAGCATTATGTGTCCAGCTCCAGGATTCTTGACAGGCTTCAGGACTGCAAGCTTCCCAAGCCATCTGAGAAGGGATCCTACTGGCCTCTGTGCTGGATTGGCATGAGCCTTTGCCTGTTGATCCTTGACGATGTCAGGCTCCAGGCTGCGCTGATGGCAATCGCCCTTATAGCGACGATTGTCAAGGGCTTGCGGCTTAATCTTGGCATGAACCTGGTCTCATTCTCTGCAATAGTCATACTCTCCCTGCTAAGCCCAAGCGGCTTGGTGCTCCTTGACCTTGGATGGCTCTCCATAACCCAAGGGGCGCTGATTATAGGGCTTAAAAGAGCAATCACGTTGATTGGGACGCTCTATTACAGCCGTCTTGCATCGGGTGCCCTGATGAAGCTCTCTTCAAGGTCAGAGCTGCTTGGTTCGAGCCTTGCTGTCTTCTCCCTCTTCTCTTCAAGGCCAGTTGGCTTGAAGAGAAAAGCCAAGCTTGGCCCAGGGCTTTCAGAGTTCCTGGACCAGAGCATAGCCAGTGTGCTGGATTGCCAGCATGACTAAGCCAAGTCTTGTCCTATCAGACATAGATGGCACGCTGCTTACCTCTGACAAGAGGATCCTTGAGCCAGTAAAGCGGGCCATACAGGCTCTGCAGGTTCCCTTTGTCCTGGTTTCAGGACGTCTTCTTCCCTCCATGAGGCTGCTTTGCCAGGAGCTTGGCATCCTGCGCCCAGACAGCTTTATTGTGGGCATCGGGGGCTGCGTGGTGGCCCGGGGCGATGCTCTGCTCTCAGACATAAGGCTGGACAAGGCAATAGGGCACAGGATCCTGGAAAGGCTGCGAGGCCTTGAAGGGACAATAAGCCTTTTATATGACCCGGAGAGCTGGTCCTGCTCCACAAAGGGCTTCTGGACTGAGCGTGAGGAGAGAATCACCATGGTCAAGGGGAATTTTCCAGTCGACCTTGATACGGTTCTTGAAAGGCAAGGAGCCAGCAAGATACTTGTAGAGAGCTTTGCCCCAAGAGTGCTTGATGATGCCCTTGCCCTTCTTGAGGATGAGTTCGGCGATGATGTGGACCTTTATAAATCCTCTCCACTATCGGTTGAGGTGATGCCCAAGACAATAGACAAATCAAGCTGCTTTGATATACTTTGCAAAGAGCTTGGCATTGGGCCTGAGAGCATAATGGCGATAGGTGACTACTACAACGATGAATCCATGCTGCGCAAGGCAGGCCTTGCAGTGGCAATGGGCAACGCTCCGGATGACATCAAGAGCATTTGCGCTCATGTAACTGACGACTGCGATCATGGCGGGCTGGCCAAGGCTCTGGAGCGTTTTGCATTATGAATAAAAGCTTTCTATCCCTGTACAAGGGCCTTCCAAGACCTATCTATGTGCTTTCAATCGCCACCTTGATCAATGGCATTGGAAGCTTCATATATCCTTTTCTCACTCTGTACCTGACAGTCAAGCTTGGCTACAGCGCTTCAGTGGCAGGGGTCCTGACCTGCATAATGGGCTTCATGCATGTGCCTGGCTCGCTTATAGGCGGAAAGGCCGCTGATAGCCTTGGGCGCAAGCTCATATGCATCCTTGGCTCTGCCATTGGGGCTGTGGCCATGCTGGCCTGTGCCTTCTTTGAGGGAAAAAGCTGGCTGGTCTGCCTTCTGTTTACAGTCCAGTTCTTCGATGGAATCACTGATCCTGCAAGAAGCGCCTTGATGACAGACCTGACTACCCCAGACAACAGGCAGGCTGCCTTGTCCTTGACCTACCTTTGCTACAACCTAGGCTTCATTGTCGGGCCGATGATAGCAGGATTCCTCTTCTACGATCATACCAGATGGATCTTCATAGGCCCTTCAATAGCCACAGTCATCAGCCTCTTCCTGGTAGGCTTCATGGTTCCCGAAACCAAGCCTGACAAGGCCGAGATAGAGAGGAGCCTGAAAAGCGCAGATGCTGACAAGGCTGAGAAGGGAGGCTTGCTCAAGGCCCTGGCTTCCAGGCCCAGGCTTCTGCTGTTCGCTGTGGCCTGCATGTTCTTCTCCCTGGCCTACGCACAGAACAACTTCGGCCTTCCACTGACCCTTACAGATAGGCTTGGCAAGCAGGGAAGCACCATCTATGGAGCCGTTGGCTCTCTCAATGGGCTTGTGGTCGTCCTGTTCAATGTGCCTCTGATAAACCTTCTTCACAAGCGAAAGGCTCTTTCCAACAAGATCCTTGCAGGTCTTTTGTATATCGTTGGATTTGGCCTTCTTGCCTTTGCACAGAAGCCCTGGATGTTCTTTGTGCTTACCTTCATCTTCACCATCGGCGAAGTGATCGACACCACAAACACCCAGTACTATGTGGCAAACAACACTCCAAAGAGCCACCGTGCGCGCTTTGACTCAGTGCTGCCCAACATCATGTATGCAGGCCACTCCATCGGCCCCATCATAGCCGGCACCATAGCCGACAATCTTGGGCTAAGCTGGATATGGGGCTTCAGCGTGCTCTTCCTGGGCATAGGGGTTGCCATCATAGCCATGCTGTCCAGGACAGATAAGCCTATAGAAGATCGCGGAACTGAGAAGGAGTTGCTCCCATGAAGCGCCTGAACAGCTTGGCATAATAGCCTGGGGTGGCAAAGCCGCAGGCCAGGGCTATCTCGGTGATGTTCTTGTTGGGATTGGCCATCATCTCTATGGACTTGTTTATCCTCAGGGCATTGAGGTATTGAAGGAAGTTCAGTCCAGTGACTTCCTTGAAGAGCCTTGACAGGTGGCTTTCGGAGATATGCAGCTCATCTGCTGTCTGTGTCAGGCCAATCTGCTTGGAGTAGTTGGCCTCTATGAAGAGGATTGCAGCCTGGATCTGGTGGTTGTCGACGCTCAGCGGCAGAGTCAGGATCTTTCCATTCTCCGGCCTGCCAAGGCGAAGCCGTTCATATTCCACATTGTCATCATCAAGCTTGTTCACAATCTTCTTCAAGGTCGCTTCAAGCTCATCATCATCCACAGGCTTTAGGATATAGTCGAAAACTCCTACCTTTATGGCTCTCTTGGCGTATGTAAAGTCGCTGTGGCCGCTGAGGATCACTGCATAGGGCACATTGCATTTCTCAAGTACGCTTAGGCCATCTATGCCTGGCAGTCCAATGTCGGTTATCACGATATCGGGGCTGGTGTTCTCAATCAAGGCAAGCGCGCTGGGACCGTCTTCGGCTGTGCCGATCACGCTGAGACCTAGCGCCTTCCAGTTGATGGTCTGCAGGATCTCACGAAGCATTATCTGCTCATCCTCCACTATCACTACTGTGTAGGCCATTTTTCCATCTCCTTCTCTTCCTGAATTGGGAAGCTTATGTCTACCCTGGTTCCGCCTTCGTCTCGATGACTGAACGACACATAGGCTGATTGGCCATAATGGAGCCTGAGCCTTCTGTAGGTGTTGTAGACTCCCACATGGCCGCTGTCCTTAAGGCTTTCCAGGTCCTTGAGCAAGGAGTCCTCGAACCCAACTCCATTGTCCTCTACGCTCAGATGTATCCTAGGGCCATCCTTCCAGCCTTTGACTGCAAGCATCCAGGAACCAACCTTCGGCTCTAGGCCATGGCCGATGGCGTTCTCGACAAATGGCTGAAGAATAAGCTTTGGAGTCTGTATCTGGGCGATGCTGTCCTCAAGCTCTATAGTATACTCAAGCTTGCTTGAAAAGCGTATCTTCTGAATGATCAGGTAGCTTTCCACCAGAGCAAATGATTCGCCAAGGCTTGTCAGTGCCTTGTCATTGTCTATGTTGGCACGAAGAAGCTTCCCCAGCCGCACTGCTATGGTATATATCTCATCCTGGCCGTTGATGCGGGCAAGGGACTTGATGGTGTTCAGCGTGTTGTACAGAAAATGAGGGTTGATCTGGGCTTCAAGAGCCTTTCTCTCAGCTGTGTGAAGCTTGGCCTCCTCTTCCTTGTTGGTCTCTATGAGGTCGGCAATCTGGGCAGTCATCCTGTTGAAGGAACGGTCCAGGTCCCGGATCTCCTTTATCCTGGCTTCCTTTACCCTTGTCTTGAAAAGGCCTTTCTCAAGCATCTGCATGCTTTTGATAAGATCGGAGATCGGGTCGGCAATGGACTTGGTGAAGACAAGGGAAAGCATTATGGCGATGGTTATGCCGATGATCATCAGAACCATGAATATTATAAGAAGGTCCTTGACGGTGCTGATGCTTGCAGCATAGCTCTTGATGCCTGCAAGCACAAAAGGCGTGCCTGTTATGCTCATCAGGCAATAAGCCTTGGAGCTCTCAGTGTAGGAGCTGTCGACCCTGCTGATATGCAGGCCTGGAAACTGGTCCATCTGGCCATAGGTCTCGGGGTGCAGGAGAGACACAGCAAGATAAGAATTGCTGTCCATCAGGACAAGGTCGTCAAACTCTATGGAACTTAGTGCAGATGCAAGGGCCTCCTGGAATAGATCTACGACAGCGTAGCCAAGAATGCTTCCATCTTCATCAAGGACTCGTCTTATGATGTTCAGCACTATCTGGCTGTTGCTGGTAGACCTGTATCTGTTGGCAAGGCTCATCATCGATGCTGTCTGGTTGCCTGCGCGACTTATGTCAAAGAACGGGCTGAAGTCATTGCGGTTGTAGCGAAGGTCGTAGATGGAAGGGAAGGTGTGTGTCGAGTAGCGAATATCGCCATCCAGGCTCACTATCGAGGCGTTGGCCAGGTATGTATCCCCAGTCATTATGGAGAACATGGTCTCATACAGGCCTTGGCTGGGATTGCCTTCCAAGGCATTTATTACTGTCCTGTTGGTGCTCAGTACATAGGCCTTGTGCCTGTAGGCCTCTATCTGGTCAGCTATC
>JAQVSP010000209.1 GCA_028700425.1 Sphaerochaetaceae bacterium | reverse complement strand
GAGCTAGGATAACCTTTTTGCCTCTCCGTTTCTAGGCATTCTAGAGCATGTGGTCGAGAAAAGCCTTAGTCCTTGGGCTTGATGGGCTTGTAAAGATCTCCTCCGGAGTTCCTGTCTCGATGATGACGCCTTCGTCCATGAAGACAACCTTGTCGGCTGCAGCTCTTGCAAAGGCCATCTCATGGGTTACTATGATCATGGTCATGCCGCTGTCAGCAAGCTTCTTCATGACATCAAGAACCTCTCCTGTCATCTCAGGGTCCAGTGCGCTGGTTGGCTCATCAAACAGCATGGCCTTTGGCTGCATGGCAAGGGCGCGTGCTATCGCCACCCTCTGCTGCTGGCCGCCTGACAGCTGGCTTGGCATGCTGGAAGCCTTGTCGCTCAGCCCAACACGGGCCAGAAGCTCCAGGGCCTGCTGTCTGGCTTGCTCCTTGGAGACTTTCCTCACCAGGCGCGGGCTTAGGATTATATTGTCAATAACGCTGAGATGTCCAAAGAGATTGAAGCCCTGGAATACCATGCCAAGGTCCTCTCGGATCTTGCGGATATCCACGTCAGGGCCTGTTATGTCAAGTCCATCAATGAGGATGTGGCCGCTTGTTGGCTTCTCGAGAAGATTTATGCATCGAAGCAAGGTCGACTTGCCCGACCCTGAAGGGCCTATGATGCAGACAACCTGTCCATCCTGGACCTTGAGGCTTGCATCCTTGACAGCGTGCACTGTGTCAGATCCTTCGTAATCCTTGACCAGGTTCCTTATCTCGATAGTCGCCATGTTTCCCTCTTGGTCCAATGATATCGAAATTACAGGTCAATGAGAAGCAAAAAGCAATAAAAGCACCATTTTTAGCCTGGAGTCGAAAAAAAACTGAAATTTTTGTTGACAGCTGGCAAATCATGTCTTAGAACATAAGAAGTCAATCAAGTGAAAATCAACAAGGGAAACAAAATGGGGGAAGGATCTGTGAACAGCAGATCCTTTTTTGCTTTTGCCTAGTGGTTGGTCTATTGAATAGCTTGCATAGGCTTTGCTTATTGCACGCGATTGCCCTTTTGAGCATAATATGTCCATGTCACGCTTAGTCTATTCCAAGTCCGAAGCCACGCGCATCGGCTTTCTTTGCTCTGTAAGCTTTCTTGCAGAGGGTGCCAATATCCTGCTATGCATCTCCTTGGTTTATTATCTCAAGCAAAGGTTCCTTCTTGACGCATCTCAGATTGGCATCGCATTAGCCCTGATAACCAGCTTCTACACAGCGAGCTGCATTTTTTTAGAGCGTCTATATGAGAAGCTTCGGCCCTCTGTCTGCCTTGCCTTGGCCTTTCTTGTCGAAGCAGGATCCATCCTGCTAGTATACATGACGTCAAGCATATCCTTGGTCTATGCATCCCTGGCCCTGTATGGAGCCGGCAAGTCGCTTCTTTGGCCTCAGCTCACTGGATGGATGAACAGAGGCCTTGAAGGCTCAAGGCTGAACAAGGCCACAGGGCTATTCAACCTCTCATGGTGCATTGGCTCCTCGATAGCCCCGACAATTGCGGGAATGATGGTCATGCGCTCAGTCAGCCTTCCACTGGCCTGGGTTTTGATAATCAACACCTTGCTGCTGCTTATGATAATTGTCTTTCCTCAAGGCCGGACTGTCAGCAGCGACAGCCAGGAGGAGAAAAAGGCTGATGCTGAGGATCACTCTACCAGCCTTCGCTTTCTTGCATGGGCAGGGCTCTTTGTCTCGTACATCATACGAGGTCCTATGGAAAGCGTCTTTCCGCTTTTTGCCAAGGAATATCTTGGCCTGGCAGAGTCCACTGCCGGCTTGATGCTCAGCCTAAGGGCAATCGTAACCACTGCTGCCCTTGTTTTCATGAGCAGGACAAGCTTCTGGCAGTTTTCGCTTCCTGTGCTCCTCATTTCACAGGCGCTTCTTGCAGTCCTTGTCCTGATAGCCAGCCTTGTCAAGGGCACTGCTTTCTTCTGGGCCTTCTTTGCGATGCTTGGAATATGCATGGGCTTCCTGTACAACCTCAGCCTTTTCCATGCTCTGAGCGGAACAATTCACAAGAGCAGGCGAATGATGATTCACGAGGCCGTTCTAACAGCTGGATCAGTTGTCGGAACTACTGCTGGAGGCTGGATCTATCAGGCAATTGGGTGGACTGGCCTTCTTGCAATCCTGTCAAGAATAGCCTTTGCAGTCCTTGCCCTGGAGCTTGTCGGCATAGTCATAATGAAAAGAAGAAGGAGCCCAAGACAGCGCATTGCGCTCTAAAAAGCAAACTTTTTACCTTCCTTATAGACAACAAGACCAAAAAATGATAGATTCTCTTTTGCCAAATGCGACAATAGCTCAGCTGGATAGAGCAACTGCCTTCTAAGCAGTAGGTCCTTGGTTCGAGCCCAAGTTGTCGTAAAGCACTAAGCAATCGCACTGATTGCTTTTTTTATGGCTCTTGCACGAAAATGGTGGAATGGGCCTGAAGAGCAATATCCGCAAACATAGTGAATTCTCCAAAAGTGTAGCTTAAACAGAAGGGACGCATCCTGCCATGCTGAATTCAC
>JAQVSP010000208.1 GCA_028700425.1 Sphaerochaetaceae bacterium | reverse complement strand
GTCTTGCGGAGCTTCTCAAGCATAGCCTGCTCTCCAGGACAGACAGCCTGATGAACCTGATCATCGACAAGAGGGACCTCATTCTTCATAAGGATAAGGATACCTTGTCCCAGATAATCCTTGAATCATTAAGAATCAAGAGCGAGTTTGTAATACAGGACCCTCGCGAAACCAATGGACTGAGGACCTTCCTGAATCTTGGCCATACCTTTGCCCATGCTCTTGAAGCTCATAGCAGAGGCGCCTGGACTCATGGACAGGCGGTTGCATGGGGCATAGGAAGGGCCCTTGAGGCTGGAGTCAGGATGAGCGTCACAGATCCTGACTTTGCGCGCCTGGCCTTGCGGCTGTTCTCCAGCTTTGGCTATCAGCTGAACTACAGGATAGGACGCGGGCAATGGCTTGACTTCCAGGCTCAGCTCTTCAAGGACAAGAAGCGTGATGACGATGGCATAGCCTTCGTCTTGATAAAGAGCCAGGGCCAATGCGTAATGGCCCATCTCAAGACAGACCTTGTAAGAGATCTTGTGCTTGAACCACCTTTGGTATGATAGAAAAGTATTTTGACTGGGCATCCACAAGCCCGATGTGCCAGGCTTCCCTTGAAGCCTATTGCAGGTATGCTTCTGAATACCCTGCCAACCCCTCCTCCACTCACAGCCTTGGAATCAAGGCTCATGAGGCCCTTGAGGACCTCAGAGACCGCTGTGCCCAGGCCCTAGGAGCAAAAAGCGAGCATATCTACTTCACCAGCGGCGGGACAGAGAGCGATACCATAGCTCTTTCAAGCCTTGCCATGGGACTCGGAGAAGGCAAGGTCTTCTACTCTTCAAGCGAGCACAATGCCATAACCGGCCTTGATGGATTTTTCAAGCGCCTTAAGTACACCCTCTGCCCTGTTCCTTTCAAGAAGGGCGAGGTAGATGTTCAAGCTCTATGCAGCAGGATCGACAGCTCGACAAAGCTTGTAAGCATCATGATGGTCAACAATGTGACAGGCACCATCAATGATATCCAGTCCATTGCCAAGGCCCTCCGCGCTGCAAGCCCAAGAAGGCTTCTGATCCACACTGATGCGGTCCAGGCTGCCGGCAAGATTCCTCTCGACCTTGAGAGCCTTGATGTGGACACTGCAGCCTTTTCAGCTCACAAGTTCCAAGGTCCTCGAGGAATTGGGATGCTGTACAACCGAAACAGCGACCTTGTAGTCATCAACAAGGCTGGCGGCCAGGAGCGTGGAGTCAGGGGCGGCACAGAGGCCCTTGCCTCAATAGCTGGCATGACAGCAGCCCTTGAGCTAGCGACCAAGGACCTTGAAGCCAGCTGGAGCCATGTAGCATCAATACGCTCCTATTGCATGCAAAAGCTTAAGGACAATGGATTTACAATAATATCCAAGACTGAGGGAGACTTCAGTCCCTACATTCTTTGCCTGGCAGCCCCTCCAGTTCCCTCTGAGGTCTTCTTGAGAGTCATCGGAGAGAAAGGCTACTGCCTATCTGCTGGCTCGGCCTGCTCAAGCCATGTAAAGTCCAAGACCCAAGGGGTTCTTGCAAGCCTTGGATATCCCCCTTTTATTACAGGCTCCTCGCTTAGGCTGAGCTTTGGTCCAAGCACAAGGATGGAGGATGCCCAGGCTCTGATTGAAGAGATGATTCGCGCTAAGGAGGCGCTTTGCTGATGGCTAAGAAGCTATACTTGATAAGGCTTGGCGAGATAAGCCTCAAGGGCCAGAACAGAGACAGCTTTGAGAGAAAGCTCAAGAACAACATAAAGATAAAGCTCAGGCCTTATCACAGCACCCTGGTCCACCAGAAGGGCCGCTTCTTCTTCTATTTCGACGAGGAAACCCCTGATGCGGTAATAGACTTCGCTCTTGGAACCACCTTTGGCGTTGTAGGCTATTCCAAGGCCTATTGCTGCGAAAAGAGCATGGAAGAGGTTGAGAAAACTGTATGCAAGGTCATAGAGTCCGAGCCCTTCAAGTCCTTTGCCGGGTCCTTCAAGGTAGAGACAAGAAGAGAGGACAAGTCCTTTGAGCTCAACAGCTATGAGCTTAGCTGCCTGGCAGGAGGCTGGGTTCTGGACAGGATGCCCAGCCTAAAGGTTGATGTAAAGCATCCAGACCATGTGCTCTTCATTGAGATACGTGAGAAGGCCTATGTGTATTGCTATCCGGAGAACGGTCCTGGAGGTCTTCCTACCGGAATTGCAGGAAAAGGGCTATGCCTTCTTTCCGGAGGCATCGACAGCCCAGTGGCCGCCTACAAGATGGCCAAGCGCGGGCTTAAGCAGGATTGCCTGTATTTCCATGCACCCCCATACACATCGGAAGCCGCGCTGGAGAAGGTGAAGACGCTTGCCTGCAAGCTTTCCGGCTATCTTCAGGGCCTCAAGCTTCACGTTGTTCCCTTTACAGAGGCAGAGCTCTGGATCAGGGATCACAGCAATGAGGAAGAGCACACCCTGATGATGCGATGCGCCATGATGAAGGTCGCCCAGGCTATAGCACAGAGAGAGAAGTGCTCTGCCCTGGTCACTGGCGAGGCCCTCAGCCAGGTGGCAAGCCAGA
>JAQVSP010000207.1 GCA_028700425.1 Sphaerochaetaceae bacterium | reverse complement strand
TGGATATGTGACACAGGAAGCTATCGACCAGATGAAGGAGAACCTAGGATTGAATGAGTCAGTCGTAGTGCGCTACTTCAAGTGGATAGCCCAGATTCTTAGGGGCAACCTTGGAACCAGCATGGTGACTTTTGAGCCGGTGGCAAGGATGATCAGCCTGAGGCTAGGCCCGACATTGCTTCTGATGGGGACCTCCCTTGTCTTCTCCATCGTCATAGGGGTGATTCTCGGCATCTTCTCGGCTATGAAGCAATACAGCATAGCTGATTATATTCTAACGGTCCTGAGCTTTGTTGGACGCAGTGTTCCCATCTTCTTTGTTGGAATGTTCTTCATATACACTTTTGCCCTTGTCAATCCAGTCTTTCCCACAGGAGGCATGCACAAGTTTGGTAACAACAGCTTTGCAGACTTGATGAAGCATCTTTTCCTTCCTGCCCTGTCTCTCAGCGTTCTTAGAATAGCCGAGTTCCTGCGATACAGCAGGGCAAGCATGCTTGAGGTCCTGCATAGCGACTACATCTGGACAGCAAGAAGCAAGGGAATATCAGAATTCAAGATCATCAAGGATCATGCGCTTAGGAATGCTCTGATACCGATAATAACCCTGATTGGTATCAACATCCCTGTCCTGTTCTCAGGAGCAATCATGATAGAGCAGGTCTTCCAGTGGCCAGGCTTGGGAACCTTGTTCAACAACGCTGTGGCACAGAGAGACTACAGCCTTCTCATGGGTCTTTGCTTTCTTTCCAGCATCATAGTGCTCTTGAGCAATCTTCTCACTGATATTGCCTATGCTGCGGTCGATCCCCGCATCTCATACAACTAGGGGGCAGATGATGAAACAAAAGAGCTCTTCTGATCTTTTCCTGTCCCAAAGCTTTGCAAGAAAGGCCGCAATGCGGTTCTTCAGGCATAAGCTTGCAATGGCAGGCCTGGTGCTTATCGTAATCATAATCCTTCTTTCAGTCTTCTATCCAATGCTCGGCAATAAGGCAACAGCCTTTGACCTGGACTATACAGCCATAAACGCAAGGCCTCAGGCTGGCCATCTTCTGGGAACCGATGCACTGGGCAGAGACTGCATGATGCGCTTAATGCTTGGAGGCCGCATTTCACTGTCAGTGGGTTTTGTAGCAGCCATCTGCTCAACGCTGATTGGAATCACGCTAGGTGCAATAGCAGGCTTCTTTGGCGGAAAGACAGACATGGTGATCATGAGAATCACAGACTCGATCATGTGCTTTCCCTTCCTTGTCATATGCATGGTGCTGGTTTCAGTGCTTGGGCCGGGGCTTGGGAACACTATGCTGGCCATTGCCTTGCTTAAGTGGACAAATGCTGCACGAATCACCCGAGGCGAGATTCTCTATCTTCGCGAAAAGCAGTTCATTGAAGCTGACAGGGCGCTGGGCATAAACCGTTTCAAAACGCTTTTTGCTCATATACTGCCCAATGCCATAAGCCCGATCATCGTCAATACGACTTTCAACATGGCCGATACAATCATGACAGAGGCAAGCCTTTCCTTCCTGGGACTTGGTGTCTCGCTTCCGACCCCGACCTGGGGAAACATGCTCAAGGATGCTTCAAGCCTTGTCACCTTGCGCACCATGCCCTGGCTTTGGATTCCAGCTGGCGTGATGATAGCTCTCACGGTCTTGAGCATCAACTTCATCGGAGATGGGCTGCGTGATGCTCTTGATCCAAGAATGAACATCTGAGGAGCTTGACGATGAATCCGATACTGCAAGTAAACAATCTAGAGGTTGCCTTCTATCAAAGAAGCGGAACCACACACGCTGTCAATGGCATCAGCTACACGCTCAATGAAGGAGAGACGCTTGGAATCGTCGGCGAGAGCGGCTGCGGCAAGACCGTAAGCTCAATGAGCCTGCTTAAGCTCATAAGCATGCCTCCTGGAAAGATTGATGATGGAAGTGCAATCTATAAGCAATCCTGTGACCTGATAAGGATGAACAACAGGCAGCTCCGACCCTACAGAGGGAAGGAGATTGCTGTCATATTCCAGGATCCCATGACAGCCTTCAATCAGGTCATGACAATCGGAGACCAGCTCACTGAGGGCTATATGCAGCATTTCAATGCATCAAGAAAGGATGCGTTGATGCAGGCGCAGAAGCTGATGGAGATGACAGGAATCCCTTCTGCTGCAGCCAGGCTCAAGGATTATCCAGGCCAGTTCTCAGGCGGAATGCGCCAAAGAGCCATGATAGCCATGGCCTTGATGTGCCAGCCTAGCATACTGATAGCCGATGAACCCACCACCGCACTGGATGTAACCATACAGTCCCAGATACTGGACTTGATGAAAAGCATACGCAAGCAGCTGGGAACCTCGATCATGTGGGTCTCCCATGACCTTGGAGTCGTGGCGGGCCTTGCTGATACAGTCATGGTCATGTATGCAGGCCAGATAGTTGAGAAGGCAAGTGTGGATGAGCTCTATTACAATCCGCTTCATCCTTATACAAGAGGGCTGCTTTCAAGCCTGCCGTCTGCCAGCTCGGATGAGGATAGAAGGCTGACCAGCATTGCTGGATACCCGCCCATCCTGACAGAC
>JAQVSP010000206.1 GCA_028700425.1 Sphaerochaetaceae bacterium | reverse complement strand
GTTTGTAACAATGATTTCAGCAAGCAAATGTCGTTTGTCCATATATCGCAACTCCAACTGCAACCAGAATTCCTATGCCGTCAGCAATCAGGTCACCGGCAGCAAGAGGCTTGAACTTGTCAAAGCCAATATCTTTCCCATAGTCAAGCCAGTCAATTGTCTCTTTTGCAAAAGCAAGCAAGACTCCAACGACCACGCCCAGCCACAAGTGGCCAAGTGCACTGCCAGTAAGCACCAGAGAGTAGCACACAAGCAGGTGCAGGGCCTTGTCAATGTTGGCAACAAGCCATTCCTTGAGTAGTTTTATTATTTTCATGTATAATCCCTCCTCATGCTAATGATACATCTTGATAAAAATATTCATCACACCACCTCCTTGAGACATGAGCACCTTGAGCACGGGTCGCTATGGCCTGTCTTGCTCATATGGACTGCCTGTTATCTCTTCATACTCAGATTGAGTGATCCAGCCTTTGAGGACAGCATCCCAGACGTGGCAAAGCTGCCACTCACCATTATCAAAGTGATTCTTGACTATCTGATGCTTGGACATCTCCAGCCTCCTCATTTACCGGCAGGTCAATGCCGCTCATCATGCTCATATAATCCAGGCTGGCCCTAAGCCTCGCGTTTTCTGCTCTGGCAAGCTGCAATGCGTGCTGCAGCTCCTGTATCTGCCGTTCCTTTGACTTGCGTATATCGCTCATGTATCCCTCCACATAAGATATCCATCTTATGAACAACCTTATAGCAGTTGCCTCTTAGGGCATTTGCCCGCCAGGACATTACACTGCTGTTAAGGTCTTTCCATTCAATCTCGCCTTTATAAAGCTTAAGCTCAAGGCGCTTGACCTTTCGTCGTTCCCTGGTGATGGAGCAACGATTCATGCGCCTGACAACCTTTCCAGTGGGAGTCAGCGTGAACTTCCACTTAAGGAACTCTATTCCTTTTCCAATTGGCTGAAGCTGGGTCTTGCGGTTGAGATGAAGACCAAGATCCACCAAGTGCTGCTCAATCATAAACAGTGCATTCTTCAGCACAGTCTTGTCCTTGGACAGAAGGATGAAATCATCCATATACCGGATATAATGCTTGATCCCCAGGCGTTCCTTAATGAAATGATCCAGCTTGTCCAGAACCGCAAGCTCTATCAGCTGACTGACCTGGCTTCCAAGCCCTATGCCCTTCTTGTCGCCTTCATCAAAGCTGTCGATGATCTGGCAGACATGGAAATAGGCAGCCTCGTTGTCTATGCGCTCTCGCATGACCTTCTTTGCTGTTTCATGTGCTGTCTCTGCAAAATAGTGATGGATGTCGCACTTGAGATACCAGCCATCTTGCCCATAGTCACGATAGAACTTGTGCAGGTGCGCGTCCATGCGGTTTAGAGCGAAGTCTACGCCCTTGCCCTTCTGACAGGCACAATTGTCATGTATGAAGCTTTTTGTGACAGCCTTGTATAGATAGCTGTCGCAAAGGCTTCGCTGAAATTGCCTATCCTTTATCCGAGTTGCGACTATTCGCCTTTCCTTTGGCTCGTGGATATAGAATACCTGATAGTCCTGAATCCTGTAAGTGCCATGCAGAAGGGATTCGCGGAGCCTCAAGGTATTTCTGAGTCCATTCATTGAATAGGATGAAGGCCCATACTTCCATAAGACTCCGCGCCTCGCCATCTTCAGTCCATGATAAAGACTTGAAAAGGAGTATATAGCAGAACTATCCCGAAGGATATCTGCATCTTCCTTCCTTGTTTCTCCATTCTTCCGAACGGAGGAAGAATTCTGCTCCTTGCAACTCAAGATGCGCTGATTTCGGCTTTTGCCTACTTTAGACTGGCATGAATTGTAATCCACGACCGACCCGTTCCCATTGTACGCTTTGTTATTGTTCAACGCGCCAGAGGTATTCACGTTCCTAACGTTGTTGCCGTAGGACGGGTTAGGTGCTTTAGCAGTGCTCTTCGTTAAATCATCTTCAATCACAGTTCAGCAATCCTTCTAGTGTCGCTTTCGTTCCACTTCAGCAAGACGGCATCTGCGCTGTCAATTGACTTAAGCCAAAACTCAAAATCGGAATCGTCCAGGTTGAAGTGCAATTCCTCCTGTGCAATCTCGATCAAGGAGAACAGTGTGTCATAATAGCCTCGCGCCTCAATCTGCAGCTCAAGCCTTTTCTGAAGAAGTGCTGGATCTACGTAGCTGGCAAGCCTGATCCTGTTTGCCCTGCGAATGCAGCAGAATGCGGAAAAGGCCGCATTGGCAATAGGTGTCGAGATAAGCCACCTATCCCGCTTAGGAAAAAGCTTCTCATTCTTCAGCTTATGATAAGTGAAGGCGCAAAGCTGCTTTGACAGCGTTTGGGCATCTAGCATCCTGTTGTTCCTTTCATTCAATATCACCGACATTTTATACTCCATTGTTCAGGGCGCTTATGCGCCCTGATTATAAGATTACCTGATTGTGCAAGCCACGACCGACCCGTACCCACTGCACGCCCCGTTATAGTCCAACGCGCCAGAGGTATGCACGATCCTAACGCTGTTGCCGTAGGACGGGTAAGGTGCTCTAAGCCACCAGTAGCGAGCTG
>JAQVSP010000205.1 GCA_028700425.1 Sphaerochaetaceae bacterium | reverse complement strand
ACGCCGAACATCGTTGACAGGGTAGTCATGAGGATTGGCCTCAGCCTTGAAGAGCTGCCTTCAGCGACGCTCTCATAAAGGATCTCTCTTTCAGAGGCTGCATCAAGGTTCCTTCCCTGCCCGATCTCGCTGGTCAGGCTGGACCTAGGGCTGTCTATGAGGTCCTCATCAACCTTGGCGATGATGGCGCTTCTCTTGCGGTCTCGAAGAAGGTTCATGTAGTCCACAAGCATGATGCCGTTGTTGACCACCGTTCCGGCCAGGGATACGACCGCCAGGAAGCTCATCAAGGAAAAGGTTGATCCGAACAGCAGAAGGCCCACGACGACCCCTGCAACACAGAAGGGCACACAACCCATGATCAGCAAGGGCTGGGAAAAGCGCTCAAACTGCATGACCATCACCGAGTATACCAGGAAAACAGCTATTGCAAGCACCAGAGCAGCAGATCCAAGAGAGTCCTCTATCAGGGACATTGTCCCTCCGCTTCTGAGCTCTATGCCAGGCTCCAGCGGATTGCTTTCCAGGTACTCGCTTATATGGTGCACAACAGATGCGGCATCCTCGCTCACCAAGGTGGCCTCCACAGTTATGGTCTTGGTCCTGTCAGTATGGCTTATCGAGCTCACGGCGCTGGTCCTGCTGAAGCTTCCCAGGTCTGCAAAGCTTGCGCTTGCACCCGCAGCTGAGCTTGTGGCCTTGAGGCTTGCAAGAAGGCTCTCATCAAGGCTCCTGCCTTCCATGTTCCCATGCAGGTGCATCTTTAGAGCCTCCTGGCCGCTTAGATAGCTGCCCACATCCACCCCATAGAAGAGAATGGCGCTGGTCATTCCCGCCTCGTAGCTTGATATTCCCATGGCTGACAGATAGTCATGGCTCATGGCAAGCGTGTAGCTCACAGCATCGAAGCTTGTGTCTATGGATGCCGCAAGCACATTTGGGTCTGATTTCAGCTCAGACTCTATCTTCAAGGCCTGGCGATAGAGGGCATCCAGGTCATTGCCCACCAGCTTGAGCTGATAGCCGCCTCCGCCAGATGCATAGCCAAGAAGACTGTCAAAGCCACCGTTCTTTACGTTGATGGTGCAGTCGCTAAGCCTGCTGGCCAAGGCCTCCTGCAAGGCAGGGATTATCTCCTGGACAGTCCTGCTTCTATCCTTCTTGGGCACAAGGACAAGGCTGGCGCTCACATTTCGGCTGGAAGCCGAGCCCAAGGAAAAGAGCCCGCTTGCCTTGCCACTGTACATTACAAGGGTCTCTATCTCGGGCACCTGCTCTTCCAGGATAGCCTGAAGCTGGTCAGTTCGCTGACGATTCTGCTCCTTGGTATAGCCCTCAGGATAGACCAGGTCCACTGTAAAGTCCCCAGTATCTACGCTGGGTATGAAGGTATAGCCCAGGCTGAAGACAAGCTGAAGGCTGAGGGCGAACAGGAAGACAGATACCAGGACCACATAGACCCTGTTTCCAAGACACCATTCCAAGGCTCTCTTGTAGGATGCCTCAATCTTATCAAGCCATCTAAGAAAAGCGCTGCTGGCTGTGGAGAACCGATTATGCCGAAGAATGACCTTCAAGAGGAAGGGCACAACTAAAACAGCCACAAGAAGAGAGCTTGTCATGCACAAGAGAAGGGTGATTGAGAAGCTTAGGGTTATCATGCCCATGATTCCGCTGAGAAAGAGCATGGGCACAAAGACCACAACAGTCGTCATGGTTGAAGCAAAGATGGATCCAGAGACCTCGCCAGAAGCCCTAAGGAGCCCTTCAGAGAGGCCATAATCCTTCCTGCGTATATATCTGTACGACTGCTCAAGCATGACAATGGATCCATCCACCACCATTCCAAGGGCCACGACAAGGCCTGTGATGGTGACGAGGTTGATACTCTGGCCCGTTATATACATGCCTATGAGCGTGAACAGTATGCATAGCGGTATGGACATGGCTATGACCAGAGTAGCCTTGAAGTCATTGAGAAACAGGAATATGACAAATATGGCCATGAGCACACCCAGCAGCCCGCTGGAGATCACTGAGCTCAGGCTGGTCTTGATGCTCTTTGAGTTGTCATAGAATACATGGGCGCTCAAGGCTCCTCCGCTGTCAGCCTCCATCTGAGACAAAACAGCCTTGACAGCTGAAGCAACCTTCAGTGAGTTTGCATCGCTTCTCTTGCTGACGCTGATCAGAACAGCTTCCTGTCCATCGACGCTGATCCTTAGGTCCGAGACAGGATAGCGAAGGCTGACGTCTGCCACATCACCAAGCCTTATAACTACGCCTTCAGAGCTGCTTCCAACAGGCAGGCTTCTAATGTCATCAAGGCTCTTCAGCCTTCCATCGTAGTTGAGCGCCACTGTCTTTCTCTGGCTGTCTGCTTGGCCAAGAGGCAATGAAACATTGCTCGCCATCAGGCTCTGGTAGACAGAAAGCACGCTGATTTGCCTGCTGGCAAGGTCTTCAAGGCGAAGCTCTATGTCTACTCCAAGCTCACCAGAGCCAGAGACAGTGACATCGCTGACTCCGTCGATGCGGGTGAGAAGAGGCCTGATCTCGTCGCTCAGATAGCCTGTTATGCTGCCGATGTCCGAT
>JAQVSP010000204.1 GCA_028700425.1 Sphaerochaetaceae bacterium | reverse complement strand
GCTACTTCTTTCTTAAACGATTCGCTGTAAGTTTTCCTGTTACGTCCCATTTCCTGCTCCGTTTTCAACGGTAACAGCAATTCGTTATTTTTGCACCTCCCTGTCTCAGTTCATGGTCTTATTATACCTGGACAAGGGACCTGGAAAGGATCAGGCGCACAATCGCCAAGGAGCTAGGAGAGCTGAAGACAGATTACATAGATTTTGGCTTTCTTCATTGCATAGACTCTGTAGAGGACTACCAGAAGATGAAGGATGAGGGAATCGTGGAATACGTACAGGCCTTAAAGGACCAGGGCGTAGTCCACCATATTGGCTTTTCATCCCACACCCCGGAGGCTGCCAACAGGATCCTTGATGATGGAATCTGCGATATGATGATGTTCAGCATAAATCCAGCCTATGAGTTTGAATTAAGCGAGAAGACAGATGCTGGAAGCCAGAACCAGAGAAATGCGCTGTATCAGAGATGCCAGCGTGAGGGCGTGGGCATATCAGTCATGAAGCCCTTCTTTGCAGGCAAGCTTCTGGATGCCCAGGCCTCTCCCTTTGGCCGAAAACTGAGCATAATGCAGTGCATCCAGTTTGCCCTGGACAGGCCGGCAGTACTATCGGTAGTGCCAGGACCCAGCAATGCTGGGGAAATGGAAGAGCTGCTGAGATACTTGGACTGTACAGCGGAGGACC
The DNA here is from genome assembly GCA_028700425.1 of Sphaerochaetaceae bacterium. Taxonomy (GTDB): domain Bacteria; phylum Spirochaetota; class Spirochaetia; order Sphaerochaetales; family Sphaerochaetaceae; genus JAQVSP01. The sequence continues at coordinate 1,935 of JAQVSP010000204.1, read as the reverse complement.
GTGACTACTCGATCCTTGCAAGCGAGAAGCTCAAGGCAACAGTCATGGGAAACTGCGTCTATTGCAGCCATTGCCAACCTTGTCCTGCTGGAATCGACATTGCCTTGGTCAACAAGTGCTACGACCTGGCAAAGGCAGGAGACTTGATGGCAAGGGGCCATTATGACAAGCTCAGGCTGCACGCCTCAGATTGCCTGCATTGCCTTCATTGTGATGATCACTGTCCCTTTGCAGTCAAGCAAAGCGACAGGATGAGTGAGATAGCTTCATTTTTTGGCTTTTAGGAGAATATTATGGTCTATAGAGAACTAGGCAGGACTGGCTTCAAGGTATCAGAGGTAGGACTGGGTGGTGAGTATCTTGAAGGCAAGAGGCTTGGCCAGGTCAAGAGCGTCATGGATGCGGCCATCGACAATGGAATCAACATCCTTGATTGCTTTATGTCAAACCCTTCTGTCAGGTCGAACCTTGGCCAGTGCCTCAAGGGCCGAAGGGAGAAGATGCACATACAAGGGCACTTCCGCTCCATCTGGAATGATGGGCAATACCAGAGAACCCTTGATATAAAACAGGTGAAGCTTTTCTTCGAGGATCTGCTTGCTAGATTCGGCACCGACTATCTTGATATCGGCACTCTCCATCTTATCGACAATGCAGGCGACTTTGATGAGATCTTCAATGGGCCTATCCTGGAGTATGCCCTCAGGCAGAAGGAAAAGGGGGTCATAAGGGCACTGGGAGTCAGCACCCATAATCCAGTCCAGGCTCTGAAAGCAGCGAAGACAGGCCTTGTTGACACTATTCTTTTCAGCATAAACCCAGCCTATGATGTCATGGATGAGAATGCAGCCCGCCCAAAGAAGCTGGACAATGCCTTCTTCAACGACTTGGGCAGCTTGAATTGCATCAACTCAGTCCGACAGGAGCTCTATGCCTACTGTGCAAGCCACAACATCGGCATAACTGTCATGAAGGCCTTGGCCGCTGGAGCCTTGCTGGATGAAAGGACCTCGCCCTTTGGCAAGGCCCTGACAACGCAGCAGTGCATCCACTATGCTCTTACAAGGCCAGGGGTTGCCAGCGTTCTGCTTGGAATGCAGACTGTTGAGCAGGTCGAGGATTGCCTAAGGTACGAGACCGCCAGCGCAGAGGAGAGGGACTACTCCTTCATCTACAGCCAGTCCTCCAAGTTCTCCATGGACGGCAAGTGCATGTACTGCAACCACTGCCTGCCGTGCACAGCTCATATTGATATCGCCCAGGTTGGCAAGTATCTTGACATGGCCCTACTGGAAGGCAAGCCAAGCCCTTCGCTTAGAGAGCATTACATGGCCCTTGAGCATAGGGCTGATGAGTGCCTAGGCTGCGGCATCTGCGAGACTCAATGTCCTTTCAACGTTCAGATAGTTGAAAGGATGAAGCAGGCCTCTGAGCTGTTTGGCTAGCATTATCTTGCTGTTTGCGGTGAGAGCTTGCCACTTGGCAAGCTTTCGTTGTTTAAACAGGAGAGAAAAAACATGAAAATATTTAACTCCTTTTAGTTGGGGCAGCTTATTGATAATCTGATGCTACCGTAAAAGTAGACACGGAAAGGTGAAAAAAAACTTAAGAGATTAGGTGAGATGTGGACTTCTCCAATGGAAAGGAGTCTACTTGAGCCATGGGCAAGCATTACAATCCATTACAGAAGGAATTCCTGATTCTCCAGTACCGGAAGAACATGCAGATCAAGCTATCCGACTTCTGCAAGGCAAACAACATCTCTGATTCAGCCTTCAGGAAATGGATGGTCCAGTACGAAGAGTGAGGCCTTGATGGCCTTGCCAGGGCAGATGCCGATTTCGGGCCTGTGCTTCCAGAGGGCGTTGACCGTACCGAGGAAAGCTACAGGCGTGAGATCCTCAAGCTCAGGATAGAGAACGAGCGGCTAAAAAA
>JAQVSP010000065.1 GCA_028700425.1 Sphaerochaetaceae bacterium | reverse complement strand
TTGACAACTATCACATCCTCAGCCTTCTGGCAGAGAATGGAATGCTGCACCTGATCTTCCATTCATTGAGAAGCTCCGTAATTGAAAGTGAACGGGGCATAAGGTCCATGAATTTAAGAGATCGCCTGTACACCGGGACCTTCATAGCCTGCGCTCTTGTAGGAGTTGCAATGGTCTTCATATCAAACCAAGGCTCCGATAGCCGGGAATATCTGGTAAAGCGCCTCAAGAAGCTCTTCAATGGAGATATATTCTAGGAAGAAGGCTTTGAATACTCGTAGAGCTTTCTAAGCTTGTCCTCGATTGCCCGGTTGAAGGAATCCTGCGGGAACAGGCCCTTCTGGTTGCGCTTTCCGCAAGATCGGCTGGAGAGTATCTCCATGCCCTCGTCAATCGTGCCTATGGGATAGATGTGGAACTTGCCTGCCTTGATGGCATCGACCACTTCATTGCCCAGAACCAGGGAGCGGATGTTCTGCTTTGGGATTATGACGCCTTGCTTCCCAGTAAGCCCGGTAATCTGGCATATCCTGAAGAATCCTGAGATCTTCTCGTTTATCCCGCCTACAGGCTGGATGATTCCAAGCTGGTTCACCGATCCAGTCACAGCAATGTCCTGGCGCACTGGTATCTCGCCTATGGCAGAAAGCAGGGCGAAAAGCTCAGCCGATGAAGCCGAATCGCCATCAACCTCGGCATAGGACTGCTCAAAGCATATTCCGCTGTAGATGGACAGAGGGAAGTTCCTTGCATATTGGCGTCTAAGATAGCCCTCAAGGATGAGAAGTCCCTTGTCATGAATCTCTCCTGACAGGCCTGCTTCATGCTCGATGTTGACAATGCCTTCCGAGCCTGGAGCCACTGTTGCCGATATCACAGTGGGAGTGCCGAAGCTTATGTTGCCTCGATCCATTATTGCCAGTCCATTTACGACACCGGTCTTGCAGCCTGAGAGGCTTATGACCATCTCGCCGTTCTCTATCTCCTGATTGATCCTGGCCTCTGTTATGCCGCCGGCAAAGTCCCTTTCGGCAAGAGCCCTGTCCACGTCGTCCTTTCCAATGGTCTTATGAGACTGGGTCCGAGCCCAGTAGTCGGCTTCTCCGAGAAGGTCGCTTACATAGGACAGCTGGGTTGTCAGCTCTCCCTGCTGCTCGGCATACCAGGAGCTTTGCCTTAGAAGCATGGCAATGGCTTCATTGCTCACCTCAAGCATTCCAGAGGCCCTTGCCTCTGACTCTATGAAGGCAATCATGCCCTTGATGTTCTCTGGGCTGGCCGGCATTGAGAAGTCAAACTCAGCAGATATCTGGAACAGCCTCAGGAACTGCCCATCCCCATCACATAGCTTGTCATAGGTCTCATCATTGCCGACCAGTATGATCTTCGGCACGCTTCTCAGCCCTTGGATTCTTACAGTGATCCTGTCTGCCTGGCGCACAAGGAAGGTGCCTGAAAGCAGAAAGCTCTTAAAGTCATCCCATAGGCCATGGACAGAGAGAAGCTGCTCGGCGTTGATAACCAGGAAGCCTCCCTCTGCATCCAGCACTGAGCCTGGACGAAGTCTCATGTGAAGCATGCCAGGGCCCTCGGCCACCTGGCCAAAAAGCGATGAGGGTGATGGATGGTCCTCAAAGACCAAGGGCCTTTGATTCTCATAGGTGGCATCAATTACAATGTTGAGCTTGAAGATGTCCCGCTCGGCCTCTGTGAGGCTGCTTCGTCCCTGCTCTATCAGGCGTGATACATAGCCCTTTAAATTGGTCAAGAATGCATGGGCTTCAAGGCTTGGGCTTTCAAGGCTCTCCAGGGCCTTGAGCACAGCTGCAAGGCTCTCCTTTCGGGAAGCCTGGTCGAGGCTGTGAGCAAAAGCCTCTGCACAGCCTGCAGGAAAGAAGATTATTGAAGCCGACAGGGGCTTGGAGAAGTTGTAGGCAAAGGCCAGGTCCCAGGCCTGAATCTCGGTCTTCATGGATTGCCAGATGCAGCGGATTGCAGAGTGCCTGCCTGATCCTTCATCTCCGCTGAGATAGATGTTGTAGTTGCGTCTCTGGATCTCCATGCCAAGCTTGAGGGCTCTCATGGCTCTCGGCTGGCCAAGAAACTCGTTCAAGGCCTTGGCATTGCGGTTTTCCGCAATGAAATCCAGGTCAAAATTGTAGCTTACATCCTGGCCTGCAAGCTCGCAGATTCTAGAGGCATCGTTATCCATAGGCCCAGTGTACACTAAAGTCCCTCTAAATCACAATTGCACCAGGTCTTTCTTTAAGATATATTGAAGAGCATGGAGGGCTTATGAAACTCAGCCAGCTTTGCAGCGTGCTAGACACAGAGCTCAGGATTGCAGAGTACCAGGACATCGACCTTTCCCTAAACGGCCTGCAGGTCTCAAGTTCCGACAAGCAGATCAGAAAAGTCGGCTTGGCGGTAGATGCCTGCCAGGCCTCCTTCGACCAGGCCGTCAAGCAGGAATGCGACCTGCTCTTCGTCCATCATGGGCTTTTCTGGGGAAGGCCGCTGGCCATCAGCGGCACCCACTATCAGCGCATAAAGAGGCTCCTGGACGGAGACTGCGCCTTATATGCAGCTCACCTTCCTCTGGATGCCCATCCAGAACTTGGAAACAACGCCCAGATAGCCAGGCTTCTTGGCCTGGAGGCCCTGGAGGCCTTCGACTCCTACAAGGGCAAGGCCATTGGCTTCAAGGGCCAGCTTCCCAAGCCAGAGGCAATCGATGAGATCATTCTGCGCCTAGGCTCAGCCAGGCCTCTTGAGAGGCTGGACTTCGGAAGCCAACAGGTCAGAAGCATAGGAATCGTGAGCGGGGCAGCCGCTGACGACCTAGACCAGGCCATTGACGAAAATCTGGACCTGTACATCACAGGGGAAGCCTCGCACATCACCTATCACCAGGCTCTGGAGGCTCATATCAACATCCTTTGCCTTGGGCACTACTTTACGGAGACCTTTGGAGTCAGGGCTGTGGGAAGGATGCTGGGCGAAAAGCTTGGTCTTGAGTGCATCTTTATTGATTTACCTACAGGTCTTTGATTATAGTGGCTGTTATGGAAAGCAAGCTTAAGCGTTATTCACCTTTCTTACTTACGATCGCCTTGGTCATACTGGATCAGATCTCAAAGGCCATTGTCATAAGAAGCATACCTCTGGGGACGATAAAGACAAGGCTTTTTGGCGATTTCATCTGGATAGTCCATGTAAGAAACACTGGAATGGCCTTCTCCTTGGCAGCAGACAGCCCCATCGCACTTCGTGTGCTGATCCTGATACTGGTCCCCACGGCCCTGATGGTCGCAATCGCCTATGCAATTATTAAAAAGCCCAGCATGCTCACTCCATGCCAGAGATGGTTTGCAGCAGGCATCATGGGAGGCGGAATAGGCACTCTCATAGACCGAGTCTTCCGATTTGATGAAGGAGTGGTCGACTTTGTCTCAATCAAGCTCTATGGCTTTTTGGGGATGGACAGATGGCCCACATTCAACGTAAGCGACAGCTGTGTCGTGGTCTTTGTGATACTGATGATGCTCTCTATGCTCATATCAATGGTGAAGGAGAGAAAGGAAGGAAAATGAGTAAAAGCAAGAAAGCAAATACAATATGGTTCATGGCGCTGGCAACCCTGCTGAACATAGTCCTGATGGTTGCGCTTTTCATAGGAGGCTTTGTTCTCCTGTCTGTGCTGGCTACCGAAAATACAAGCCAGACAGCCTACTCCATCTGGGTAATGGTCATATTCATTGCATCCATAGGGCTTTCCTGGCTGATCTATTCAGCTGTCGTGAAGGCTATCAACAAGAAGTGCAACCTTGACGACAAGCTTGCCCCTCTCTGGCAGAGCAAGAGAGTGCGGGATCAGAAGAAGAGACAAGCGGCAGAAGAACGGGAAAGAGGCGAATCTGTCAAGTAATGAGCGCTTATGACCTAGAGAATGTCTACTGGTTTCCCTTCAGCGACGAACCGCTGATAAAGGGAGGCCTCCTGACTCCTAAGCTTTGCGACCCATGCTTTTTGTTTCCTGAGCAAGCCCCTGACAACAGGTGGCATCTCTTTGCTCATTCACTCTTCTTCATCCATCATTTCATAAGCACCTCCGGCATAAAGTGGACCCAGAAGAGGCCAATTGTCCTGAGAGGTCACTCACCTTTCATCTACAAGGAGGAATCTACCTACATCATGCTTTATGAGAAGCATGATGTACGACTTCTTCCACGGTCAATATCAGCTCAGGATGATGTCAAGAAAAGCCAGAAAGGCTTCTCGCGCTTTGAAATGATCATGAGCACCGACCTGTACCACTGGAGCCCTCCTCAGACAATCCTTGAGTGCCAGACCATAAGCAAGGCTTATGACAGCCTCAAGCTTCCACGCATCTCAAGGCCGCAGCTCTTCAAGACCTCTGAGGGCTACAGGATGTTCTTCGGCGCCAGCCACATCCTTCTGGACGATACAGGGCAGAAGGTGTCAAGGCATTTCTGCACTGCCCTGTCAAGCAGCCTTGATGGGCCCTACACTCCTTCAAGCGAGCCAGCCTTGCTTTCTCCTGATTCGCTGGACAAGTACCGCAACCTGGCAGCTGGATCTATGAAGGTCATACAATGCAATGATGGCTTCTATGGCCTGGAATGCCCAATCTTCTGGGACGGCAACAAGCGAAGGTCATCGTCGGCCATGGTGCTCATGAAGTCCTATGATGGAATAAGCTGGAGCCAGGCGTGCCCAAAGCCCATTCTCACAACCGCCAGCCAGGGCTGGACGCAGTCCTATATAATGAGCGCAGACGCCCATTACAAGAGCAGTGAGAGATGCTGGTATTGCTATTACAGCGCCAATGGAGGCAACAGGCGGGAGTCGATAGGCCTCCTTCTAGGAGAGGAGCGCCGCTAGGCCCTCATCTTCTTGACCTTCTGGATCTCAAGCCTTCTCCTCTTCTCCCTGTCCTTGTTGCTTATAAGCTCGACCGACTCAAGCTCATGGCCGCTGACGAACTGGGTTATGGCGCCAAGAGCCTCAAGGCATCCTGGGCTGGAGGGATATAGGATGAAGCCATGATAAGAGCCCTTGAGAATCTTGAGGTTCACAGGGGAATCCGCTTCCTCCAGCTCTGAAGCAAAGATCCTGGAATCATCAAGAAGCGGGTCTATCTCAGCTGCAAGGATCAAGGTCTGAGGCAGGCGGGAGAGGTCCTTGGCCAAGGCCGGAGAGAAAAGAGGGTCAAGTATGTCCTTGGGCTCCCTTTGGTAGTTCTGCACAAAGAAGCGAAGCTCATCGCTTGTGAGAAAGGGGCTGTCCTTGTAGGTCTCGACGCTTTCTGTGCGAAGCCTTGCATCAGTGATGGGACATAGGAGGATCTGGCCTGCAAGGCTCATCTGCCTCCTGTTGCGCACAAGAAAGGAGACTGAGGCAGCAAGGTTTCCTCCTGCACAGTCTCCAAGCAAGTAGATTTTCTGAGGATCTATCTTCCAGTAGCGAGCTCCGTTGTAGGCCCAGAGAAGCGCTTCGTAGCAATCCTCCACCGCAGTGGGGAACTTATGGCGTGGGCTGAGGCGATAGTCCACAAGCAGCACTGAAGCTCCGGACTGGTCGCAGATCTCAGAAGCAACCGAGCTGTACTTATCCATGTTGCCAAGCATCCAGCCGCCTCCGTGGATAAGCACGATGAGGGGAGTGAGGCCGGCAATCCTGTTCTTGGATTTCTTCTCAAAGAGCAACGCCGCTATGGCTCCATTCTCCACAGGGAGAATGAAGGTGCTGCTGTCAACGTTCTTCGAAGGAGGGAAGAACAGCCTTGAAAAGGCTCTTGTGCCTGCAAATTCCCTCCTGTTGAAGGCTTCTATCTCTGCTGGAGTCGAAGAAAGGACATCTCTTCTTAAGCTCTTTTGGAGCCTGAGAATCCTGCGAAGGCTTCTTGGCAGCTTATAATCAAACATGCTGTCAATTTAAACCGAGGCTCCAAAATATGCAATAGCAATCAGTATGTCCAGGTATAGCCGATGTTCACCGACTCAAGCACCAGTCCCACTTCCGAAAGGATTAACCCGAATGCGTCAGCTAATGCTGAACCTCCTTCCGAATAAACACCGAACAAGCCTGGGACTCTTGTATCGGCTCGCGCAGAGATGAGCATGCCAAGCCATGGAGCGCATGCTTCCACAAAGAAGCCGGAGTTGCTTGCCTCAGCCGCCTTGAAGCGCAGCCTAAGAGTCGGTCCCACTGAGTAGTAGGCAAAGGGGATGAAGGGAGTGTCAGGTATATTCTGAACGTTCAGAATGACAAAGCCTGCGGCGACAAGTCCAAGATCCAGGCTGATTCTTGAGCTGTTGACAGCCTTCCAGTAGCCTGAGACGCGATAGGATAACAGGCTTATTAGCTCAAGCGGATTGAACGGCTCGCCTTCGGCAGGATAATCTCCGGAAAGGAACCCAATCAGGTAACCCTGAGCTGGAATGCCGACTGAAGCGCTGAACCCAAGCCTTTTTGACTCTCCCCCAAACTCTGGACCGATTTCCAGCAAGGAGCTTCGTATGGCTATTGTGCTCTCCGCGTAGCAGAAGGTTGCGATTGCGATGATGGTGATGATAATGAGGATTTTCTTCATTTCTATCCCTCCTTTTGTTTCATGCATTTTAACAAGTTGCTGCCTGGCTTATTACACATTTGCTATTATTTGTCTAAAACTTATGCTAAGCAATGTTGAATTCTCTTAGCCCATAGGCTTCTGGCTTGCTACCCTTTCAAAGCCTCGCTATTATTAGTGCCATGAAAGAAGCGTTGATAGTTGTAGATTTCCAGAAGGATTTTGTGGATGGATCGCTGGGCTTTGAGAAAGCCAGGCAAATCAGAGGCTCTGTTGTAAAGGCGATAGAGTCGGCTCTTGCGAGAAAAGCCGACCTGATCTTCACCTTCGACACTCATGACCAGTCATACCTTGACACTCATGAAGGCCATTGCCTTCCAGTAAAGCACGCCCTCGAGGGCACAGAGGGCTGGAAGCTTGACAGCAGCATCGCAGCCTTCTTAGGCAAGGCCAGGTTCACATTCACAAAGAATGCATTTGGCTCAATGGAGCTAGGTCGAAGGCTTGCAGAGGAAGGCTATGACAAGGTGGAGCTGTGCGGCCTTGTGCTGGACATCTGCGTGCTTGCCAATGCAGTGATAGCAAGAGCCAGCCTGCCGGAGGCAGACATCCTGGTGAACCTGGGGGCAAGTGCAGGCCTCACAGAGGAAAAGGAAAGATCTGCTGCATCGATTCTGCAGAGCCAGCATATAAGGGCGGAGGTGATCAAATGAAGTATGCAAGAGTCCAGACAGCCAATGGTCCATGCTATGCAATAGTGGAGAATGATGCCGTAAAGCTTCTATCAAACTCTTACTTTGATGATAAGCTTGAGTTTTCAGGCAATCAAATCGACATCAAGGATGCAGTGTTCCTGGCTCCTTGCCTGCCATCAAAGGCTCTGTGCGTCGGCTTCAACTACAAGGATCATGCCCAGGAATTCGACACCGTCTTCCCTCCTAGGCCAAGCATTTTCATCAAGCCTTCGACTGCCTTGCTCAACCCGCTGGACACAATCATCTATCCTCCTCAAAGCCATCGAGTCGACTATGAGGCAGAGCTTTGCATTGTCATATCCCGCAAGGCCAGGAACATAAAGGCAGAGAACTGGATGGACTATGTGCTGGGCTTCACCTGCGCCAACGATGTCACCGCCCGAGACCTGCAGGACAAGAATCAGCAATGGTCCGTAGCGAAGGGCTTTGACACCTTCATGCCCCTTGGCCCGATAGTCACAGACGAAGTCGATCCTGACAGCCTTCGCATCCAGTGCAGAGTCAATTCAGCTGTAAAGCAGGATTCAAGCACTGCAAGCCTTCACTTCAAGCCTGCCATGCTGGTAGAATACCTGTCAGCGGCGATGACCCTTCTTCCAGGTGATGTGATCTTGACTGGAACCCCTTCTGGAATCAGCCCAATGAGCATCGGCGACGTGGTAGAGGTCGAAATAGAGGGAATCGGCATTCTTAGAAACACAATAGGAGAGTAATATGGCAATACTTGTTACAGGCGGGGCGGGATACATTGGCACTCATACCCTTATCAGCCTTGCAGAGGCTGGCTATGAGACTGTGGTGGTTGATAACTTCTCAAACAGCTTTCCAGAGGCTCTGAAAAGAGTCGAGGAAATCACTGGAAAGCCAGTCAGGCTCTATCAGGCGGATGTGAGAGACGAGGTGATGCTTCGGGAGATCTTCAAGGAGAACAGCATTGAATGCGTGATCCATTTCGCAGGCCTCAAGGCTGTGGGAGAGAGCGTAAGAAAGCCAATTGAATACTACGACAACAACCTTGTGTCGACACTCAGCCTTCTCAAGGCCATGAAGGAAGCTGGCTGCAGGACCTTGGTCTTCTCCTCCTCAGCAACGGTGTACAGCGAGGACAACGAGATGCCTCTTGAAGAGGAATCAAGAACCGGAAGCTGCACCAACCCCTATGGCTGGACAAAGTACATGCAGGAGCAGATCCTCAAGGGCGTCTGCACCTCCGATCCTTCCTGGTCCATTGTCCTTCTCAGGTACTTCAATCCAATCGGCGCCCATCCCAGCGCTCTGATCGGAGAGGATCCCCAGGGAGTTCCCAACAACCTCATGCCCTACATTACGCAGGTAGCTGTAGGAAAGAGGGACAAGCTTCACATATTCGGCGATGACTATCCAACACCAGACGGCACAGGGGTGAGAGACTACATCCATGTGTGCGACCTGGCCAGAGGCCACAGGTTCGCAGTATCCTATGCCTGCAAGCACAAGGGATGCGAGACCTTCAACCTAGGCACTGGCAAGGGAAGCAGCGTCCTGGATGTAGTAAAGGCCTTTGAGAAGGCCAGCAAAAGGACTATACCCTATGAGATAGACCCTCGTCGCCCTGGGGACCTGCCCACCGTATACAGCTGTCCAGACAAGGCTTTCAAGATCCTGGGATTCAAGACTGAGCTGAACCTGGACGACATGTGCAGGGACTCCTGGAACTGGCAAAGAAAGAACCCAAAAGGATTCAGGCAATGAACAGAAGCCTTATTGACAAGATAGGAGCGACAGTGATCCTTGCCCTTGCCCTTGGCCTGGCTGGCGACTGGCTGGGGCTATGGGCTCTTCCCCAAATGAAAGGCTGGTGGCTGGTTTTCCTCTATGTTCCCGCCATTTCCTCTTTTCTGAAGGGCAAGTTCTCGACATCCAGCATAACGCTCTTTGTTGTTGCCGTGGTCTTGACCATCACGAACTTCACAAGCATAGAGACCAAGGACATATGGAAATATTGCGTGATCATCTTTCTTGGAGTAAACGGCATCAAGATGATCTACAGGAGAAGCGATGACTGAAGCATCTTTCAGGGCAAGGCCTGCCAGGCCCGATGAGGCCCAGAGCCTAAGAAGCGCCAGCAGAGAGGAGCTGACCTTTCTGGAGGGCCTTTTCTCCCCCAAGCCAAAGAATGCCCTGGCTGTCGAGACCTTGGACGGCTGCTTTGCCGGCTCAGCATTTTATACGGTGAAGGGGCAATATGGCATTGTAGACATCATATATGTCCTTCGCCAGTACAAGGGCACTGGAGCGGCAAGGCTTCTCTACAAAAGCGTAATAGAGCTGCTCAAGGCCAAGGGATGCACCAGGATAATGGCATTGGTCATCGATGACAATGCACCTAGCTTCAAGAGCTTTGAACGCAATGACATGCATACAGTGACCATGACAAGCCTGGCCAAGGCCTGGGGCTTCAAGGGCCTTGTGCATCTTGTGCTTGGCACTCCTGCCTTGCTTGCATGCGGATGCAGGATAGTCGCCAACATTGAAAGCGCTGAAGGAAAGGCGGCTCCTCTTTTCTGGGCAGCCAAGATAGCCTTGTGCCTTATGGTCTCCATCCTGGTCAGCTTCCTTTCCACAGGATCGCTTGATTCAAGCATTCTATGGTCAATTCCTGCTGCCTTTGCATCCCTTTCAGTGATGCTTGCAGGCCAGCTTGCAGGCAACCTGATATCCAAGAGGCCCTTCTATGTCCATCAGGACAGCGCAGGCCTTCTGACCAGCCTTCTTGTAAGCCAGAGCGGCGCACTGTTTCCCCCTATGATTCATCTCTACCCCAAGGACTGGGGCAATGATGATCAGACAAGAAGGCAGCTGGGCCTCAGCGCCTTCTTCTCCCAGTTCTTCACAATGGCAGCCATGGTCATCCTGTTCTACTGCAAGGACGCTCACCCTATGGCTTATTTCATGCATCGCTGCCTCTGGCTTCTCTGCGTCTATGATGCGCTGTTCTTCTATCCGTTTTCAGTCTTTGGGACCAAGGCCATTTGGAACTACAGCAAGGCCCTATGCCTGATAATGGAATTCATGAATCTCGCATCCATCATAAGGCTGCACTAGATTTATTGTTGAAGAAGGCTTGACGTCGTGATATCTTGTTGACATGGCAAAGCGAAGTCAGCTGATAGGCATAGTCATAACCTCATCCATTAGATACGGAACCATCAAGTCTATT
>JAQVSP010000064.1 GCA_028700425.1 Sphaerochaetaceae bacterium | reverse complement strand
GATCTGGGAGACGCCAACGTTCTTGGCGTTGTCGCCGGTCACGTACTTGATAGCAGAGGCGCTGATGGTGTTATAGGTCTTGTAGGTTCCCAGATAGTACTGGGTGTCAAGAATATTGACAACTGGTGCCTCAAGCTCTGCATTCCATACGAACACGTTCTTCGGCTCGGCTGTGAAGTGGACTCCCACCTTGCCTGCTGTATACTCGTAGATCTCGATGTAGGTCTTCACGCCATCGGCAAGGAAGTACATGTTGTATCCGCCTTCGGCATCCTCGCGGTAGACATCCACGGCATTCTCAGGCTTGTCTGTGGTTCCAAGGTAGTTGCCGCTCATTGCTCCAGTGAAGTAGAGGGTCTTGCCCAGGTTGGCCTGTACAAGAGCGTACTTGTAAGCAACATCGGCCTGTGGGTTGGTGACCTTGCTTGCGATGAAAAGGTCTGCAACTGCAGAGTCCACTGCAATCTGGAATGTCCTTGTCTCGGTGACTGCAGCGCATGTGATGGTGGCAGTCAGGTTGACCTTGGCCTCTTCCTCAGGAAGAGTGACGTAAAGCTTGCCGTCCTTGACGACTGCGCAGGCATTGTCGCTTGCCCAGGAGATTGCAACCTGGCTATAGCTCTGTCCATTGAGAGGAAGATCTATCACGGTGTCCTGTGCAACAGCACTGGCAATAGCGAGGTTCTCCTTCTCGAAGGCGACCATCTCTGCATCGCTCTTGGCAGGAAGGCTTACGTAATTGTAGGCATCCACTGTCACTGGAGTGAGGTAGAAGGCTCCATCATAGACGCAAAGCACGCCAGTGACATCAGCAATCCATCCAAAGTGATTGGTATGGCCTGCAATGAAGGCTGTCTGGTCTGCCTTGACAAGCGGGCAGACAGAGGATGAGATCCTGACATAGGACTCAAGGCTGCCAAGCTTGAACTTGTAGTATCCGCCGCCGACATCCTGGCCTGTGATCTCTACGCCCTTGACGCTCACGAGAGCTGACTGGCGCTTTACAAGAGCAGGATCCTTAAGGCTTGTGGCTGCAAGGTAGAGGTCTGTCACATCAAGTGGGCTGATAGCCTTGAAGCCAGGATCCAGAACCTCGACAGAAGCGCTTATGATCTCATATGTGCCGCTGTAGGTGTCCTTTGATCCGGTGACTCTGACTGTCATTCCAACATTCAGTCCAAGCTCGGTGACTGGGTCGTTGGCAAGGTTATAGGCATAATAGCCGCCATCGCTGTCCTCGAAGTAGAGGCAGTTGGCAGAATTGCCCTTGCTCTTGGCCATGATGCCTGTTATGGTTCCCTTCACGACGACTGTGGAGCCATTTGCGGCTGCGACATACTCGTCCCATGTGAACTCCTTGTAGGCAGGAATGCTGTGGGCAAATGACAGGGTCTCGGTCTTGCCTTCGCTGTCTGTGATGGTAGCCACGAGAGTGTAGTTCACTTCTGCGCTTGCCTTCTCATTGACATCGACGTTGACCATCTTCTTATCTGTGAGTGAAAGCTTCACATCGGCTTCCGATGCGCCTTCCACAGCCCAATCCAGGGCATATGCGACTCCATTGATGTTCAGGGCGCCGACAACCTGGTAATCAGACGGCGTGGCTATTGCCTTGTCCTTATACATTGCATAGAGATAGCCTCTGGCGTTATCAAGGCCTGTCGGCTGAGAGGCAGCCTGAGCTGTCACACAGCCTGTGAAGGCCAGCACTACCAGGGCGACCAGCAATAACGAAGCTAATGCTTTTTTCATTCTTGTCTCCTTTCATTCAATCATTGAAGATTAACTTATCCTTGGAAAGGACCTTTATCTGGGGCTTGGAGTCAAAGGAGTCTATGATCCCATAGACGTCAATGCTCCTTCCGATGTAGTAATCGGGACCCAGAAGGCTCTTTTGCTCATCATAAAGGGCTACGACACGTACTGTGACCTCAAGGCCTTCGGGGGCCATTGCAGTCAGGGTCATCGCGCCATAGGATGAGCTGTCCTCATTGCTTGTCATGTATGCATCACTTACCTTCAGGGCCTTCATGCACACAGTCGAATTCATTGCCAGCTGCCAATACAGATGCTCTGTTCCTTCCACCTCCACGCTGCCAAGCATTCTTGATGCGGTCAGCGGTGTGTAGTAAGGCTCATTGCCTCGGCTTATGCACTGGATATTGTTAGGATCGTTCGGCTTCATCTGCCTGTAGGAGAGGCCGGAAACCTGGTAAGATCCGCCAGCCTCGTAGTACTGGACTGTCCCGACTATCCTGGACCGGTTGCCCACGCTCAGGATGTCAAGGCCTTCGCCGCTGAGGCCAAAGCCATAATAGATGGTCATGCCATAGACTATGTCGGTCTCCTCATCGCGATCCTCTATGTAGACAGAGTTGGAGCTGTTTGCGGTTATGACGCCTTCAAAGGCCACCTTCATGCCTACATAGTCCTGTATATTGCACCTGAGCTCCTTAAGCGTAAGCTCCACAGCCTCGCCATAGAAGAAATCTGGATCTCTCTGGCCGCTGTAGATATTCAGCTTCTGGCTCTTGGCCTGAGCTATGGCAGCGACAGCTGTAGCGCCATAGCGGTTGTTAGCTGATGAGGAGGCGATTGCCAGCCCATTTTGCAGTATCTCTATGTTGAGATTGCGATAATCCTCGCTCTCGCTGTTTCGATACCACACCCATGCCAGTGTCCTGGATCCTGTCGAATCAAGGTTCCAGGCTCCATTGTCAGACTCGATGATGATGGACTGCGCTCCAGAGAGCTTCTGGCGAGTGAACGTCGAAGCCTTCTTTCCATACTCCTCGATCTTGCCAGTGGACTCTGGGGTGTTGATGGCAAGGTATCTTGCCTTGAGCACCCCGTTCTCGCTGACCGAAGACGGAACATAGAAATGAGTGGTGTCCCCATCGATGTAGGACTTGACAGTGGCCTCAGCCTTCAATGTGGCCGAGTTCATGTCAAGCTTCAGGTCTGAGGCGTAATCGCGGACCTGTATTGTCTCGACTGCCATGGCCACGGCTGGCTCTGTCTGCAGGACAGGAGCCTTGGTGGCGCAGGAGCCGAGAATGAGGCACAGGATCAATAGAAAAGCTGGCAGGATCTGCTTCATCAGTTGTTATACTCGCACTCTTCGATTGCAGTCTGGAAGGCCTTGTCCAGGTCAGCCTTGAAGGTGGCTGAGGAGGTGTTCAGGGTCAGGCACTTGGAAAGAAGGGCTCCGACCTGGTCGCGGGCTGTAGAGGAGCCGTTGAATGCCGGTGAGGTGTAGTAGGATCTCTCCTGCTCAAGGCAGATCTTTGCAGAAAGAGCGGAGATGTACTTGGCACCATCAGCCTTGGCAAGGAATGCTGCATAAGCCTCATTGGAGCCCACTGACTTGAGGACTGGTACATAGCCGGAAGCCATTGAGAACTCAGCCTGGAAATCAACGCTGGTGGTAAGGAACTTCACAAAGAGCCATGAAGCCACGACTTCCTGTGCATTGGCCTTCTTGAAGATGCAGACGCTTGGTCCCTGGGAGATGGCCTTTGGATTGGATGCATCAGCCTGTGGGATGGATGCAATGCCGACCTGGAATGGATAGCTGCCATCAGCAAGGGCTGCTGGTCTCTGGTGAGTTGCGCCAGCAGATGAGCCAATAGACATGTAGCTCTTTACACCTGTCTCGGAGGTGAAGAGGCCGGAGGTATAGGCTCCATAGAGCTGCTGTGTGGTAAGGTATCCCTTGTCATACCAGGAGCTGAATCTCTCCACGAACTTCTTGTTCTCCTCAGTGTTGAAGAGGAAGTGATCCCCAGAAGCGCTGGTGTAAGGGGTCTTGAGCTGCTCGGTCATGGTGATGAACCAGTTGGCCTCGCTGTCGTATCCAAGTGGAATGGATGTCGGGTCAATGGCCTTGATCTTGGCGCAGACCTCTTCCATCTCGTCCCATGTGGTCGGCACTGTCAGCCCGTTGGCATCAAAGAATGTCTTGTTGTAGTAGAGAACCTCAGTGGACTTTGAGAACGGCATGGTGTACATGAGTCCATCGCCGAACTGGCGGCCTTCGTTGTAGTAGCCTTCGATGAAATCTGCCTTCTGGGCATCAGTGAGTCCGAGGATCTCCTGGGTGCCATCAGCTCTCTTGACAGCAATCTGGCTGTCGATGAGGGAGTCCAGGGTGGCAACAGCTCCAGCCAGGTTGTAGAGAGCAACATGGTCAGGATAGCAGTAGGCGATGTTCGGCTGGCTTCCGACTGTGATCTCAGTGCTGACCTGGTCGCGTACATCGTCATAGGAGCCGACCTGCTCGGCTGCAATGGTGATGTTCGGATAGATCTTGCTGAATTCCTCGATGTAGAGGTTCAGTACGTCGCTGAGGTTTGTTCCCATTGTGTGATAGAATCTCACTGTTACGGGGCTTCCATCATAACCCACCTCTGGGACCTCGAAATTCGAAGCAGCTGTGGCTTTCTTCTCGCCGCTTCCGCCTGCAAATAGCATCAGGACAGCCGCAGCCAAGAGAATTGCAGTCAATAAGGTTTTCTTCATATTCTTCTCCTTAAAAATATTGTTCTAGAATTCCAATAAAGGGTCATCCCTTGATTCCGCTTCTGCTCACGCCTTGCATTATGTACTTGCGAAGGAAGATGAACACCAGGAAAAGAGGGGCTGATACAAGAGCCACTGCAGCCATCTGAACAGGGTAGTTCACATCGCCGGTGGTCTCAGTGAATGCGTTGCGCAGGCCGTTTGTGATGAGCCTGTGGGCTTCATCGTTGGCGACCAGGCGCGGCCATATGTAGGAGTTCCAGGCTCCCATCATCTTCAAAATGGTTATGGATATCAGGGTCGGCAGGGAAAGCGGTATCATAACCTTCCAAAGGTACTTGAGATCGCTTGTCCCATCGACCTTGGCTGCAAGATACAGCTCATCCGGGATCTGCATGAAGTTCTGCCTGAGAAGATAGATGTAGAATACGCTTACCAAGAACGGCACGATGAGAACCGTGTAGGTATTGATCCAGCCCAGGTTGGTGACTGTGCTGTAGTTGGTGATGGTGAAAAGCTCGCCTGGGATCATCATTGTCGCCAGCAAGCCAGCAAAGAGCGCATTCTTGCCCTTGAACGAAAGCCTGGCGAAGGCGAAGGCTGAAAGCACTGTGATCACAAGGCTCAGTGCGGTGGATACAACGCCTACATACATGGTGTTCAGGAAGAGCTTTCCAAGGTTCGCTGTCGTGAAGGCCGAGGAATAGTTGCTCAGCATCAGCCTGTGGGGCCAGAAGGTAGGAACGCTTCTCCTGTACTCCTCAAGAGTCTTCAGGGATGAGTTGATCATCCAGTAGAAGGGGAACAGCACTATGGCTGCCATGGCCAGGATGAAGGCATAAAGAAGAACCTTCACGATGACTGTCATGATCTTCTGGTGGCTTGTCTGCTCTGCCATGTTGCGCTCATGCATCAATATGATCTTGTTGTCTGACATGATGCCTCCTAGTAATGCACGCGCTTCTTGCTGACGCGAAGGTTGATCAGCGTCACCACGAGGATGATGCCGAAGAGAATAAGGGCAGCTGCAGAGGATCTGCCCTGGCTGTTGGTGGAAAGGGAGTCGTAGATGAAGCCGACCATTGTGTTGAGGCGCTTGGCATCATCAGCCGGTCCCATTGTCTCTCCAAAGATTCCCACTATGCTGGTGTACTCCTTGAAGCCTCCTATGAAGCCTGTTATCACGACATAGGCTATCATGGGAGAGAGAAGAGGCACTGTGATCCTGGAGAATATGCGCCGCCTGGAGGTTCCATCAACCCTGGCTGCATCATAGTACTGCTTGTTTACGCTCTGAAGCCCGCCAAGGAGAATCAGGATCTTGAAAGGCAGGGCGTTCCAGACTATGTAGATCACCATCACTGTCATGTTTGCCAGATAGGTGGAGCCATAGTTGATCCAGTTTACAGCCTTTCCGCCAAGGAACTCGATTATATTGTTGACGATTCCTGCGGTGACGATTATCTCATTCTGTGTGCCGTAGAAGCTTCCAACTATGTTGAACATGGCAGCAAACACCATTCCGATAGCTATTGAGTTTGTCACATAGGGCAGGAAGAAGATGGTCTGAAGCGGCTTCTGAAGGATCTTGATGGAATTCAGGCAGACGGCTATCAGCAGGGCTAGGATCGTTGATATGGGCACAGTGATTATGCAGAGAAGAGACGTTGTCTTCAGGCAGGAAAGGAATCTCTGGTACTGTAGGACCTTCCTGAAGTTTCCTATGCCGAACTGGAACTTAGCCCCTCCAACGTTCATAAGGCCGCTGTAGCCCTCAAGGAAGGCCATCCGGACAGTGTTGAAGATAGGCCATACTGTAAATACGAGAAGCAATGCTATGGCCGGGGAGAGATATACCCAGGCTTTCCATTGGTTCTTGCTGTCTACGATGTCTGCCATCACTTCACCTCGAAGCGGATTCGCTTCTCGCTTGCAAAGTCGAACAGGAAAAGCTTTCTTGGCTTGATGGAGAAGCGCACCGTCGGCGATTTCTCATCAATGACGCTCTCGCTTGTGATGATCGCTCTTGCAGTCGGGTTCATGGAATCTGGGCTTGTGAAGACGACAGAGACATCGCGTCCCATGACCTCCACGCTTCTAAGGCTGTTCTCAAATGGACCCGCAGGATCAAGAATGAAGCCCTCTGGCCTGATGCCAACGTAGACCTCACAGTCCTTGACGCCTGGGCACGCCATCACAGCGCTTGAGCCGATATAGAGCATCGAGCCTGCCACATGTCCGCGGAATACATTGATTGGAGGAGTCCCCAGGAACTTGGCTACGAACAGATTGGTCGGGTTGTCATAGACATCCTGTGGCTTTCCTGTCTGCTGCACGACTCCTTGCTTCATGACCACTATCATATCCGATATGCTCATGGCCTCTTCCTGGTCATGGGTCACGAAGACCGTTGTTATCTTGGTCTCCTTCTGTATGCGGCTTATCTCCTCGCGGGTCTGAAGCCTGAGCCTTGCATCAAGGTTCGATAGGGGCTCATCCAGAAGAAGCACACGAGGCATCTTCACCAAGGCGCGAGCGATGGCGACGCGCTGCTGCTGTCCGCCGGAAAGCTCGCTTGGCTTGCGGTCAAGCAGCTCGTCGATCTGCACGAGGCGAGCTGCGTCCTTTGCCTTGTCAAGCATCTGGTCCTTGGTGAGCTTATCCTCTCCCTTAAGGTTCTGCAGCGGGAAAAGGATGTTCTGGAGCACTGTCATGTGCGGGTACAATGCGTAGTTCTGGAACACAAGGCCCACTCCCCTGTTCTCCGGGGAAAGCTGGGTGACGTCGTCGCTGCCAAAGAATATCTGCCCGCTGGTGGGCTTCTGGAGGCCTGATATCATATAGAGCATGGTGCTCTTTCCGCAACCTGAAGGTCCAAGCAGTCCAATGAGCTTCCCATCGGGAATGGTGAAGTCAAAGTCATTCACTGCAACAACATCGTCCGGGGACTTCTTGTTCCTGCTGGGAAAGATCTTCGTAAGGTTCTTAAGCGTTATTTCCATATTTCATCCTTTGTGATCAGAGATCAGTATTCCTTTTCCTCCGCCTTCCGCTGGGCTTCCTGCCTGATGGCCTCAAGCATTGTCGCCTGGGAGGCGTATATCCTCTGGCTTGCATAATCGACGCAGACAGTCCGCGCCAGAAGGTCATGAATCAAGGTCCTATTGCCTGTGGCCAGGAACAAGATTGCCTGCAATAGCAATATTAACCCCAAAACCACAGCGCCCACAAGTCCGATTGTGTTAAAAGATATCATGATGACTATAAGCGCTGGAATCATGATCTCAATGGTGTACTTTCCCAGGATTGTGCGTATGAACAGGGCCACAGCATCCACCCTGACTCCATTGTCATGCATCAGCGCAATTGAGAATACCTTCTTGCCCAGGGTCATGCCATTGCCCAGGATCAGCGGAACAATGAACTCTGCGATAAGGCAAGACAGGAAAAGGCCAAGGCTTATCATCAGGACCGTCAGATTGAGAATCTGGGGGTAGAGCTGCAGGACCTCTGCATCATTGATCAGGGCCTCGTAGGCCTTGTCATACTGGCTTGACTGCTCCTCAGAATAGAGCTTGTACTGCTGCTCTGTGACATCAAAATCCACACTGTAGGCGCTCTCATACCTGCTGTAAAGGTCCTGCAGCCTCTGGCTCTTGGCGTCATAGCCTGTCACAGCGCTTATTATCAGCGTAAATCCAAGGCTCAGTATGGACAGCACGATTGCATCCAGCAAGCCTGCTGATATTCTCTTCAATGCACTTGCCTTTTGAATGCTTAGCATAATTCTTCCGTCATTGTTGTAGTTTACCTTCATGCCTTGTTTCTAGCAAGAGCCAGCTGTGCCCAAATCTAGATGCTTTCCGAAATGCCTTTCAGCGCCATGTAGGCTTTGGCGCTTGTCCGGTCAATGCATAGCGGCGTGATTGACACATGGCCATGCATCACTGCATCTATATCCCTTTCCAGGTCTCTGGCGCCACTATACACCGAGTACCCATCAGCCATGTACATGTTCTCGGCTGTCCTTACAAAGCGGTCCTTGTAATAAGGGCTGCCTTGGGCAGTGACTCTTATGCTTGTAGCCTTCAGTGGGATGTTGATGTTGTAGATGTCATTGTAGTCAAAGAGCCTTCCTGCCTCTATGAATGCCCATATTCGGTCCAGAAGCCTTTTCGAGTCCTCAAAGCTTTCAGGATCAGTGGAGAAGGCAAGTGCCCTGCAGCCAAGGCAGCTGGCCTCGAAGATGGCCCCATCCGTTCCTGAATAGACTATGTCAGTGCCAACATTGAAGCCCTTGTTTATGCCAGAAAGGACCAGGTCGAAATCTCTTCCCAGTCCGCTGAAGGCAAATCGCACGCAGTCTGCTGGAGATGAATCCACGCTGTAGCGCCCTTCGGCGACCTTGAGAACCTCAAAGCTCTTGTGTATCTCAATGGAGTGGCTCTTCCCGCTCTGCTCAGTCTTCGGAGCCACTACAGTAACCTCGCCCTTGGTCCTGGCCCAAGTCTCAAGAGCAGCAAGGCCTTCGGCATTCAGGCCATCGTCATTTGTCAATAGTATTCTCACAGCAGGTCCTCATGGCTCCTCTTGAACTCTCCAAGCATCCTGTCGGCATCGGCAATCAGGGCCATAGCCTGGGCTCTTGTCTTCACGGTCGCCCCTGCAGCCTTCTCATGACCGCCGCCGCCGTACTTCTCAGCCAGGGTGTTGATTGCAAGAAAGCGCGATCTCAGGCGCACCCTGATATCTCCACTTGGGGAATATATGAAGGCCAGGTAGATAAGGCTGCCCTTGATGGAATCCAGAAAGCTTACACAGTTGCAGGCGCTTTCAAAGCTTATGTCATGGCGGGCCTGCATGGATGGTGTGACGATCAGGTAAGCCACTCCATTCTCTGTTATCTTCATCTTGGAGAACACCGCTGCCTGGAACTTCAGGAAGCTGAAGTCCTCCATATAAAGCCTGGAGAAGAGGGTCTCAGTATCCACTCCCTTCTCAAGAAGAAAGGATGCTAGGGCCATCGTCCTAGGCCCTGTGCTGTCGAACTTGAAGCGCCCTGTATCAGTCACCATTCCAGTGTACAGGGCTGTTGCACTTTGCTCGTCCATCTTAAGCACATCAGGGTTGCTGCATGCCAGGTCGGCTATCATCTCGCAGACTGATGACCTTTGATCCTCGACCCATTGGAGGTCTCCGTAGGGTGAGTTGTTGATATGATGGTCTATCTTGATGAGCATGGAACCTTCTGCATACCTGGAATTGGAGATTCGCTCCACGTTTCCTGTATCCAGCACGATGACCAGGGCCCCGGAGAGGGTCTCAGGCATCTTGTCCTCCTTGCCCAGGAATGCCAGGTAATCGGACCAGTCCTCATTGACGACTCTTACGTCCTTCTGCGGGAAAGACAGCCTGATGATGCCTGCAAGGCCCTTTGTTGAGCCCACAGCATCCCCGTCCGGCCTCTTATGGCGGCTTATGATGATACTGTCATGGCTTTTTATCTGGTCGATTACTGCCTTCATGATGTCCTCACTCATTTTGCGCCTCCAATTCATCAAGGTCCTCAAGCATGCTCATGGCGATCTCAGCCCTTGCTACGGTTGCGCCGCTTGCCTTGGCGTGTCCGCCTCCGCCATATTTCACTGCGATTGGATTTATGTTCAGCCTTGAGGATCTGAGCTCACAAAGAACAGAGCCCTCGCTCTCGGTGAAGCTCACCCAGATGTCAACTCCCTTGATGTTGGCCATGGTATTCACCATGCCCCTTGAGACAGCAAAGGCATCCAACTTGTAGCTCTCAAGCTCCTTCTGTGTGGTGTATATATAGGCCACGTTGTGCCGCGTCAGCCTGGCCTTCAGAAAGTATTCTGCCCTCAGCTTCAGGATGGCCAGGTCCTCGTTGTAGAGGCTGCTGTAGATAGCCTGGGTGTCCACTCCTCTTTCAAGAAGCTCAGAGGCTATGCGCAAGGTTCTAGGCTTGGTGCTGTCATAAAGGAATCTTCCGCTGTCCGTGACCATCCCGGCATAAAGGGCAGAGGCTGCTGTCTTGTCGATGATCAGGCCAGACTCAAGTCCCAGCACGGCTATCATGGAGCAGCAAGACTCAAAGCTGGGGTCAAGGACCTCCAATCTGCAAAAGCTTTCTGCAGGCAGGTG
>JAQVSP010000063.1 GCA_028700425.1 Sphaerochaetaceae bacterium | reverse complement strand
CCATCAGGGTGTTTCCACAAACGACCTCGCTAATCACCGGCTCCAGACTCCGTCAAGTCCAGAATAACATCGAACCTTCCTGTGCAGAAGCCAATTCTCTTGACCTTGCGTGGTCAGTGTATTTTTTATGCCCTTTTCATTTGCCTTTTTCTTAAAATAGAGTACATTAGAGGTGGAGGCATTATATGGCTAAGAATACTGAGCCTGCTGCTGCCCCGACTACCCCTGCTGTTGAGCATAAGATCAACAAGAAGGAGCGAGAGAGACAACAAGAGCTTGACCGCGAAGCGCGAGCCAAGGCTGGCGCCAAGGATCATCACAAGAAGCATGGCAATAACTAAATGATAGAAGACCCGGGCAGCCGGGTTTTCTTGTATTCATTGCCAGTCTTCGGCTTTTTTGCTAGTATCCAATTCCAAGGAGTGTTATATGACAAGGGAAGATGCATTAAGCCTGCTCAAAAAATACAACCAAAGCGAAAGCCTGATTCACCACGCCTATTGCGTGGAGGCGGTCATGAGGCACATTGCCTCAAGGCGAGGGGAGGACCCCGAGCGCTGGGGTCTAGTAGGGCTGCTGCATGACCTGGATTATGGCATGTGGCCCACAGAGCATTGCAAGAAGGCTCCGGAGCTTCTGAAGGAGATCGGCGCAGATGATGACTTCATCCATGCCGTTGTATGCCATGGCTGGGGACTTTGCAGCGATGTGGAGCCCATCCTTTATATGGAGAAGGTCCTTTTCACCATCGATGAGCTTACCGGCCTGGTGTATGCCACAGCCTTGATGAGGCCTGAGAGGATGGAAGGCATGAGCGTCAAGAGCGTGAAGAAGAAGTGGTCTTCGCCCTCCTTTGCAGCTGGTGTAGACCGGGACATCATCCTAAAGGGCATCGAGATGCTCGGGGATGTCACCAAGGAGGATGTGATCCAGGACACTATAGACGCCCTGGCTCCTATCGCTTCCCAGATAGGCCTCTAGGCTTCTGGGCCTTGATTGCCAGGGTGCTTGCGAGCATCAGCAGGGTGCAGGCAAGCACTGCAATGTATATGAACCTGAAGCTTGTCCTCTGGGAGATGACTCCTGCCAAGGTAGGCATGAAGGTGCTTCCTACATAGGCGCTTGCCATCTGAAGCCCGATTGCCCTTCTGGACTTTCTGCTTCCGAATCTCACCGGTGTCTCCATTATCATGGAAGGATAGATCGGCGCACAGCCTAGTCCCAAGCCTATCACTGCAGGAAAAGCCCAGCCAAGAACAAGCATGAGAAGAGCTGATGATATAAGGCAAAGCCCAAGGACAATCAAGGTCTCGCTCTTGATCTTGAATGTAAGAAAGCCTGATAGAAGCCTTCCTCCGGCGATTCCAAAGAAGAAGCAGGAGGCAAGGAGTGCAGCCTGGCTCTTGTCAAAGCCAAGCATGCTTATGGCGTAGCTGGAGGTCCACATGGAAAGGGTTGATTCAGCGGTGCAGTAGAGGAAGAATGAGAGGGAGGCAAGAGCCAGCGTGAGCCTGTTGCCAAAGCCATCCTCTGTAATTCCGCAGGAGGCCGGGGCGTCTGGGTCAGAATCCTTGTTCTTCCATAATCCCATTGACAGGAAGAGAACCAGGGTCAAGGCCAGCTGGATGAGGCTTACGGTCCTGTAGCCCATCTGCCATCTGCCCTCTTTCAGAAAGCCTGCCATGATCATTGGGCCTATTGTGGCTCCAATGCCCCAGAAGCAATGAAGCCAGCTCATATGGCGGGCCTTGTAGTGAAGGGCCACATAGTTGTTCAGAGCAACGTCAATTGACCCGGCCCCCAGTCCAAGGGGCAATGCCATAAGGCAAAGAACCCAATATGAGCCGGTGAAAGACCAGGCAAGAAGGGTGATGGCAGTGAGGAAGGTGGAGAGGAAAACTGTCTTTCCAGTGCCAAGCCTGCCTATCACACGCTCGCTGCTTAGCGAGCTGATTACGGTTCCAGCGCAGCATATCATGGAAATGAAGCCGCCCCAGGAAACAGGAACGCCAAGGCTTTCGCAAATTGCAGGCCAGGCGGAGCCCAGCAGGCTGTCAGGAAGCCCAAGGCTTATGAAGGCAGCGTAGATTATTGTCAAAAGAAGCATAGGCTAGAGAATACAGCAAAACAGGTCAGGATGCAATTGGCTCTGGATTAGGGTCATCGTCATCGTCGCTGCCTGGATTCATGAGAGCCACGATCAGGCGCAGCTTGCTCATGGCGCTGAGGATGGCCTCAGGAAGCATTGTCGTTTCATCGTTGGCTTCCAGGCTCACAATCTGCATGCCGTAATCAAGCATCTCAGGTGGCCTTTCACCCTTGAAATCGCCTTCATCAAGCTTGACAGGCATGGAGTCGGTAGGGTTGAACTTGCACTTGCGAAAGACAGGATGCCCCTGCTTGTCTGCATTGGTGCAAGCTCCAAAAAGCCTGCATATCAAGGGTCTTCCCTCATAGACAGTGCAGTGATGGGGGTTGTCATTGTCATACAGCGGGCAAGGTCCTGTCGTATGGTCACGCCAAGAAGCCAGCCTGCTCTCAAGCTCCTCGGTTCTTGGAGAGGAGTACAGGATGAAGGCTGCTGTCACCAAGGCCTGGGTCTCAGTGATGTCTGGCAAGAAGAATGTACAGCATGTGCCGCAGCCCTGCGGACAATGTACAGCATAGTCAGACATGAATGAGGAGCTTTTCTTCTCAAGCTCCCCATAGACCTTAAGAAGCTTTCTTATCAGCTTTTCCTCTTGTGTTCCCTTGAACTTGCTTGTGTCAATCATTTTTACAGAAGAGGAATACAGCATTAAGGCCTTGCCAGTCAATTGATAATGCCTGTGTTCTGATTGATCAGAGCAAGATCCTCAAGCCAAGCAAGGCAACCAGGAAGGCTGCATTGTAGGCCGTGAAGACAAGCATGTACCTGCCGCCCTGGGCTTGCTCGCTCTGGCTGTAGAGCTTGTAGCTGATCACAGAGGCAAGAGAGGCTATCAAGGTGCCAAGCCCTCCTAGGTTCACACCCAGAAGAAGGCTTGCTCCTTCGCCTGTGAAGCTTGAGAGAAGCAGGGCAGTGGGGACGTTGCTCAAGGCCTGGCTGGAAGCAAGGCTCACAGCAAGCACATGGCCTTCCAGTATGCCTCTTATCCAGGAGGCCACCTTCTCAAGAGAGCCTAGGTTGCCAGTGAAGAGGAAGAACCCGACGAAGGTGAGAAGCAGTGTCCAGTCAATGCCCTTGGATATGTTGATGCCGTTCTTCCTGTCCAGAAGGCCCTGGATGAAGAAGGACAGGGAGACAATGCCAAGGCATAGCTTATAATCAAGAACCTTGAAGACCCCAAGGAGGCTTATGATGAACATGGATAGGCTCAAGGCAAGGCTGTACAGGCTGATTGGCTCCTTGACTGTCTCGATGGTCTGGATTGGATCCTTTCCCCTTGTCAAAAGCCAGCAGCATAGGACCAGAAGAGCCAGGCTCAGTGCAGCATAAGGGCCCATGATCCTTAGCAGATCCAGGCTTGTAAGGTCATAGTAGGAGCAGAGATAGAGGTTCTGTGGGTTCCCCATGACAGTAATCGTTGAGCCAAGATTGGCGGCAATGGTCTGAAGCACAATCACTGGGATGAGAAGCCCGGACGATGGAGGCAGAAGGACTATTGCAAAGCCGACAAAGGTCAGAAGAGACACGTCATTTGTGATGAGCATGGAGGAGAAGAAGCAAAGCCCCACAAGAATGAGGGCTATGGGGAAAGGCCTTCTTGTCTTGGACAAAAGGAAGCCTGCAAGCTTGTCAAAGGCCTTCTGGGCCTTGAGGCTGGATACGCACAGCATGAGGGAGGCAAGGCAGCATAGGACCTTGAAGTCAATGAAGCCTATTGTTTTCGATGATGGCGGAACAAGGACGAAAGAACCGATGCCCAGTGCCAGGGCGATAAGGAGCACAGGCTCCTTCTTTGCTACAGCTAGAAGCTTTCTCACGGCCTAAGAGTATATTCAAGACGCTGTTTGGACAAGGCTTCAATGCCATCAAAGACCAAGGATTGCCATATATTGAGCAGTGATGGAAAAAGTCAGCGATCTAGCTTCTTGTCCCTTAGAAGCCAGAGAGCATGAAGCCTAAGGCCTAGCCTAGGTGATAGGCGTTGCTGAAGGCTTGCTCTGCTAGAAGATAGTCATCGCCCTGGCTCGACAGGGTGTAGTCCCAGCATCCCATCCTGTCAAGGATCGAGCCTCCAAAGCCAAGCTTGAAGCGTGAAAGGCCTGACAGCTTGTGCTCTGTGGCATCCTTGGGGGCTATGCCGAACATGTCATACTCCAGGGCGCCGCTTGCCTTGGCATCCAGGATGGCCTGGTATTGCAGGGCATAGGTGCTCATGCTGTTTCTCATGCTGTCGCTTGAGGCTCCGTAAAGATAGGTTGCCCTGTTGTCGCTGAGGCTGAGAAACATTGCTGAGAGATCAACTCCGTCAAGGCTGGCGATCAGCAGCTCAAAGAATGCATCCTTTTCATGGCTTTGGTACAAGGCCTGGAAGAAGGCTCTGTCATGGCTCTGAATGCGGTTGCGCCTTGATGTCTCCTCATAAAGGCTCATGAAGATATCAAGATCCTCGACAGTTCCTCGCCGAACCTTCACTCCCTTGGACAAGGCAAGGCGGATATTGTAGCGGGTCTTGGGATGCATCCTGGAAAGAATCTCGTCAGCGCTGCTTCTGAGATCCAGGATGGTGGTAGTGGTTGGAAGCTGTCCGCTTGAGCTTGGCCTGATGTTATGCTTGACTGTTCCCCAGTTCATTCTTATCGTCTGGCTTCCTTGCTCTTCCTCCCTTTTCCAGGGCAGGTCATAGCGTATGAGTATGCAGGACCTGGAAAGCTTCTCTCTCAAGGCTTCACTGAGATTCTCAAGAAACACTCCCTGAGCGGATTCAGAAGGGCAAAGAAGGGGTCCATAAGGAACATAGGCTATTGTCTTGTCAATGCCCACCGGATGCTCAAGCACCAATACATCATCCATGACATAGGCCGAGGAGGCTCCAGCAATGTCCAGGATATCTCTCTGCCTGGCCCATAGGTTGAAAGCCTTGGGATTAAAGCCAAGGCTCTTCTTTACTGATGACCAGAAAGCAGTCTGTTGCAAAAGCGGGGTAGAGAAGAGCTCGTGTTCGCTCTTCTGCTCTATCTTGAGGTACATAGACTGATAGTATTATTTTCCAAAGAAAGGGGCAAGGTTACTAAAGTTTTACTATTCAAAAGGTTAGTTGATTGCTCAAAAAGACCTGCAAAAGAGCAGAGATTGGGCAATTGATCCAGCCGGCCCTTTCATGAGAAGCGTTGATCCAATCCAATGTGGATCCCGTCAAGCAGCGCCCAGATCCCAGCTGCCCTCTTCAGGACAGCTGGAATCGGTTTTTCCTTGCTTATTCAGTCTTTCCTCTTTCCAAAGTATGCCTCATTGGGCACTGCTCTCCTGGATTCTGGGTCTATTATGATGGATCTCTCCTCAAGGGCATTGCTGTAGACAAGGTCCATGATCGCCTGTATGGAGGAGCCCTTGCGGCTGAAGCCCAGCTTCTTCATTGCCTGGTCCTTCAGATTCTCAGCAAGCTCTCCATGCAGGCTGATAAGGCTAAGCATGCAATTGCGGATCTCTATCTGCGGAATCTCCTCTATGCTTCTTTTCTCAGGCCCTTGGGTCCTGTATTCCCTGTAGGATTGAGCTGGATCCTTGCCATTGTAGGCCTTAGGCCAGAAGACCTTGTGTGGGAACTGGTCTATTGCTGTCTCGATTGTGCGAGGGCTTGAGAGGTTGCTCAGCATGCGATTGAGCGTCTCCTGAATGGCAGGACTTCTTTTCTGGATCTTGAAGCTTCTAAGGACTCTTGCCTGGAGAAGGTCCTCGATGATCGGGCCTTCCTGCTCGATCACCTGCTCAAGCTTGGACAGAAGAAGCAATGGATCGACGCTTGGGAAGGCTGATGGGCTGATTGGGTCCATGTCCAGCCTGCAGGCCTGGTAGGGCAGGGCTTGCATGGCAGGCTCCTCTGAAGGCTCTGGGTCTGGGATGATGAAGACCTGGCTCTCGTCGACCTTCTCCAAGGCATCTCTGACTTCCTCGATCAGGCCTGCCTTGGTAGATTCAGGATCATTCCACCAGTCGATCGTGCGTGCCGTTACAATCTGCCAGCCTCGCTTGGCAAGAACGCTTCGGGTGAGATTGAAGCGATCGTTGGTCAAGTCAGAGCAGAGCATGCTCTGTCCATCCAGAAGAACTGCGCAGCAGAAGGGCTTGTCATCGGCTTTGCGTATGCCGATGTCCACCTTGTAATCGGACATCCCGATGTCCATCTCCGCCTTGAAGCCTGCATTCATCAGGCTGTCTGCAAGCTCCTTCTTGATGGCCAGGGCTTCCTGCCTGCGAGGCTTTCGGTAATAGGGGGAAGCTGCATAGCGCAGGAATTCCCTGAGGTCTATGGCTCCCTGGCTTCTCAAGGTCTCATTGCTGAACTCCGCTATGTCGATGATTGTGAATACCAGCATCAGCTTCTTGGCTCGGCTGAAGGCTACATTGAGCCTCTTCTCTCCGCCGATCTGGTTGATAGGGCCGAAGTTCTTTGCAAAGCGCCCCGAAGCAGTCTTTCCAAAGGTGACAGACAGCATCACAACATCTCTTTCATCACCCTGGATGTTCTCCAGGTTCTTGACTATGAGCTTGTTGGGGTTGTCTATCTCGCTTTCGGTCCAATGAGCTGCCAGGGCAAGCTTCTGCTCGCGCTCGAAAAGGTCCTCAAGCTTGTTCTGTATCAGGTTCTGCTGTTTCTCGCTGAAGGTTATGACGGCTATGGACTGCCCTCGTGTGGCTGGGTTGGACAGGCGCTTCTTGATCTCAGAGGCTATGGCATCGGCTTCAGCCTCGTTTGGGATTCTGCTGTCGTTCTGGTAATAGCCGTTGACATGTCGCAGCACAACCTTGGATGTCTTGCAGTCCACTGAAGGATAGGTCTTCAGCCTTCCATTGTAGTACTTGAGGTTGCTGAAGTAGATCAGGCTTTCGCTTGTGCTTCGGTAGTGCCATTCGAGCCTCGCTTCTGGAAAGCCGATTGACAGGCAGTCGTCCAGGATGCTGTCCAGATCTGGGCCGGGAGCTTCATCAGGCTCTATTGCCCCTGTGGTGTCTGACTTCTGGAAGAAGCTTGTAGGCGGCATTTGCTTAGAGTCTCCGACAATGACCAGGTCCTTGCCCCTGGAGATTGCCCCTATGGCCTTGCAGGTAGGTATCTGGGAGGCTTCATCAAAGATCACTAGGTCAAACAGCTGACGTCCTGGCTCAAGATACTGGGACACAGAAAGCGGGCTCATGAGAAAGCATGGAAACAGGTCTGCCAGGCAGGTGTCGCAGGTCTCGAAGACCTTTCTTATGGATGAGGACCTTCCATGCTTGCCAATGAAGTACTTGATCTGCCTAAGGGCTTCCTGGTCCAGAGGCCTGGACCTGACAAGGCTTCCGATTGAAGGGCTGAGGTTATCCTTGATTTCGGAGCGGTAGGCTGCCTCGACTTCCTGAAGCTTGGAGACTGTGGCGTCAAAGCTCCTGGAAGTGAAGCTGAAGAGCACGCTGCTGGCCTGGATGGCCTGCTGGGCCTGTGCCTTGTAGAAGGAGGCAAGCAGGCTTTGGTAGACATCATCTATGCTCTGGCCCTGCTGTATGGACCTGACAAAGGGCTTTGTAAAGGCCATTCGGCTTTCAATGGCGTAGAGCAGCCCGTTGTACTCGATCCAGTTCTGCATCATCTGGCCCTGGTCTGCCCATGTGAGCATCAAGGCGCTGACCTGGGCTATGGACATCTTCCCAATGGCCGCAGCATCCAGCTCCAGCAGGGTTGCTAGGCTTGAGAAGCTCTCCTTGCACGAGTTGCACAGCTCTATCAGCTTGTCTGAGGCCGATGAGGTGAAAAGGCTCTGTGCAAGGCTGTTTCGCTCCTGGATGCTGAGCTCAGCCTCCCTTGAGCCTGAGAGCCTTGAAAGGGCAGCCTTGAAAGCCTTGATAGTATCGATCAGGATTGATTCGCAATCCTTAAGCCCAAGGTAGGAAGCAGGAACTGCTTCCTTCAGGGCCTTTATCCTGGCCTTTGCCGGAGCAAGGGCATTGAGCTTGCGCAAAGCCTCCTCAATGTTGGACTCATTGATCTCGAAGAGAGCATAGGAGCCGACCTTGTTGATGAGCTCCTTTCTCCTGCGGCCCTTGAAGATGCCGGTCTTGCAATGGCCCCAGGCCTGGAGAAGGCCTGGTATATCCTGGCTCTCAATGTCCATGTTCCACTGTGCCTCAAGAGCTTCATCCAGCCTTGCCTGCTCCTGCCTATAGGCAATGAGGCTTGCCAGCGATCTTTTTATCTCCTCATAAGAGCTGACAATTATCTCTACGCTGACTTGCCTGTCTGACAAGGCCTTCTTGTAGGGCTGGAAGGCTCCAAGGCCTTCAATTGATGAGAAGGCCACAGGGCTTGTCTCCTTGAGGCATTTCTGAAAGCCTTTTATGCAGGCATCCAGGCTTTCAAGCAGGCTGGACAGGTTGCGCAGCTTCAGCTCTATCTGGGGATAGATTCTCACATCGATTTCATGACGCTTCTTGATGAAGCGGAAGGGATTGTCCTTCATCTTTCCAAAGGGGCTTTGCTTCTGGCCCAGCAGGAACAGCTGGTTACGGCATTCATCGAGACTCGTCCTTGTCACGTCCTTAATCTGGGCGTAGGAGAGTGGTATGACAGGCTTGTCCTTGACCTCTTCATATCCATTGATCAGCTCATAGAGCGAGAGGCCGCAGCTGGTGGGGCTATGGAGTGCAAGCACATACTGCGACAGCTGGTCGTCCAGCTTCTTGAGCATCTTCTCTGATCCTGATGGAGGTGCAGGATCCTCAGCTGGCCTTTCAAGGGCTCTTGAAAGCTGCCCGATGAAATGCTCCTTCGAGGCCTTTATGGAATGCAGCTCAAGAAGATAGTCGCAAAGTCCGATCTGGGAGAGATTCCTGTACACCACCTGCAAGGCCGCCATCTTCTCAGCCACGAACAAGACCTTCTTGCCCTTTGACATGGCACAGGCTATCAAGGCCGTTATAGTCTGGCTCTTGCCGGTTCCGGGAGGGCCCTGGAGAATGAAGCTGCTGCCGCTCATGGCTGCCTTGATGGCACGCAGCTGCGTCTGGTCGCATGATACTGGTATCCTGAAGTTCAGCAGGTCCTCGTCTGTTATTGTCGGCAATGGCTTCGGCCGGAAGGCCAAGCGGTTGTTCATAAGGCTTTTGACCACCTTGCTTGAGGCAAGAAGCTCGCTCTTGCATCTGAGGTCGTTGTACATGACCAGCTGGTCGAAGGAGAAGAGGCCAAGCAGGCAGGACTCCACTACAGCCCATCGCTTCTCCCGCAATATCGCCTGCCTGACTGTCTGCAGTATCAGCTGAACATCAAGGCCGCTTTCATCATGGGGCAGTGCGTCATAGCTAAGAGGTATGTTCATGCCCATCTCCACCCTGAGCTTCTCGAAGATGGAATAGTTGAGAACAGGCTCCTCATCATCGCGAAGGCGGAAGGCGTACTCGCTTCGGCTTCGCTTGACCAGGCTTATTGGCAAAAGAAGGATAGGAGCATTGTGCATCTGGGTCAGGGTGCCTGTCCTGTCCGTCCATTGAAGGTGTCCCATGGTAAGGTAGAGAGTATTGGCTCCAGTCTCGCTGAGATCCTTCTGGGCCTGGCGATAGATTCTGGAGAGCCTTCTTTCAAGCTCCTCGCCTTTCTGCGAAGCTGGCATCTTCTGCTTGCGAATCAGCACTGAGAGCAGGTCGCGTGACTTGGAGATGGCGTCAATGCTCATGGTCTCAAACTCGTCGTCTGTAGGGTTCTCAATGATTGTGAACTCCTTGAAGGAGGCAAGCTCGCTTTCAAGCCTGTCAAGATCTGGACAGAGAAGCTGCATGACTGACGCCCGGTTTCTCGCACTAAGCAGGCTGTTGCGCGTGGAGGAGTCAAGAAGCTTTCGCTGCCAGGCTTCCAGTCTTGTCTTTGGGGTGTTGTCCACATTCATGTATTCAGGCTCGGCAAGACTGGAGCTCTGAAGCCTGTTGTCCTTGCTCGTGAACTCATTGTCCTGGATATAGACAGCATTCCCGCTTTCATCCACTGTCTGGTAGGCCATTGGATAGATGCGGTTCTTTCTAGCCAGGCTCACATCCAGGATCACAAGGCTTTCGACTGCTCCAGCCCTCTGCAGGGCGCTGCGGCAGGCCTCTGAGAAGCTGATCTTGGGCTTGTTTGTGATAAAGGTAGACTCAAAGACAAGCAGCCTCTGGCTGGCAGCTGCGGCATACTGGGTTATGTCGGTCGGGTCGTCATGGACTATCGAGTCGAAGCTGTCATCCTCGTTTAGCCAGACTCCAGGAAAGCAGTGGTCCTTGAGGAGGCATATCAGGGGATGCAGGCCTATGCATTCAGCGATGGAGCAGAAGATGAGCGTGGTGTCCAGGCATGTTGCTGCCTTGTTGGCCAGGATCTCCTTGAAAGACCTGATCCGCTGGCCGTCCTCATTGCCTTGAATGGGCTCGCAGTAGATCAGCCCCTGATTCTGAAGGAAGGTATAGATGGCTGAGCATTGATCAAGCACATCCTGAGCCTTCTTGCCTTGATAGGCCCTGAGGCTTGGATCTCCGGTTATGTCCTGCAGAATGGAGGAGATGTGGGAAGGAGCCTGCTTGATATAAGGGTTGTTGCGCTCAACAAAGACAGCAAGACAGCGAGGGTCAAAGTTCCAGAAGTCCATGGGCATCAGGGTTACA
>JAQVSP010000203.1 GCA_028700425.1 Sphaerochaetaceae bacterium | reverse complement strand
CATATGGCCATGTTCTTGTCCCAGGCATCGATGAGGGTTCGCTCCTGGTAGAGGGCCTTGTTCACATCGCCTTTTCTATAGCCGGGAATCCTGGCCTGGAATACCAGATCGGGGTTGTTGCCAACCTGGTCCAGAGGATCATACTGGACACATCCTGCCTGCCTTGCATATTCCAAGGGGCTTGAGAAGGGACAGTCGTCACGAAGCCCTTGATAGATTGTCAGGTAAGCCTTGACTTGGCTTATGGGGTAGATCATGGGCTAATGATAACCGCAAAAGAAGCCTGGGTGAAGACAAAAAGAAGCCGCCTTCCTAGGAAAGCGGCCTCTTGACTGCTGGCCAGATCAACTACATGATCTTTCCAATCTCCTTGTAGAATGTCATTCTTCTCTTTGCATCCTCTTCTGCCTTGGCAAACAGCTCGTCTGCGTGAGCAGGATTGGTCTTGTAGAGAGAGCTGTATCTGATCTCGCTCTTGATGAACTCCTGGTAATCCAGGGAAGGCTCCTTTGCGATATCCCAGCTGAACTTCTTCCCGGCTTCTGCAAGCGGGTTGAACCTGAACAGCGGCCAGTAGCCTGCTTCCACAGCTCTCTTGGCTTCCACCTGGCTGAGGCGCATGTCGATTCCATGGTTGATGCAAGGTGCATAGCAGAACACGATGGAAGGTCCATTGTAGGCTGCTGCTTCCTGAAGGGCCTTCTGAGCGTGAGCTCTGTTGGCGCCAAGGGAGATGGATGCAACGTACACATAGCCGTAGCTCATGCACATGAATCCAAGGTTCTTCTTGCCCAGTGTCTTTCCAGCATTTGCAAACTTGGCAACTGCTGCGATAGGAGTGGACTTGGAAGCCTGTCCGCCTGTATTGGAGTAGACCTCTGTATCGAGAACCAGGATGTTCACGTTCTTGCCGGAGGCAACCACGTGGTCAACACCGCCGTAGCCGATATCATAGGCCCAGCCGTCTCCACCGATGATCCATACGGACTTCTCGCTGAAGTAGTCCTTGAGTTCCTTGATCTTGTGGATCAGGTCCTTGGCCTCTCCCTCAAAGGAGCACTCGCAGGTGGCGTCGAGGATGGCTGCAGTGGCCTTCTGTGCATCGATGGATGCCTCAGTGGTGTCAGTCCACAGCTCAAGGTTCTTCTTCAGGGCCTCGGCAAGTGCGCTGTCGCAGCCAAGCTGGAGAAGTCTCTCAACCTTCATCTTGAGAAGAGTCCTGTTGGAATCCACAGCAAGCCTCATTCCAAGTCCATACTCCGCGTTGTCCTCGAAGAGGCTGTTGCCCCATGCTGGACCGCGTCCGTCTGGGCGCTTGCAGTAAGGAATCGATGGGAATGTTCCAGAGTAGATGGAGGAGCATCCTGTTGCGTTTGCAACAATCATGCGCTCTCCGCAGATCTGGGAGGCCATCTTCACATAAGGAGTCTCGCCGCAGCCTGCGCATGCGCCGGAGAACTCGAACAATGGCTGCTTGAACTGCAGGCCCTTGAGTGTTGTCTCTGCTGCACCTTCAAGGTTGTTCTCAGGAAGCTTGGAGAAGAAAGCCTGGTTCTCGTTCTCGCCATTGGCTCTTTCCTCTTCCAGGCTCTTCATTGAAAGGGCCTTGTCCTTGGCCAGGCAGGCCTCTACGCAGACTCCGCATCCCTGGCAATCCTCGACGAAGACCTGGATCTTGAACTGAAGCTCGTGAGTGTTCTTTGTGGAGGACTTGATTGTCTTGAAGGTAGCTGGAGCATTCTTGAGATCTTCTGGCAGGATCTGCTTTGCCCTGATGGCAGCGTGTGGGCAGCTCTGTACGCAGACGTTGCACTGAATGCACTTTGTGCTGTCCCACTCTGGCACGAACGGAGCGACGCCTCTCTTCTCCAGAGCAGCTGTTCCGCTTGGCAGGGTTCCGTCATAGCTCATCTTGGATACAGGAATGTCGTCTCCCTTCAGGTGCATGATCGGAAGCATGATGTCCTTTGCAAAAGCATCAGCATCATCGGCGATGAGCTTCTTCGGCTCAAAGACCTTGGCTGGATCCACCTTTGCAGGAATCTCGACCTGATGAAGAGCATCGGAGGCTGCATCGATTGCATCCCAGTTCTGCTTTATGACAGCTTCACCCTTCTTTGCGAAGGTCTTCTTTACATAGTTCTTGATGAGCTGGATGGCCTCTGTCTCCGGAAGCACTCCGCAGATCTTGAAGAAGGCTGCCTGCATGACAGTGTTGATCCTTGATCCAAGTCCGACAGCCCTGGAGATTGAAAGAGCATCGATGTTGTAGAAGCGGATCTTCTTGTCGATGATCTCCTGCTGCTCGGCTGCAGTGAGGTGATAGAACACTTCGCTGGAATCGATCTGGCTGTTGAGGAGGAACACTCCGTTCTTCTTCAGCGGCCCAAGCATGTCATAGCGTCCGATGTAAGCGGCATTGTGGCAAGCCACGAAGTCAGCTGCATCGATGAGCCAAGGCATATCCAAGGAGCCCTTTCCAAATCTGAGGTGGCTGATTGTGATTCCACCGCTCTTCTTTGAATCGTAGGCGAAGTAGGCCTGGGCGTTCATGTCGGTGTTGTCTCCGATGATCTTGATGGAGTTCTTGTTGGCTCCGACGGTTCCATCGCTTCCAAGACCCCAGAACATGCAGCTGGTCACTCCAGCAGGAGAGACATCGATCTTGTCCTTCACAGGGATGGACTTGTGGGT
>JAQVSP010000202.1 GCA_028700425.1 Sphaerochaetaceae bacterium | reverse complement strand
CAGGGCGGCGTCTCGGCAGTGTCCAATGTGGTTGACAAGCTTTTCGCAGGCCTCCTCGTAGTTCTTCTGCATAATGAAGTCCAGTATTTCAAGATGCTCCTTTCTGGATTCCTCAACGTGGCACTGGTTCTCCCAGCTTGAGACGATGACCCTGGTGTTCTTTTCAAAGACTCCTTTCATCATGCTTATGATGAAGTTGTTGCGGCAGCTTTCAACTATGTACATGTGCATTGCAGTGTCTATCTTGTAGCCCTCTGGAAAGTTCATGGCAGGCTTGGAGAAGCGCTTGTTGAAATCAAGAAGAACTGATTCCTCCAGGTTGTTCCTGCCCATCCTAAGGGCTAAGGGCTCGATCTCCTTTCTTGCCTGGAATATCTGCATGATGTCGTTTACGGTTATGGCTGTGATATAGATGCCCTTCTTGGGGATTATCTGAAGAAAGCCTTCCTTTTCAAGCTTTATGATGGCCTCCCGGGCAGGGGTGCGGCTTATTCCAAGCTCGGAGGCAAGCCCGCCTTCATTGAGAAATGAGTTGGGCTTGTATTCGCAATTGATGATTCTCTTCTTTATCAACTCATACGCCTGTTGTGCAAAGTCCTTCTTCCCAGCCATAGTATCTCCCAAAAGGTTAATCTTTCACTTGTTCTAGCTGTTATAAACATTGACACTTTTTCATCTAAAAGTAAAGTGCAAAAAAACTTAAAGTTGTTCTTGACAGCAGAAAAATCATGCTTTAGCATATGATGTATACAACAGTTATAATTATGTTGCACATTAAAGGCTGCGATATAGATGAGAGGTGTGTTGATGGTACGTTGCAGACAAGAGGTAAGGTCCGACAGGTTTGATCATAAATTCGGTGGAGATGGCTTCATCGTCGTTGATTCTCTAAATACTTGTGATGAAGAGCTTAATAACAAGGGAAGAGTGTTCGGGCATACCACCCTCCAGCCAGGCAGCTCCATTGGCTACCATGTGCACAATGGAGAGTCGGAGATCTACTACATCATCAAGGGCCGCGGCGAATTCAACGACAATGGCAAGGTTGTGCCTATAGCCGCTGGAGATGTGACCTACACCTTCTCAGGCATGGGCCATGGACTTAGCAACACTGGCAAGGATGCAATGGAGATCATCGCGCTTATTCTTTATGCGTGACAAGGGATGAAGACAAAGGGAAGATAAATGGACTTTTCGGTACGGTTAAATGAATCAATTGATTCTCATCTTGAAGCCAGCTCTTCAATACGTTGCCAAAAGAACTATCTACAATTCTGTTCTCATGATGGCCTTGAGAGGCTGTCGGATGTTTGCTCAAGAAAAACCAGATCTAATGCCAGGAGGGCTTGCAAGGCTGCAGGCCTTCAGGCTCTTGTAAGTAAGGCCATAGGGAATTCAGTGGCCAGTCTATAAAGGAGGAGTGTGATGGAGAAAAGGAAGACTCTGCGAGAGCTTGTTGCTGAAAAGCAGGTTTTCGCCCCATGTGTATGGGATATCATGTCTGCCAGGGCAGCTGAAAGCGCTGGCTATGAAGCGACCTTGCTTTCAGGAGGCGCCTTGGCTGAATGGGTTTGCGGCATGCCCGATATCGGCCTTATAACAGCCGATGACCTGGTGCGAGCCACAGAATACATCGCAACAGCTTCCGAGCTGCCTTGCTGCGTCGATGCTGACGACGGCTATGGCGAGACTCCTCTTCATGCCTACAGGCTGACTCAGCGCCTGGTCGATGCCGGTGCAAAGGCCCTGACGCTGGATGATACCACGGGCTACAGGGGCTACAACCGCTGGGGCAAGCAGTTCAGAGACGGTGCAGGCGATGGAACCATAATCCATCCAACAGTATCCAGGAAGGTATGGCTTGCCAAGCTGAAGGCTGCCTTGGATGCAGCAGCAGGCTCGGACTGCATGGTCATTGCCCGAACTGAAAGCAAGCTTCAAAGCGGGCTTGACGAGGCCATTGAGCGCTGTCTTCTTGCCCAGGAGCTGGGAGCTGAGATGACCTTGATCATCGGCCTGATCAACCAGGAAGAGGCAGAGAAGGTTGCAGCAAACGTCAAGGGCTGGAAGATGTGGCCGGATGTAGGCTCCACCAATGGAGTGCCTGATGTGAGGCTTGAGGACATTGAGAAGCTTGGCTTCAACTTTGTGACAATGCACATTCTTGAGAAGGCTGCAATGTGGGGCATGATCGACTTTGGCAAGCATGCCTGCAACGAAAAGAGCCTTGCCTATCATGATACCCATATGATGGGCATGAAAAAGGAGGATATGGTTAAGGGCGTAGTAGGCATGATGCCCAAGAACATGAAAATGAAGCCCGACAGATACATGTCCAAGGAGCCTGGATTCTGGGAGAACCTTCCAGGAGAGAGCAAGTAGCAAACTAGAGAGGATATGAAGTCATGGAAAGAAAATCTTTAAGAGAACTAGTGGCAGAAAAGCAGATATTCGCACCAATTGTCTGGGATGTAATGTCAGCTAAATGCGCCGAGGCATCAGGCTTTGAGGCAACGCTCCTCTCAGGAGGCGTAGTTGCGGGCAACTGTGCCACACCCGACATCGGATTGATAACCTCCGATGACCTGGTCAGGATCACTGGCTATGTATGCCAGGCTTCAAAGCTGCCTTGCTGCATTGATGCAGACGATGGCTATGGAGAGACTCCGCTGCATGCCTACAGGACTACAAAGCGCC
>JAQVSP010000062.1 GCA_028700425.1 Sphaerochaetaceae bacterium | reverse complement strand
GGGCGATGAACTCATGCTCTTCATTGAGCTCTGTGCGGTCATAGGACTTGGAGGGCTTTGAAGTGAACAGCACCTGGCTTTCCCCATCGATTCTCTCGAACCTTGTCCTGAAGGCCTTCTTGCCTTCCTCTGGCCTCGACCAGTATATGTCGTCCTTGCAGACGCTTCTCATCTGCACAAAGCCAGGATGGGAGCTCAAGAGCCCACCTACCCTGTTATGGTCAGTATCCTTGACCCTTGTCTTGACCTCGATCTCAAAACCCATGGGAGCCTCCAAGGCCATGATAAACAAAAAAGAGAACTTTGACACCTAGTATAGGAGCCATAATTGGGCAAGTCTTCTGGCTTAAGGGACGATGGCGAGATTTTACGGAGATTTAACATGAACATCTCGATAACTTGCACATTGGCCTTCTAGCATGAGCTTGCAAGGAGAAAAAAAGAAAAATGAAAAGAACAGCAATCGTAATTGCAATCATCGCCCTAGCGGCTTGCATGGCATTTGCCAATGGACAAAGAGAGACAAGAAGCATCAGCACAGACGGCTCCACTTCCATGGAGAAGGTCATAGGAGCCCTCGGAGAGGCCTACACCCAGCTTCATTCTGAGGTAGGTTTCACATACAACCCTACAGGATCGGGAAGCGGAATAGCCTCTGTGAAGGAAGGCCGCTGCGACATTGGCCTCAGCAGCCGTGCCCTTAGAGACTCAGAGAAGGCAGAGGGCCTTGTAGAGACTCCCCTGGCCTATGACGGGATTGCCATCATAGTGCACCCTTCCAACAGCGTAGAGAACCTGTCAATGCAGCAGATAGCTGCAATCTACACAGGTGAGATCACCAGCTGGAAGGCCGTCGGAGGGCCAGACTTGCCTATAGTGCTCATTGGACGCGAGGCTGGAAGCGGCACCAGGGATGGCTTTGAGAGCATAACAGGCACAACGGACCAGTGCCTTTACCGCCAGGAGCTTACCTCTACAGGCGATGTCATAGCCTCTGTATCGCAGAATGAGAACGCTATCGGCTATGCATCGCTGGCATCCATCAAGTCAAGCGTCAAGGCTCTGAAGGTTGATGGAATAGCGCCAAGCGAAGAGTCGGTGAAGGATGGCACATACGCTGTGCAAAGGCCCTTCATGCTGATCACAAAGGCCACTGCCAAGCTCTCCCAGACAGCTCAGGCCTTCTTCGACTGGGCTCTCTCAAGCCAGGCTGCAGGCATCATAAGCTCTAGCGGCGTCGTAAGTGCAGGCCTATAGGATGAACACTCGATTCAAGGAGACAGCCGTGAAGGCTGTCCTTCTTTCATTTGCGCTGGCTGCTGTGGCAAGCGTGGCCTTGATAACGGTCTTTCTTGTCTCAAGCGGCCTGCCCGCCATAGGCAAGATAGGCCTTCTTGAGTTCATTATTGGCAAGAGGTGGGCCTCCACAGCCAAGGATCCCGGCTTTGGCATACTGCCCTTCATACTTTCCAGCCTTTATGCAGCCACCTGCTCCATACTCATCGGCTCTCCTATAGGACTGCTCTGCGCCTTGTATTTATCCAAGGCGGCTTCGAAAAGGACAAGAGCTGTCATCTCAACCCTGGTCGACCTTCTAAGCGGAATCCCTTCGGTCGTCTTTGGCCTGGTTGGAATGATGGTCCTTGTGCCAGGCATCAAGCAGCTCTTCAATCTCAGCGACGGCTCAAGCCTGCTAAGTGCAATCATTGTGCTGTCGATCATGGTGCTTCCAACCATCGTCAAGGTGTCAACAACAGCCCTGGATGCCGTTCCTAGGGAATATGAGGACAGCTCCCTGGCCCTAGGTGCAAGCCAGGTGCAGACCTGGCTGGGAGTCAGCATCCCCGCCGCTCGCAACGGCATTGCGGCTTCCCTTGTGCTAGGAGCTGGGAGGGCCATAGGAGAAGCCATGGCAGTGATGATGGTGTCAGGCAATGCTGCCAACATGCCTTCCCTGTTTCAAAGCGTCAGGTTCCTCACTACAGCTGTAGCCAGCGAGATGTCATACTCCTCCGGCCTTCAGCGCCAGGCCCTGTTCTCCATAGCTCTGGTCCTGTATGTATTCATCATGATCATGAACATGGCCTTGAGCTGGCTGGTGAAAAGGAGCGCATCATGACCAGAGGCTTCCAGAAGGCCTTCAAGGCCATGATGATAAGCTCAAGCATTCTTGTAGGCTCCATTGCAGTCTTCATATTCGCCTATGTCATGATAAAAGGCATTGGCGGCATAAGCTGGAGCTTTCTTTCAGCCAGTCCAAGCTATCTAGAGAACCGAATCGGCATTCTGCCTGACATCCTGAACACCCTTTATGTGCTTTTGACAACATTGGCCATTGTCCTTGTGATCGGGGTGGCCAGCGCCATATACCTAAGCGAGTATGCTGAAAGCAAGAAGCTTGCACGCCTTGTTCAAGGCGCAAGCCAGATCCTCTCAGGAATCCCCTCCATCATATATGGCCTGGTGGGCATGCTCTTCTTCTGCCAGATCCTTGGCTTTCGAACCTCGCTGCTTGCTGGATCCATGACACTGGTCATAATGTGCCTTCCAACCATCATGAAGACAACCCAGGAAAGCCTTGAAGCTGTCAGGGAGGGCTACAGGGAAAGCTCCTTTGCCCTGGGAGCAGGAAAGTGGAGGACAGTGCGCTCTGTCGTGCTGCCCTGTGCAGCCGATGGAATAGTCTCAGGCTGCATCCTGTGCATAGGACGCATCCTTGGAGAATCGGCGGCCCTGCTTTTCACTGCAGGCCTTGCCCATAGCGTCAACGGCTATCTTGAGGGCATGTCCAGCTCTGGAGCCACCTTGACCGTAGCGCTCTATGTCTATGCAAAGGAGCAAGGTGAATTCCAGGCAGCCTTTGCAATCGCCACCATCCTATTGGTCCTGGCGCTTGCAGTTAATCTTTCCGCCTCTGCTGTAGGCAAGCGGCTTTCAAGAGGTAGATCATGAATGCTTTCACAATAAAGGACCTTTGCCTCTGGTACGGCTCCATGCAGGCTCTCAAGTCCATCAGCATGAACATTGAGGCCAACAGCATAACAAGCCTCATCGGCCCGTCGGGATGCGGCAAGTCGACTTTCCTAAAGACGCTCAACAGGATGAACGACCTAGTGGAAGGAGTCCAGATCACCGGCTCTGTGCTCTACAGCGACAAGGACATCTACGCGCCTGAGGTGGATGTCAACATGCTGAGAAAAAGAATTGGGATGGTCTTCCAGAAGCCCACCCCGTTTGCCATGAGCGTCTATGACAATGTTGCCTACGGTCCAAGGACTCATGGCGTGAAATCCAGGGCAGAGCTGGACATAATAGTCCAGGACGCCATGCTGCGCGCAGCCGTCTGGGATGAGCTCAAGGACAGGCTTAAGAAGCCTGCCCTGGCACTGTCAGGCGGTCAGCAGCAGAGGCTCTGCATTGCCCGTGCCCTGGCTGTGGATCCTGAGGTGCTCTTGATGGATGAGCCAACAAGCGCTCTGGATCCTATATCCACATCCAAGGTCGAGGAGCTCATCACAAGCCTAAAGCAAAGCTTCACCATACTGATAGTCACCCATAACATGCAGCAGGCTGTAAGGGTCAGCGATTCCACTGCCTTCTTCCTGCTTGGGCAGATGATTGAGCATGGGCCGGCAGAGAGAGTGTTCTCCTACCCTAGGGACAAGAGAACTGAGGATTATATAACAGGGAGGTTCGGCTAAATGAGAAGCAGATTCGATCAGGAGCTGGAAGGCCTGCACCACAGGCTGATCCAGATGGGAAGCCTTTGCGAGAAGGCCATTTCAATGAGCTCAGAGGCGCTGGAGAAAGGTGATACCCACGCTCTTGAGGCTGTGTCTCCGCTGGAGGCAGACATAGACCACATGGAGCGAGAGATAGAGGCTCTATGCTTGAAGCTGCTTTTGCAGCAGCAGCCTGTGGCTAAGGACCTCAGGCTGATATCAGCGGCTCTGAAGATGATCACGGACATGGAGAGAATCGGCAACATGTCAGCTGACATTGCCGAAGTCGTAGGATATGTGGGAGGCAAGGGGTCTCAGATCAAGGTCCTGGTAAGGATGGCTGAGGAAGCATGCCTGATGGTCACCCGCTCTGTGGATGCCTATGTGAAGAGCGACTATGAGCTTGCCCAGTCGGTCATAGCCCAGGACGATGTAGTGGACTCTCTGTTCTCATCGGTCAAGAAGACCCTCGCCCAGATCATAGCCGCAAGGCCTGAGGACAGTGAGCGCGCTCTTGATGTGCTGATGATTGCAAAGTACTATGAACGCATAGCCGATCATGCTGTGAATATCGCAAGCTGGGTGCTATTCAGCCTGACGGGAACCCACTAAGGGAGGCCAGATGATATACTGCGTTGAAGATGACCCATCCATAAGGGAGCTTGAGGTCTACACCCTAAACAGCATGGGCATGGAAGCAGAGGGCTTCGAGGATGCCAAGACTTTTTACAAGGCTCTTGAAGAAAGGCCCTGCGACCTGGTCCTTCTGGACATAATGCTCCCTGACCAGGATGGGCTTTCAATCCTCAAGGCCCTTCGCTCAAGTCCCAGGACAGCCTCCATTGCAATAGTCATGGCCACTGCCAAGACCACAGAGCTCGACAAGATCTCCGCGCTGGATATGGGAGCTGATGACTATCTGTCAAAGCCCTTCTCCATGCTTGAGATGGCAGCCAGGATAAAGGCTGTGCTGAGAAGAATTTCCAAGCCTGAAAACTCCAGCGTTCTCCGATCATGGGGTCTTGAGCTTGACAGGGAGCTGCATAAGGTGAGCTCAGAAGCGGGAACCATTGACCTGACTCTGAAGGAATTCCAGATCCTGGAGCTCCTGATGG
The DNA here is from genome assembly GCA_028700425.1 of Sphaerochaetaceae bacterium. GTDB lineage: Bacteria > Spirochaetota > Spirochaetia > Sphaerochaetales > Sphaerochaetaceae > JAQVSP01. Next base: position 6,068 of record JAQVSP010000062.1, on the reverse strand, counting down.
CCAATGAGGGCAAGGTCTTCTCCCGAGAGAAGCTGATGGACAGGATATGGGGCATTGAGTATGACGCACAGATGCGCACAGTCGATGTCCATATAAGGACGCTCAGAGCCAAGCTGGGTGATCTTGGAGACCTGGTTGAGACAGTGAGAGGAATCGGATATCGATTCAGGGGCCAGCAATGAGAAAGACCATAGCAAGAACGATGGTTGGCTTGACAGCCATCATGCTTGTAGCTTTCACGCTCTTTACCTTGGCTGTCATCTATCCTTGGTTCAAGGCCCAGCAGGTCAGCCGCCTATCCTGGGATCTTGAGCTTGCCGCCAGGGCTGTTGAGACTAGTGGAATAGAGACCTTCATCGGACTGGAAAGCACCAAGAGCCGAATCACCTGGATCAGCAGCGACGGCACTGTGCTCTATGATTCGCAAACCGATGCTTCCCTGATGTCTAGCCACAAGGATCGCACTGAATTCCGTGAAGCCCTGGCCTATGGCAGGGGCTCTGATCAGAGAATGTCCGACACCCTTCTGGAGGAGACCCTGTACCAGGCAGTCAGGCTGTCTGACAATACAGTGCTTCGCGTCAGCCAGAGCATGGCCGGAATCTGGGCCATGGTTCTTGCCTTGGCCCCAGGCTTCGCCCTTGTATTGATCCTGGTGCTTGCCTTTGCAGCCATCCTGTCCTCCAGGATTTCCAGAGCTATCGTCAAGCCGCTTGAAAAGCTTGACCTGGATCATCCACTGGATAACCAGCTCTATGATGAGCTATCGGTTTTGCTTGTGCGCCTTGATGCCCAGAACAAGGAGATCAAGGCCCAGATGAAAAGGCTTGAGGAGCTTGGAAAGGAGTTCACCTCCATAACCGACAGCATGCAGGAAGGCCTCATAGTCATCAGCGACAGCTCCAAGGTTCTCTCCATGAACAAGGCCGCAATGGCCCTTATGGAAATTGACGCGGTACCCAAGGGCCATGATGTTCTGGAGCTATGCCGCTCGGCTAATATGGCTAATGCCATCGACCAGGCCCATGTAGCAGGCCATAGCTCATTTTTCATGTCCCGCAGCAGCAGGCAGCATCTTGTCTCCCTTAGCCAGGTGGACAGCGGCATAGTGATCCTCACACAGGACATCACCGAGGCCTACAACGCCCAGCAAAGCCGCAAGGAATTCACAGCCAATGTGTCTCATGAGCTCAAGACTCCGCTGCAGGCCATCCTTGGATCGGCAGAGCTTATGGCCAAGGGCATGGTCAGCAAGGAGAACATTCAGGGCTTTGCAGAGCGAATCTACAATGAAACCTCCCATCTTGTGAGCTTGGTGGACGACATCATCCGCCTTTCTCGCCTGGATGAAGGCCAGGCGGTGGAGACCGAGGATGTTGATCTCAAGGACCTTGTAGAGGAGACAGCAGCGCTTCTTGCACCTTCAGCGTTCAGGCGAAATGTCAGAGTCGAGATCAAGGCTGAGTCCTATATTGCACACACGTCCCGCACCCTTCTTGGAGAGATTGTATACAACATCCTGGACAATGCCATACGCTACAACAAGACAGGAGGAAAGGCCTCTGTAACACAGAAAGGCAGGACAATTGTGATAGAGGACAATGGAATCGGAATCCCCTACGAGGACCAGTCACGGGTCTTCGACCGCTTCTACAGGGTTGACAAGAGCCATAGCAGGGCCACTGGCGGAACAGGCCTTGGGCTATCGATAGTCAAGCACGCATGCTCTGTGCTGGGGGCCTCATTAAGGCTTGAGAGCAAGCCAGGCATAGGCACAAGGGTGACAGTTGAGCTGTAGCTTCTTTGACTGGTAAAAACCTCATAATGGTTTTAAAACCCTTCAAGCCATCAATGGTTTTCTGTCACATCATTTCTTTTTCCTTATTTGCAAGTTTCATTTTACAGATGGCTTAAACTGTTTTTGTTATATATAACGAATATTGCTGCATGCTAGTTGATGAAGTTTTCTAGTCCCTCAGTTACTGTTACATCAGCATTGTCTAACAGTTCCTTCATCACGCCATGACCCAATGTGTACAGAAAAACAAACACATTATTTCGTCTTGCGGTTTTTATTGCAGGGACGAAATCTGAGTCTCCAGTAACCAGAAGGATTCTTTTGACAATATGCTCATAGCTTGCCCAAGCGATATCAAGCCCTATCTTGATATCAACTCCCTTTTGCTGTATGTCTGGGATAAAGCAATCGTCACTAAGCTTTTCAACAGTAAACTGTCCTTGTGAGTCATAGCAGGTCTTCTTGAGCTTCCAGCCCTTGAAAGAAAGCTCACCAAGCCTCACGGAGAAGAAGTCCTTCTGCTTCAGATTGTTGATAAGCTCAGTTCCATAAGCATATCCTTTCTCCTTTGCAAAGTGCTTCTGCTTATGAGATATAGGATAAGAAGATTCAATCGAAAGAGGCAAGCAATCGTAATAATAGACCCTGTATTCTTCAGCTGGAAAGGAATTATACTTTAGCAGATTGATTGATATTGCTTCAACACCGTTTGGTTCTATAGGAGAATGCTTAAGCGACTTAAACTACTTCTTAACGAAACCCCCATCAATCATTATCATGGTTTCCATGAACAAGCCCCACCTAAAAAAAGTGGCCTACTTATGGGACACTGTCGTGTTTACATAGAACCCATTTTTCGGCCTGTCTTTAAGAAGGAATCTCTTCCTCTCCTTTAAGCTACAATCAAAAAAGCCTTATATCAATTGAAAGTTTTCTTTCAAGCCTGTCATTCTGGTTCGCGTTTCGTGTAATATCGTCACGTATAGGCTTACGAAGATATTTGTGCTAATTACTTTCCATTCATATGCAGGTACAAGATGAACATGCAAATATGAAATCGTGTTTTTCAAGAATCAGTCTTTCCAAGGGAAGATCATGCCCTTCAGGCTTCTCTTTCCTACCCTTTCCTTCTCCTCATAAAGGAGATCCTCCCATATGATATCCTTCTTCTTCACGCCAGGATGGGCTTCAATGTAGTCATACTTGAGAAGAAGGAGACGCGTTGCGTTCATCTGGCCTATCATAATGCCGCTGTAGCTTGGCATAAGGAAGGCAAGGAGGACTGAAATGACCAGGTTGATCAGGTTGTACAGAGCCAGGAAAAGGGTGAATGGAAGGTTGTCACCTACCACCAGCAGGCACTTCTTGAGTGTCTTGAGAGCCTTGTCCTCATCCATGTAGAAAGCAAGCGGAAGGTAGTAGACCTGAGCAAGAGCTGCTATGACTGTAGCCCAGAAGATCAGGACGCAAAGCACAAGGCCCACCATGTTGCCCATGGAGAAATAGAACGGCATTATGAAAAAGCATGCCAAAAATATGAAGGCGTTTAGCAGGAAGAACACGAAAAGGTGAGAGAAATGCTCCCTTATTGCATGGAACATCTCTCCAACGCTGGCCTTCGAATAGGCTGATACGCTGTAGGCGAATCGAGCAGTGATGGTTGCATAGATCGAGTACAGAAAGACCACTGCGAGCAGCAGGACCATTGTTACGGCATCTGGCAGTCCAAGGGCTATAGCGCCATATGCGGCTGCAAGGATGAGAATGGCCCCTAGGTTAACACCGATCATTGTCAACAGGTTATCCCAGCCATCGAAGAAGCTTTTCTTTATGAAGAATCCAATCATGCAATCAATCTAATGCTTATAAAAGGCCTTATCAAGACTTCAATTAGGCTGAATCAGCAAAATCATCATTCTACACACAACGTTTGCAAAGATGACGGCTTTATCAGCTAATTATGGCACAAGCAGCAATAGCACTAACCATATGTTTACCGCATAAGGGTTTGCATTATTCTTTGCAAAAGTGTATGGTGGTTATATGCTTAAATCCTTGATCCTTGATGGGCTCGATGAGATAAGGGACAGAATCCTTGTCGGCCAGAGCCTCAGCGGAGTCTATGACAATGACTATCTCTCCTACGGCGCCAATCCAGTGCAAAGCTCTTCCTATCAGATGATAAGGAAGGCCTTTGAGCTTTCCAGCGGCTTTGGCTGCGTTGTCGATGTAGGATGCGGCATGGGCCGCTTTCTCTTCCAGATGGAGAGGCTTGGATACAAGGGCCAGCTCATAGGAGTTGAGATAGACCCGACCTATGCCGCTTTCTGCGAACTGAAGGCTAGAAGGTACAAGAACATAACCATACTGAACATCGATGCACTGTCCTACAGCATCGACAAGGATGCAATGGTCTATATGTACAACCCCTTCAAGGAGAATCTTGCAAGAGCCTTCATCGACAAGCTTGAAGCCAAGAGGATCTTCTATACCAACGCTGTTCTTGAGTCATGCTTCGTACCCAAGTACAAGGTGACTCAAAGGCTCAACATCCCCCTCAACGACGGCACTCCTGTGCCCTGCCTTGTGCTTGACAAGGCCTAGAGATCCAGGATCACAGGGCAGTGGTCGCTTCCAGTGGTCTGGGCGTCTATTCGGCTGTCCTTGATTGATGGGAAAAGCCTGTTGGAGCAAAGCCAGTAGTCGATTCTCCAGCCTATGTTCTTCTCCCTGGCCTTGAAGCGATAGCTCCACCAGCTGTACTCCACCTTGTCTGGATAAAGAGACCTGAAGGTGTCGGTAAAGCCCATGGCCAGAAGGTTTGTGAAGCCTTCCCTCTCCTCTATGGTGTAGCCAGCAGAGCGCTCGTTGCTCTTGGGGTTCTTGATATCTATCGGGCAGTGGGCGACGTTGAAGTCCCCTGTTGAGAGTACCGGCTTGGATTTGTCCAGCTCAGACAGGTAAAGGGCGAAGGCCTTGTCCCATTCCTGGCGGAAGGCAAGGCGTGCAAGGCCTTCCTGGGAGTTTGGCGTGTAGACCGTCACAACATAGAAGTCCTTGAACTCAGCAGTGGTTATGCGGCCTTCGTCATCGCTTCCATAGGTGACGTTCAGAGGCTCTTCCTTGGTCAGTATGGCTGTTCCGGAGTAGCCCTTGCGAGAGGCGTAGTTGAAATAGCAGTGATAAGGCTCGAAGCTTTCATCAAGCTGGCCTTCGGATAGCTTGATCTCCTGCAGGCAGACTACATCTGGATCTTCCTTGGCGATATATTCCTTAAAGCCCTTGGCAAGCACAGCGCGCAGCCCGTTTACATTCCATGATATTAGTTTCATGGCCTGATTCTAGCATTCTAGGCTACTGGCTTCAAGCTTTTCTCCATGGCCTCTTTCATGCACCTTCCGATTATCAGCTGGCCTTGCAGATTGGGGTGAATGCCATCGACGCATAGCAGGCTGCCTAGGTCCATGCTCTGCAAGAAGGCGCTGCGTATGTCTACAAGCACGCATCCCCTTCTCTTGGCAAGGTCCTCAGCCATTCTGCTGAAAAGCTCCTGGTAGCGATAGATTCTCTGCACATCATTGTGCAGGAATTCCATAATGCTGGACTTGTCGATATCGCGCTGGGTGAACCAGTCGAAGTACCTCTGTGAGTCTATTGGGGGAAGGCTGAAGATTATCGGCCTTATTGAGCGCTCCTCAAGATAGTCTAGGATGCTGCTGTAGCATAAGACAAACTCCTCGGGGCTTGTCTTGCTCTGATGATCCTTGTAAGGGTCTTCTGAAATCTGGCTCCAGTAGAAGTCGGCATCATTTCCACCGTAATCCATGCATACCAGATCAGGCTTTTCCTGTGAATTCTCAAGGTCCCTTCTTATCTGCTCAAAGCCCTTGGTCACTGTCATTCCGAATCTGGAGGAGTTCATTATGCTGACACCGAATCTGCTCTCAAGGTCACTCAGTCCCATATTGTTGTCCACCTTGTAGGACTTGGTCTGGGAGCTGACCACAACGCCCTTTAGAATTGAATCTCCAAAAAGCCTTATTAGCTTCATTTTTCTGCCTCCAGGTAAATGATGTAGAAAAATCGGCTTGCTGGAAATGGCATTGATTCATCATTTTGGGCTGAAAAAAGGCCCTTGGTTTTAACCAAGAGCCTTATAGCTAGGATTAACTAAAGCCTTTAGACAATATGAAGTGACCTCCTGAGTTTTGCAAAGACGTGAGTTCGGTAGCATACTTAGGGTGAATACAACTGAGCATGTTGCCTTAGC
>JAQVSP010000201.1 GCA_028700425.1 Sphaerochaetaceae bacterium | reverse complement strand
ACCAGGCAAGCCAGAAGCCTTTGGCTGAAGTCCATGGAAGGCTGGATTATAAGCAAGGCTCCCATGAAGGCCAGGACCACAAGGAGAACCTGCCTTAGGCTCACCTTCTCCTTCAAAAAAAGGAAGGAGAAGACTATTGTGAAGAATGGAGAAAGATTGTTGAGCATGGAGGCATCTGAAAGAGCCAGGCGATCTATGGCGTAGAAGTTGCAGAGAAGCCCGACTATGCCTAGGCTGGAGCGCAGGAGCAGAAGGCCCCATGGAATGCTCGGCTGAGGCTTCTTGGCCTTCAGGAAGGCAGGCAGGGCAGCTATCACAGCCACTAGGTTGCGGAAGAAAGCCTTCTGGTAGAAGGGGATGTCCCCGCTGAGGCGGACAAATGCACTCATAGTGGCAAATCCCAGGGCTGAAGCAAGAATCCAGAGCATGCCTTTGGTTGTAGATCTCATGGGCACAAGTGTATCACCTAAGCTTATGGTCGGTCTATATTAAACAAAAAAGTGAAATGGGGCGGAAGAGACGTTGCGTTATGGTTTTTAGGGAGTTATATTTTCATCAAATGGCTTTTTGGCGCATGATCGGAGAGGTGGCTCATGAAGCGAAGCGTCTTGATAGTTGAGGACAACAGCATAAACAGAACCATGCTGGCTGCCATTCTGCAGAAGCGCTACAACGTAATTCAAAGCACGAATGGCAAGGAAGCCCTGCAGATCCTCAAGGAGCAAGGCCATGCAATATCGGCTGTGCTGCTTGACATCAACATGCCCGTGATGGATGGCTATCAGGTCCTCAGCCTTATGAAGAGCGACGAGAGTCTCAGAAGCATACCTGTGCTTGTGGCTACCGGCGAGATTGACGTTGATGCAGAGGAGAAGGCTCTTAGCCTTGGAGCCAACGACTTCTTCCTGAAGCCTTACAAGCCCAGCATAATCAACCTCAGCCTTGAAAACACCATTGCCTTGTGCGAGAGCTCTGCGCTCATCAACGAGGTAACCTACGACGAGCTTACTGGGCTTCTTTCTCCAGCGTTCTTCTTCAAGAGAGCCCAGGCGATGCTGGACCAGAGCGAGGGGGACCTGGTTCTTGCCTGCTGTGTGGCAGACCATATGGAGCTGATCAACGAGCTATACGGGACGAGCATGGAATCGGCTGTGATAAAGAGAATTGGAGAGGCTCTATCAAGCATAGCGGACAATGATACCATCCTAGGCAGGATAGGTCATGACAGGTTTGCAGGCATTGGGCCTATGATCAACCTTGATCCGGATAAGCTAGGCGAGCTGGAGAACGAGGTCAACAGCGATGGCCTGTCGCTGCGCATCCGCCTATGCCATGGCCGCTATCTGATCAGCCGAAGCATGGGAAGCCCTATCAGGGTCCTTTGCGACCGTGCCTTGCTTGCAGCTGACTCCATAAGAGGCGACAGGACCTGCTCCTTGGCTGTCTATGATGAGTCTTTCACCAAGAGGCTTCTCAGGGAGCAGTTCCTGGTCAACAGCATGGCCTCTTCCATCAAGGAAAAACAGTTTCAAGTCTATTATCAGCCTAAGAACGACCTGAAAACAGGAAAAGTCATCGGAGCAGAGGCTCTGGTGAGATGGATCAGCCCAGAAAGGGGACTGATAAGCCCGTTGGAGTTCATACCGCTCTTTGAGAGAAACGGCCTTATTACACAGCTCGACCAGTATGTCTGGGAGCAGGTCTGCAAGGACCTGAGGGAGTGGAAAAACAAGGGGATCGATATTCCTCATGTCTCTGTAAATGTTTCCAGGATAGATGTGCTCAACCCTGCAATTGGCAATGTCCTGAATAAGCTGATAGGCAAGTATGGTCTCAAGCACAGCGATCTTCACCTTGAGATAACAGAATCTGCCTATACCTATGATTCACAGACCTTGGTCGATGTAGTACAATGCCTTCGAAGTCAAGGCTTCATATTGGAAATGGATGATTTTGGCAAGGGCTTTTCTTCGCTGAGCATGCTTTCGAGCCTTCCGATAAACATCCTCAAGCTGGATATGGACCTTGTCCGATCCGGCAATCTGAATGACCGCAAGTCTGTCGTTCTAGGGTTTGTCATTACTTTGGCAAGGGAGCTGGGCATCCCTGTCATAGCCGAGGGTGTGGAGACAAGGGAGCAAGCGGAGACGCTTTGCAGGATGGGATGTGATTTCGCACAGGGGTACTACTATTCAAGGCCTTTGCCCCGCGACGCTTTTGAAGCATATCTAAAGGGAACTAAGTGATGGATATTCTGGATGGATTGGAGAAATGGGGATGGGACCGCAAGGGCTGCATGGATCGCTTCCTTGGGGATAAGGACCTTTTCATCGAATGCTTTCACGAGGCCTTGGGCACAGATGACGTTGCCCTCCTGGCTGCGTGCTTCAAGAACGGCGACGGCCAGGAAGCCTTTCTCAAGGCCCATGAGATGAAGGGCGTCTCGGCCAATCTTGGCCTTGTGCCCTTCACCAAGGCCATCTCGTGCCTGGTCGAGGACCTAAGGCCTGGCAAGGACATCACAGCCGGCAAGGCATCGTTTGTCAAGGTTCTTGAAGTCTATAAGGATCTTCTAGCGGCCGTCAGCATTCACTAGCCCGACCTTCTTGAAATAAGCTTCCTTCATTGCAGAATCGAACTGTGCGTTATCCTTGTATTCATGGCCCAGGCAGTCCAGCCATAGACTCGGGTCCTCCATGCAAAGATAGAAG
>JAQVSP010000200.1 GCA_028700425.1 Sphaerochaetaceae bacterium | reverse complement strand
ATCCAAAGACAGAGATGCGATCTGAGCTTGAGGCGATGGGGCTTGTCACCAACAGCGATTTTTCAAGGTATGACGGGCTGCATGCCAATTTGAAGACGCGCCACCTGTCTGAGGAGCAGATTCAGTACATCACCTGGCAGATGAACGCCCGCTATTATGATCTGGAGTGGTTCCGCTACAACAAGGTGAAACGCATCTATCCAAAATGGTTTGCAGGCGAGGTGCGAAGGCTCGCTCCATTTTATGCCAGGAGGAAGCTTGAGATGAAGCTAGGGAGAAAGACAGCAAAGGACTTCTTCAAAGAGGATCTGGCAAGCGGGGAGCTGTGCAAGGGCGTGGTCTAGCCACCGCCTTCTCCGGTCTGATTCAACTGGCCGGTCAGGTTTGCAGAAAAGAGAGGCGAATAGCTATAGCAGCATGGCAGCCATTCATACGATTCCCCAGCACCTGGGAAAAAGAAGCCTCTAGCAGTCAGGTTGGTGGCATTCTTCGCGTCTCCTGTCGTCCTTGCCTCATGCTCCCAGTCGATTCTCATAGCTGCTGTCGAGGTTTCATTGGCTCAAACTTGCATCAATTTCGCAATGCGAAGATTCAGATATCATCGGACAGGTTAGGGGTGTTCCCTCTCTGCTATATGGAATCGTCTGGTGAATCCAAGATCGGCCACTTGGTGAAATGATCGATCATCCAAGTAGCACTTGATGCCTACATGGAATCATATCTTGACTATGGATTGATCTATAATTATATATAGTTAAACATATAATAATATACATAATTATTTTATACAGGGTAAGAGTAATCGTGGTAAAGGACTCCGCTTTCATCCATTGCCACTGCATCGCAACTCCCATAACTCTGCTGAGTTGGCGAGATTACTAAGAAGGATGGTAACTTCCCGGCAGTGTCTCGATAATGCTGTAAAATAATAGTAGTAATCCTGGCTGTCAGAAGACTGCCTAAACAATCCTGGCGCCATTATGATCTGCCGATAGGATTTATAATAAATCCTGTATCCATGCTTGAGATATCTCACCAAATCAAGGAGGACACAGGACATGGAATCATTAGAGCCAATAATAAATTATCTTGTCGATCCGAATAGTGGACTGAAGCAGGTCATAACAGAATTCCTGAATGCAGTGATGCAATATGAAGCCTATCTCCAAAGTGGCGTACTTCCTTATGAGCGCAGCCCTGAAAGAAAGGCGCATCGAAACGGCACGCGATCACGAACCCTCAAGTGTCGTGTAGGCGAAATAACTCTTGAAAAGCCTCAATTTAGGGAATTTCCGTTTGAGTCCAAGGTATTTGAAAGATATTCTCGCGTTGAGCAGGCTTTGCTCATGACTATAGCGGAATCGTATCTCCAGGGTGTTTCGACTCGTAGAATGGAGGAATTGGTTAAAAGCTTTGGTTTAAACCGCTTGTCTGCATCAGAAGTCTCTAGAAAATGCTCGATTCTGGATGAGAGGGTTGAGGAATTCCTTAAAAGGCCAATTGAATCTAAGATCCGCTATCTGATTGTGGATGCAACCTATTTCAAGGTGAGATGTGGCGTTCAATATAGAAACAGAGCGCTCCTGATTATCACAGGAATACGCGAAGATGGACTCCGCGAGATCCTGGGCGCAAGCATTGCTGAATCGGAAGATAGTGGCTTTTGGTCAGCCTTGTTTCGGAGCCTCAAAGATAGGGGTCTGGATGGGGTAGAAATGGTGGTCTCGGATGCGCACAAGGGAATTCAAAAGGCAGTGGAATCGTTATTCCTTGGAGCTTCCTGGCAGTATTGCCAGGTCCATTTCTCCAGAGCTGTACTGGAGAGCATATCTAATAAGGACAAACCAGAGATTGCCGAGAAGCTCAAAGAGGCATTGGATGATGAGTTAAAAATGCAGGATCTGGGCAGGGAACTCAGGGAACTGGGACATTCAAGCGCTGCAGAGACCATTGATAGATTCAGATTTGATTTGTGGAACTATAAGGCATATCCAAAGGTCCACTGGAGAAGAATACGCACTACTAACCTTGTTGAGAGGATAAACAAGGAATTAAAACGCAGAAGCAGACCAGTAGGAGCTTTTCCAAGCGATAAGTCCTTGATAAGACTTGCTGGGTGCATCTTGATTAATATTAATGAGGAGTGGATCACGGGCAAAAAGTATCTATCGATGGACGAAGACTAAGGATTCCGTAGGATACAGGGCGTCTATGAAATTACAGCAATTCCGGGACACTACCCCCATTCCCATCTTTTCGTTTAATAGTGTCACATCAACAGCATAATACTTGAACTATGTGACACTACTATTCTATGGTGAAATACAATGACCCACAGCACCCCGGCCCGGACAGAAGCAAAGGAACTGAAACAGAGAGCAAGCGATCTCTCCAGGGAGATCAAGGCCCTGGAAGGCATCGAAGGCGCAGCTCCACTGACAGGAGAGAGGGAGGCCGAAGCGGCCAGGCTGCAGGAGCAAGCCAGGGGGCTGAAGGACGCAGCCAGGCTGGAAGATGTTCAGGTGTGGTAGGACTGCATTGTCAAGCTGACCAAAAAGGGCGAGAAGAAATACGGGCGATGGATGGCAGGCTGGCGGGAAGACGGCAAGCTGCACAAGGTCCACCTGGGATCCTGCAGGAAGGTTAGCCGCGATGAGGCCCTGCAGAAGGCCAGGAAAATGAAAACAAAAGCTTTAGGGATAACAATGCCATG
>JAQVSP010000199.1 GCA_028700425.1 Sphaerochaetaceae bacterium | reverse complement strand
AGACCTACAATGCCGCAATTAAGGCTCATCGCTTTCTCCTGGCTCTAGACTACATACAAAACGGTCAAAAGACAACCATCTGGCAAGTTGTCGAAACTCGAATGCAAGGTTAAACTGGTGCCATGAACGAAGAGAACAACAATACAGCCATTCTTGTGCAGGTGACAAGCCAGCAGGAATCACAGTTCGATATAGACAACCAGCTTCGCGAGCTGTCAGAGCTTTGCGCCAACATAGGCCTTAAGACCCTGGATACCAGAATCATCGTCCTAAGAGAGATCAATCCAGCCACCATGATAAGCAAGGGCAAGGTAGCAGAGCTCAAGGAGCTTGCAGGCAGCCTGGAATGCTCTGCCGTGGTCTTCAATTGCGCAGTCTCCCCGACTGTGCAGCGCAACCTGGAACGAGAGCTGGATGTCAGCGTGATAGACCGCATAGAGGTCATACTGGAGATATTTGCCCAAAGAGCCGTCACAAGCGAGGCTCGCGACCAGGTGGAGCTTGCCAGGCTCACCTACTCGCTTCCGCGCTTGTCTCGAAAGGTTACGAACCTGTCCCAGCAAAGAGGAACAGTCAAGGGCTCCAAGGGCTCGGGAGAGACCCAGCTCGAGCTTGATCGCCGAAAGGCGGCAACCAGGATCATGGTCCTTAAGAAGAACATTGAGAAGACCAAGAGAAGCCGGGATGTGCAGCGCAAGAGCAGGCTGCGCAATCAGGTGCCAACCGTTGCCATAGTCGGCTACACGAACAGCGGAAAGTCGTCTCTGCTGAACCTGCTCACACAAAGCGACGCGCTAGCCCAGGACAAGCTCTTTGCTACCCTTGATACAACAACAAGGAAGGCCAGGCTTCCAGGAGGCATGAACATCATCTTCACAGATACGGTTGGCTTTGTCAGCAACCTGCCCCACTTCCTCATAGATGCCTTCTCCTCCACTCTTGAGGAGGCCCGGCTTGCCGACCTTCTGATAGTTCTCTGCGATGCGCAGAGCCCAGACCTCTTCGAAGGCTACGACACCACCTTGGAGGTGCTGGAGCAGCTTGGATGCCTGGATACTCCAAGGATCCTGGCCATGAACAAGATCGACACTCTCAAGGACAGCCCCAACCTCAGCGCAAGCCGCTTCATGAATGAGCATCCAGAGATCCTGAAGATCTCGGTCAAGGATAACATAGGCATCGACAGCCTGAAGGCCCAGGTGGAGAAGGAGCTTCTGAGAGACTATCGCTGGATGCGCCTTGAGATTCCTGCAAGCAGGCAGGATATCGTGGCCCAGGCAAAGGCAGGCATGTCCAGCCCATCCATAGAATACAAGGACCAGAGCGTGATCATATCAGGCCTTGGGCCCGAAAGCCTTATGACAAGCCTTAAGCCTTGGCTGAAATAGCCAGGCGGCTCTTCATGAGCCTGCTGGCCGGAATAAGCGGAACAAGCGAGAGCATCATCAGGCATCCTGCCACCCAGAAGAGATCTGAATCGGGCACCATGCCGATCTTGCCATCTATCACCATCTCCACTCCAAGCTTTCGTATTACAGGAGCGTTTATCATTGGGGCGACGATCATTGGAACCAGAACGAAGAAGATGATCTTCACGCCCTCGAACTGGCCCCTCTGATCTTCAGGGTAAAGACCCTTCATCCAAGCTGTAAGGCTCTGCAGGACAAGCACATAGCCTATTCCTGCAAAGAAGGTTCCCAGTATCAGGATGGCTAGTGTTGAAAAGCTTGTGATCAGCACAACGCCTAGGAAGTTGATGCAGAGGCTGATGAGAATCACCCAGCTCATCCTGTTGGCATTTATGAACCTTGAAGCTATCGGGGTCAAGGCGCAGGCTGCAAGCAGGCCTATGCCCTGTATGATCCCGCTGGTGGTCAGGTCATAGCCAAGGTAGTTGACGAAGAAGATGTTCAGATAAGGGTAGTAGACATTGAAGCCTATGAAATAGACCATCAATACCAGGAAGACCCAGAACAGCTCCCTGTTTCTCTTCACAATGGAGAAGTTGAAAACGCTGAAGAACTGGTGCGCAAAGCCCTTTGGATCCTTGTTCGGCTCTATTGGCTGGTCCTTCATGAAAGCCGAAGCCAGAAAGCCGCAGATGGCAACAAGAGCGCCCATTACAATGAAGAAGGCAAAGAACCCAATGGAGTCAATGATTATGCCGCTGATCAGCGTTCCCACAATGGTGGCGATTACAGGCAGCACAGCCAAGGCTCCGCCTATCTGGCCTCTGTTGGTGTCATCGGTCAGGTCTGTCGTCCAGGCATTGAAGGCGCAGTCATAGCCCATGGAACCGAAGAAGCTCATTATGCCATCGCAGCCGACACAGAAGGCGGCGACTAGGACAACGCTGCTCTGTGGAAGGAACTGAGCCAGTCCGAACAAGGCAGTGAACGCCGCCCACAGTATATAGCCCCAGACCAGAAAGCATTTTCTGCGGGCCTTGCGGTCGCTCAGGGTGCCGAAGAGGAAAGTTGATATTGTGGTGGCTGTTGCGCTTATGGCAAGCATCCAGCTCACTATCGATGGATTCGGAGACACCTTCTGATATACAAAGGTATTGAATACAGAATTCTCGACATGCCAGCACAGCTGTCCAGCCATGCCGAGGACCCATATAAGGGTCCAGTCCCTTTTCCCGATCCTACCGCTCATCGTCCTGCTCCTCCAGCTTGCTGGCAAGCTGTCCGCAGGCTCCTTTAATATCACGGCCCCTGCTGA
>JAQVSP010000198.1 GCA_028700425.1 Sphaerochaetaceae bacterium | reverse complement strand
TCGGGCTTGACATAGTCGCCCTGTGCAGCTGCCTGGCTGTGTATCTGGCTAGCCTTCTATAGCTTTCCTTTTCTCGATTATGGCCTTGGCTGTCATCAGGCTGAGCATGGCACCCAGTGCGATGCAGATCACGCCAATTGCACCGACAAGCCCAGAGGCCTGGGCGATGGCCCCGATGATGCTAGGCATTATGATCGCTCCTAGCGATGCTAGAGCTATGCAGGTTCCAGTTGCCACAGTGGAGCTGTTGAAGGCGGTAGGCATGGTTGCAAGGGTTGTTGGGTAGGTTCCGCTTAGGAACAGGCCAAACAAAAGGACGCTGATGATGGTCATCACAGGGCTCTGGATGGTGATCATCATTACAAAGCAGATGCTCTGCCCGATTCCAAGGATCAGAAGCAGCAGGTTCTTGCTGATTCTCTGGGATAAGGATGCGCACGAAAGCCTGCCGATGAGTATCATGACCCAAAGAAGCGAGGAGCAGCTCTGTGCCATGGCTATGCTCATTCTTCCGCTGTCCTTAAGGTAGGTCACCAGCCAGCCGATGATGGAAGCCTCGGTGCAGAGGTAGAAGAAGAGTATGGCAGTGTTTATCCACCAAATTGGACTGGAAAGGAAGCTGGCCTTCCCGCTATTGGCCGGCTTCTTGGACTTGCCCGACAGATTGCTCGAGCCTATCCATATGAGGGATATCAGCTCCATGGCTATCAGCAGGAGCACCGGAACTCTCCAGGCATCCTTGAACAGCATGACCAAAAAAGGTGAGGCCAGGGCTCCAACGGCGAAGGTGGAGTGGAGTATGTTCAATGCGCTGGCCTTCTTGGGCGAGATCTCAGCCATCACCACATTGGTGATGTTGCTCAGGCATCCCCTTCCAACTCCTGTGAGGGCGAAGGCTGGCAGCAGCGCAACAGGATTGCCTGTAAGCACAGCGCATGACAGGCCAAGGGCCTTGCCGCTGTCAAGAAGCAGTGTGCTTTTCTTGCGTCCGATTGCATTGGGCAAGAATCCTGCAACAAGGACTGCTATGAAGTTTCCAATCTGATGGGCGCTGATGATCGAGCCTTGGACAAGGTAGGAAAGCTTGTATTCAGCTGACATGGCCGGAAGAACAGCTCCGATAAGCGTGCTCAGAAAGCCGCTGCATAAAAAGCCGAAGTACATGCCATACATAAGCGAGGTGTTTTCTCTTGACACCCCTAGCTTCTTTGAGATTGAAAGCATTAAGTGATCTCCTTAGGTTCGCAAAGGCCTTTCTACTCTTTAAATCACTTATTGTCTAGCTCTCCAGGATAGCTCATGTGCCAGCGGGAGCGGACAGCATCCATCATCTCCATCATGGCTATCGTCATGGCATGAGGCATCTGGGAACACTCAGTCAGCCCTTTGTTGATGGCATCAATGCAAGCTTGCACCTCATATTCAAAGCCAGTCAGCTGCTTTGGGGCATCGATTCTTCTGATAAGCTGACACTGCTTGTCAAACAGGGATATGGAAGTGGGGTTGTTTATATTCTCAACCTCGATAGATCCTTCGGTTCCATATATCAGGCCTCTTTGGTCTGAATTGAACTGAGTTCCTCCAAATATCGAGGCAATCGCTCCCTTTGGATAGACATAGGTGATGCTGTGCTGCTGATCCACGCCGCCGACCAGAGCTGCGCTTGTCTGCATGCTCTCATAGCCGGTTCCCAGGCACATTGCCATGAAGTTGAGAGGGTAAACCCCCACATCAAGCAGGGCTCCTCCACCAAGGCTTGGGTTGGTGAGCCTTTCGACTGTGCTGATGCAATAGGAGAGATTGGCTGTTAGCATGCGGATGTCCCCAATCTCCTTGAGGCATTCATCGATTATCAAGCGGGATGGAAGATATCGAGTCCAGATGGCCTCAGCAAGCAGAAGACCCTTCTTCTCAGAAAGCAGGCAGGCCTTTCTTGCCTGTTCAGCATTCAGGGTGAAGGCCTTCTCGCAAAGCACATTCTTGCCATTCTCAAGGCATAGCAGGATGTTCTCCAGATGAGCGCTGTGAGGGGTGGCTATGTATATGAGCTGCACCTCTGGATCTGATGCAAGCTCCTCATAGCTGCCATAGGCACAAGGTATGTCGAACTTTCGAGCAAAGGCCTCGGCCTTGACAAGGCTGCGCGATCCTATTGCCCAAAGCTCCTGGCTCATGAGCCTAATTGTGCTAGCCATCTTGCAGGCTATGCTGCCAGCTCCAAGTATCCCTATCTTCATGCTTGCCTCCAGCTTCATCCTAGCTCTGTTTTTCAAGGCTGTCACCGTCTTTATCAGGTTCAATATTCATGACAGGCCTGCTGTGCATGAATACAGTATGATTTAATGAAGCAGAGGCCAGTCCATCAATCACACCCCTCCGACGCTGGAATCATTGCATCATAGACAAGGAGCTTTTCAAGAAGCCAAGGAATACAGGATGGGCCTTGGTTGGCCTGCTCTTGAACTCCGGATGGAACTGAACACCCACGAAGAAGGGATGAACAGTCCTAGGAAGCTCAATGGCTTCAACAAGGATTCCATCCTTAGATTGGCCGCAGACAACCAATCCAGCTGCTTCAAAGTCGTTTCTGAAGACATTCTGGAATTCGTATCTGTGCCTATGACGCTCTACGATCTCAGACTTGCCGTACAGCTTCATCAGAAGAGTGTCATCCTTGACCATGCACTTCCAGCCACCTAGGCGCATAGTGCCGCCTTTGGGAATGTTT
>JAQVSP010000197.1 GCA_028700425.1 Sphaerochaetaceae bacterium | reverse complement strand
CTGTCATGGCCCCTGTTGGAGGCAAAGAGGAAATGGCCTGAGAGATGCAGGTCTGAGCATATGATGATGCCTTGCCCTGCATGCAATCATGCTCTAGATTGTAATTGCAGGGAGGCTATAAATGGGAGGAAATCTGATAGTAGGCGACATTCATGGATGCCTTGACAAGCTCAAAAGCGTCCTTGATTTAACATGCCTCTTGATGATGCCGTGCCACGTGTTAAGGCCTCTTATTCCAAGAACCTGATGCAAACAGGAGACCCTGTCTCATACCTGCTGCATAGCTTAAGGCTTCCATCCTCGTTGATCTCGAAGACGCTTATGTAGTCGCTGTCCTGATTGCCCACAAGAAGATGATGGCCTGTAGGGTCTATTGCAAAGTTACGTGGTGTCTTTCCATCGCAACTCTGCCTATGAACAAGATGCAGGCATCCGCTTTCATCTATCCTGAATACAGCTATGCTGTCATGGCCTCTGTTGGAGGCAAAGAGGAAATGGCCTGAAAGATGCAGGTCTGAGCATATATTGCCTTGGTCAAAGCCATCTGGAAGAGTGGAAGATGTCTCCCTCTGGACAAGCTCATCACTGCATACTTCGTAATGAACAACGCTGGAGCTGATTTCATTGATGAGGTAGAAATGCCTTCCGTCCTTGCTGAACTCTCCATAGCGTGGTCCGCTTGCCGGCATTAGGTCAATATCATGGCTTCTCTCTAAGCTGCCATCGGCATAGCCATAAACCACAAGCTTGTCCAGGCCTAGGTCGGGGACAAGGAGATGGCCGCGAGAATCGAATATGCAGCTATGGGCATGGGGGCCCTTCTGTCGAATAGGGTGGACGCTATGGCCTTCATGCTGGCTTACTCTTAGGCTGGATGGAATCATGTTGCCATCAGGTTCCAAGTTCACGGCAGACACTGACCCGCTTGCAAAGTTTGCCACTGCAAGGAGCCTTTTATCTGGGCTGATGGACAGATGACATGGATCTTTTCCCCCGATATTGCATGACTTGTCTATCCTCAAAGACAGATTGTCCAGCATTGTAAGCTGGGTAAGGCCTCCGCCATCGCTTCCCATATACTGCTTCATCTCATTGACAGCATAGACCTTGTCTTCGAGAAAGCAGACAAAGGATGGGTTTCTCACAGCAATCTCGGAGACCAGGCTGATCCTTCCGTTCTCAAGAGCGCAGACAGATATGCCCTTGCCCTTGCCCTGGAAGACTTCTCCAGTCCCGAAAAGTATCGGCTCAGTGTAAGAGCCTAGAAGGAAAAGCTGCTTCATTTCAGGACTTTACCTTATCAACCAGCTTGACAGATTCAATTATGAACCTGTCGCGCCTGGCCATGGCATCGGCAATGCTTCTATCAGACCAGTCGTAGAACCCCTTGCCCGTCTTGGCTCCAAGATCTCCCTGTGCAACCATGCTCTTTATATAAGGGCTTGCAGTCTTGTCTGCGCAAATGCTTGGCAGCACTGTTTCCTGGACGCTCAGGCCTAAGTCTGTTCCGATTGCATCCAGATGCATCAGAGGGCCCCATACTGGGAATCTCATTGCCATGCCAGCTGCGATAGCTGTATCTACATCCTCTGCGCTGGCAAGTCCGCTTGAGACTATATCGATTGATTCTCTGATGATGGCCTGGAATACCCTATTGGCAAGCTGCCCAGGCAGGTCGCGCTTGACCAAAACCGGGCTTTTCTTCCATGTTTTGAGCATATCACGCACCTTGACAGCCACGCTTTCGTCTGTTCTGTCACCCATCACCACCTCCACAAGAGGCACCAGGTGGGCCGGGAGCCAGAAATGAGTCGTCACTGTTCTTTCAGGTCTCTTGCACTTGGCGCTGATGTCAGTGATCCTCAAGCCGCTTGTATTGCTGCATATCGGCACTTCGGCAGGCAGGATCTCATCCAGCTTGGCAAAAAGGTCCTGCTTGGCCTCGACCTTCTCTATGATTGCCTCAATGACAAGAAACGCAGACCCTGCGCCTGCTGCCATATCAGTGCTGGTCTCAAGCAAAGAGGAGGCAAGCTGTGCCTCATTGTCTGTGTTCAGGCCATTTGCTCTTCTGATCTCGATGCAGTCAAGGGCCTTCTTCAGCCCAGAAGATACATGGGCCTCATCCACATCAACCAGCAAGGTCCTGTTGCCAGCCAGAGCGCTCATAGCTCCGATGCCGCTGCCCATCATGCCGCAGCCCACAACCATCACATGATCTCTCATTGCATCTTCCTCCTAGAATGTCAGGACCACACGTC
Organism: Sphaerochaetaceae bacterium; assembly: GCA_028700425.1. Classification (GTDB taxonomy): domain Bacteria; phylum Spirochaetota; class Spirochaetia; order Sphaerochaetales; family Sphaerochaetaceae; genus JAQVSP01. The sequence continues at coordinate 487 of JAQVSP010000197.1, read as the reverse complement.
CCTTTGCCTCACCAGATCTCAGCATCCCAAGGCCCTCATTTATTCTCTCAAATGGAATCGTCTTATAGATGAACGGAGTGATCTTTCCAGCCTCAACCAGCCTAATGACCTCAACAAGATCCTGGCGTGTCATTCCTCGTATGCCAAGAATCTCCTTCTCGAATTTCATCATGTCCTGAAAATCAGCCTCAAAAAGAGGATCGTTGTAGCCGGCGAGAATAACCTTTCCTCCTGGGCATACAAGCTTCAGGGAGTCATTGATGGAGGTCTTGATGCCGATGTTGTCTACGACCACATCGCACATGGCCCCGTCTGTAAGGCGTCTAATTTCATCGTTTAGATTCTGGGTCTTGGTGTTGATCACTGCATCAGCGCCCATCTTCAGCGATATGTCCAGCTTCTCCTGCTGGCGGCTTGTGGCATAGACCTCGGCTCCGAAAAGCTTGGCTATCTGGATGGCATTCATTCCAAGTCCGCCTGTGCCAAG
>JAQVSP010000196.1 GCA_028700425.1 Sphaerochaetaceae bacterium | reverse complement strand
CTGGTCATTTGATCAGGATATGCATCTTGTCCTTTATCTTCTCCAGGTTCTCGTTGCCTATCCTGTTTGCCTTGGCTGTTCCGGCGGCTATCAAGCCCTTGATCTCATCTAGGTGAGACTCGTAGTAGGCTCTCTTCTGCCTCATAGGATCCAGCAGAGCATTGAGCTTGGCAGCAAGAAGCCTCTTGCAGGCAACGCATCCTATCGTTGCGCTCTTGCACATGCTGCATATGTTCTCTGACTCTTGGCTGTTGAAGCTCTGATGGTACTTGTAGACTGTGCAGACATCTGGGTTGCCAGGTATCTTTACGCTTATCCTGTTGGTATCGGTGACGGCTTCCATGACCTTCTTGTTGACAGTGGCCTCATCATCGCTGAGGTAGAGTGCATTTCCAAGGCTCTTTCCCATCTTTGCATTTCCATCCAGGCCGCAGAGCCTGCCGATCTTGGAAAGCCGTGCCTCTGGCTCGGTGATCTCTGTGCCATAAAGATCATTGAACTTGCGCACAATCTTGCGGCACATCTCTATGTGAGGAAGCTGATCCTCCCCTACCGGCACCAGGTCTGCATTGCAGAACGTGATGTCTGCAGTCTGGCTTACAGGATAGCCAAGAAAGCCGTAGGTCATCTCCTTGTAGCCATAGTTCTTGGCCTCAGTCTTGATGGTGGGGTTGTGAGAAAGCTGATTGACTGTGACCAGCATCGAGTAGAAGATGGTCAGCTCCGCTATCGAGGAAACCTGGGACTGCTGGATGATCGTGACCTTCTCAGGGTCAAGGCCAACAGAGATGTTGTCTATAGCCACATCGATTATCGAGCTCTGAATCAGGCTTGGATTATCAAAGTGTGTTGTAAGGGCCTGGACATCTGCAAGCAGGATGAATGTATCATACTTGTCCTGGAGAGCGACCCTTGAGCTTAGGGAACCTGCATAATGGCCAAGGTGAAGCTTGCCTGTAGTCCTGTCTCCTGTAAGAATTCTCATAATGACTCCTTCAATGTTATTTTTGCCATCAGTTCTGCTAGGCTTGACTGAAGGCCTTTTGTTATAGCTGCCCCTCTCAATGACACCTTGCACCCTTGCAGGCTGAAGAGACTTGAGATATCGGCTGTCTTGAAGCTTATGCCATCAAGGCGAAGATTTGCAATATACCAGGCTTTGAGAATTGTGGAAAAGGCCTTTGCCTGGGCTTCTGTTGATAGGACAGCCTCGATTTCCAGGCCTTGGGATGCAATGAGGACCAAGGCTTCCCTGATTCCCAGCTGCGCCTCCCCCATTCCTATGATCTGCAGGCTGGCAGGATTGCGGGCATAGAGGCCTATCTTGCTTGAGCTAAGACGGTCCTTGACACCCTGATCCAGACCGTCATAGGCCATATGCGAAGCCTTCAGAAGAGGAATGACAGACTTGGTCGAGGCATAGACAAGACGCTTGGAAGACACTGCCTCAAGGCCATTCTTGTTGTAGATTGTCATTCCATCAACCTTTGTCTTATCCATCTTGCTGGCAAGAAAGGCGTTGGCAAGCAAGTCGCCAGCTCCTATGTCCGCTATTGCATATAGGCTGTCCAATTGGTCGAAGGTGGCATAAAGCCTTCTGATCCTGTCTATGGACAATGTGCCGGGATTGTTCTCGTTGTCTATTGCAACAATGAATGAGCAATCAAGGCTTGCAAGAGTCTCCAAGGCATCGCCTTGCCTGGCAGTCTGCGTTGTGCAGCCTGCCAGGATAAGCAAAGCCAGCAAGACAAGCAGGGCAAGTTTTCGCATCAGGCTTTCTTGATGGATATGATGACATCTAGATCGCCAGCTTCAATAATTGGCCCGTCCAAAGTCTGATCATAATCCAGCTTTACAGCAAGCGTCTCGCCCATGATGTAGGCCTTGAAGGCCTCAAGGGTCTTCTCAACGATCTCAGGCCCGTTTATGACAAGCTCGATGCGATCGCTGACTTCAAGGCCCATGTCCTTTCGGCTGCTCTGGATTATGCGCACCAGATCCCTGGCTACGCCTTCCCAGACCAGGCTGTCGGTAAGCTCGGTGTCAAAGCCAAGAGTGATCGTTCCCTCATTGAGAACCTTAACATTCTCCTTCTCTGTTCGGGCTATCACCAGGTCATCAGCTGTCAGGTCTATTGAACCGTCCTCGTAGTCCATCCTGAAGGTCTTGCCGTTGAGCATGTCGCTGAGAACCTTGGAGCTAAGAGCCTCGATCTTCTGGGCGGCTGCCTTCATGCTCTTTCCAAGCTTCTTTCCAAGAACCTTGAAGTTGGCCTTGGCTGAGAAGCTTACAAGCCCATTCTCATCCTCGTCGATCTTCACGCTCTTAACATTGAGCTCCTCGACTATGATGTCTGTCATGGACTCAAGGATCCGTCTCTCATCCTCGCTGCGGTCTACGATGAAGACCGTGCTCAATGGCTGGCGTATCTTCAGGCCGGTGGAGGCTCTGAGGGCTCGCCCAAGGCTGACTGTTCTCATGGCCAGGTTCATCTGGTCTTCAAGGGCCGGCTCCTTGTATTCCTCAGTATTCTGAGGATAGGAGCAAAGATGTATGCTCTGAGGCATGTCGTCGGTCTTGAGGTTCTGATAGATCTCCTCTGTGACAAAGGGGATTATCGGGCAGGCAAGCTTGCAGAAGGTCAACAGGACATAGCCAAGCGTGTCATAGGCACCCTTCTTGTCACTGTCGCTTTCGCTCTTCCAGAATCTTCGCCTGCAGCGCCTGATGTACCAGTTGTTCAGCGAGTCGAT
>JAQVSP010000061.1 GCA_028700425.1 Sphaerochaetaceae bacterium | reverse complement strand
CCTCTCTTATATATAGTTTTGATTGTGGTAAATGTGAGTTCGATATAAGTAAGATGTACCTTTCCATAGGGCCTGCAAAGAAGTTAAGGCATCCGTCGCTGCCCAGGCAAGCCTGAGCAAGCTCTACGATGCCTGGCTCTGCCACCATGCAGATCACATCGTCAAATCCTTGGGCCTCATTGAGCTCCAGAAGCTCATCAAGCCTATTGGAATCGGTGAAGAGAAGCCTCGGATCATCCAGTAGGCTGGCGGCCCTGTCCAGCTTCTTGCGATTGATGTCGCAAGCCACGATTCGCGCTATCTGATAGGGTCCATGGGCAAGATAGTCCAGGCAGGCAAGGCCCATGGAGCCGCAGGCTCCTATTACAAGCACAGATCCGCCGGCCTTGGGGCCCATCAGGTGCTCGTATTCAAACTGCCTTGTATGATAGAGGCTGTGGACTGTGCTGATGACGCAGCTGTATGGCTCGGCCAAGGAGCCCTCGAAGAAAGCCTCTCCCTCATAGACCAGCAGCCCTCCGGCCTCGATGAGATAAGCTGGGACTATGGCATATTCGCTGTAGCCTCCGAAGAAGGGAAAGGAGTAGCCTGTGGCATAGCAGGTGCCAGGCGGATTAAGGCCAGGCTGGACCGTGAACCTCATAGAGGGGCGATAGAAGCTTCTCCATCTCTGCCCTACCTCTATGATTGTGCCACATATCTCGTGGCCCATCATTACAGGCTTCTGAGAAAGGCTCTTAGGGACCCTCTTGTGCTTCTCGCCCTGAATAAGGCCCTTGTAATCCGACATGCATATTGTATTGGTTACAATCCTTACCAGGATCTCATCCTCATTGATGCCTGGAAGCTCCACACTCTCAAGCCTGGCATCATAGGCCTTGTGAAGGCGAACACACTGGGTCAGCATTCTATCGCCCTTGCACATTCCAGGATGACTTCACTCACGGAGGGGTGAGAGAATACAGCAGATCGTATGGCCTTGACATTGACGCGGCTTGAGATGAGAACCGAGGCTCCCCATATAAGCTCGCTGGCATAAGGGCCAACGATATGAATCCCAAGAATTGTTCCATCCATATCGCAGATCATCTTTGCACTTCCCACTGCCCTCTTGGACAGCTCCGCCAGCACTCTTCCGTTGGATCTCATAGGCACAGAGGCGCAAAGGCACTTGCGCATCTGGCTCTTCATCTGGTCCTCCGTAGGTCCGCAGCCTGCTGCCTCTATGTGGCTGTATACAGCCCAAGGCACGCTTATTGGGTCAAAGCTCATCGCCTCCGAGCCGAAAATGCTGCTTACTGCAACTTCTGCCATGGCGCTTGCACTATGGGCAAGCATGCTCTTGCCATTGACATCTCCAATCGCAAACACATTGCCCAGCCTTGTTCTCATGTGCGAATCAACAGCAATATAGCCTCTGGCAGTTTCCAGGCCAAGGGCTTCAAGGCCCTTGGTCACAGGCCTTCTGCCGATGCTCATAAGCACAAGCTGACTGTCAACACGCCTTTGCTTCTGCTTGGAATCGGTGAACTGGACCCCTTCACTGTCTATCTGAGTGACCTTGCACCCAAGGTTGAAGCTGACCTTGTCCAGGCCACGCCTGACAAGCTTGGCAAGCTCTCGATCGCACATGGGAAGTATCTCATCAAGCATCTCTATGACGCTGACCTCGACGCCTATCAGGCTGAAGAAGGAAGCAAGCTCAATGCCTATGACTCCTCCACCTATGATGGCAATCGACTGGGGAAGCAACTCCATAACAAGGGCTTCGTCGCTTGTAATGACATTGGGTCCGTCCGAGCCTGGAATCGGCGGACGTGCAGGCTCTGATCCTGTGGCCAGGATCAGAAAGTCAGCCTCAATTATGCGTCCAGCGACCTGGACATGATGGGCATCAAGACAGGCTGCAGCGTCAAGAAGCACCTGAACTCCGGCATTCTTCAAAAGAAGCTCAACACCCTTGCCCACGCTCTCCACAGCCTGTTCCTTCCAGGCCATTGCCTTCTGGAGGTTAAAAAAAGCCTTGTCGACCTCAACGCCAAGCTCCTGGCTGCTGCTTGCTGCAGCATAGGCCTTGGCGCAATGAAGCAGGCTCTTTGTAGGGATGCAGCCCTTGTTGGCGCAAGTGCCTCCCAGCCTGTCCTTCTCTATGAGAAGCACGCTATGACCAAGCGCGCTTGCCTTGATTGCAGCCTCATAGCCGCCTGGGCCTGCGCCAATCACAATCAGATCGTATTTTTCCACAGAAATGCTCCTTCTTGGATATTAAGGCGTGAAGCCCAATATTACAAGGAGAAAAAAGCTATTCTGCCTTTCTGATGACCAGGCTGTTTGCAAAAAAATCAACCTCCGAGTCGCTTAGGCTTGAAAGAGCATCGAACATCGGCTTGAACGCTGGAAGGAGAACCGTATTGGCAAAGCGGTCATAGATCTCATGACCTTTTCTAGACACCTTAAGGATGATATCCTTGCGGTTGTCATTGGCATGATGCTTCTCGATGTAGCCTTTTTCCATGAGGCGGCTTATCAGCTTAGAGAATGCACTTGGCAGCATTCCTAGATTAGAAGCCACTATGGCCATCTTCTCCATCTTGTCCTCGTTCTCCATCAAGTACTCAAGAACCTGCATCTGGACATAGGAAACCTTGCATCCAGGAGCAAGCTCCAGCTCATCAGCACACGTGCGTGAATAGACATTAAAGCCCGCCATCAAATGATCAATGAGTTTCTTGTAACGTCCCATCCAAACTGGTTTCATATTATGCCTTCTCCCACAAAAACATATATTTGCAAGAAAAAAATAACAAAAACGCCACCAGCCTGCAATACATATTGTCAAGCTTGTGCACAAAAAGAGCTATTTGATGAAGAAAATCATCAAAGTTTTTTTAATAAGGCCTTGTAGAAGCCAGTAAAACGCTCTGCTATGTTTCCCGTCTCAAGGTTCTTGTCGCTTAACTCTTTATTAACAATGCTGATAGTGATTGCTTTAGAATCAAGCTCAAAGTATGAGCTTTCGACTGAGAAATTCTCGAATAGGTCCAGGTTGAGAGAGATGAAAAGGCATAATGCACTGAAGGAAGCCCTACCTTGCTCATCGATGACTGGAATCTCAATGAGCTTCTCCAGCCTTTGTCCCTTGAAGACGGCGTTGATGACATCAGAGAACTCAGAGGACCGCATTGGATTGCTGTCTTCCTTGAAGATCCAAAGCCCATCATCGGCGGCGGCTGTGAAGTAGCCAGGCATTCCGTCCATAGACTGGGCAGCATGCAAGACATGCTCGCCTTCCATGCTGAAGAAGAACCCTAGTCCATCAATCTCGATCCCGACCCTGACTCCATCTATTTTCCAAAGCCCCTTGAGAGTGGTGTTCATATCAAGATAGTCAGTGATCACAGGATTAGCCTTTGCATACCTGTCAACCATGTCCTCAAGCAAGGCTGAGAAGGCTGAGGCATCTGCCATGAAATAGCCTCTTGCATTTTCAGAGAAGAAACGGGCATGAAGGTTGTCTGGCGCGCTGTCATCTGAGGCCTTGATAAGATCCCCCATTCCCTCTTCGGTTTCCAGGCGCACAAATACAGGGCTATGACCTATCTTCACAGTGCCCTTTGATGTCTCATAGCTTTTAAGCTCCACTTCGCGGCCCTCAAACTCCTCGCTGAAGAAAAGCCAGACAAAGCCATCAAGGCCCTTGTCTATCACCTCCGCCGCGCAAGGGCGCGCAAGGCCAAAGTAAAGGCTTGAGCCTTCCGGCCAGTAATAGTCTGCAAAGCCAAAGGATTCCCACAGCTCTGGACTGATCTCCATATAGGTATCAATCACATAGGCCATGTAGTCCGATCCAAGCTCTTCAGGGTAAGTTATGCTCATCTGGCTGTCATCTACAGAGAAGCTGAACTTATAGCCATCAAAGGGAAAGATATCAACGCCTCTCTGGGCAAGGCAGGGCGCCAGGAGAATCAGGAGCAAAAAGACTAGCAGTATTGGCTTTTTCATCATAGGCTCATTCTACCGCCACTAAGAAAGGCATGCAATGCATTCAATGCCATTATTCTCCAAGGCGGAGGCTGCAGTTCCGGATCCGCTTATAAGCTTGCCTGTGAATGTCCCGTCATAAATGCGCCTTGTACCGCAGCTGGGGCTCTTGTCCTTAAGAAACGCTATTCTCACCTCGTTTCCCCTAGCCTTCTGGACCATGGCTTGCGAAGCCTCTTCAAAGGCCTTGGTCATGTCCTTGCCATTGCTGTCGATCACCCTGCCCTCTTTTATCTCACAGCAAGGCCTAGGACAGCCCAAGGACCTTTCTGGACAATGGCTTATGATCCTAAAGTCCTTGGAAAGAGCCCTAAGGGCAGGTATATCAAAGCCTTTTCCATCATAGCGGCAGCTCTCATTAAGAAGGCATGAGCTTATCATTATGGTTCTTGAGAAAAAGCCAAGGCAGATGAGCCTCACGGCCTGCAGCATTGTCTGCCTATCCATGCAATCATATCCAGGCAGATGAACGAACAAGCAAGGGCAGTCCAGGCTGAGCAGGCTGGAGTAATACAGGCTGTTGCAGACATAGCGTCCCGGATCAGAGCTGATGCAGGAGGCTATCCCTGCTGCATCCAGCAGAAGGCTAAGCCTAGAGGCCTCAACCTTGGTCTCAAGGATAGCGGGCTTGCCATCGACAATAGCCTGGCCGTCCAGGAGCACTCCATCGCTGTCAGGGATTGCAGATCTTCTCATGTTGAAGGCCTTTGTCTCAAGGCTTATCGCCTTGCGTCCCCTTGCCAGGCCCAGATGAATCACCAAATCAGGCTTCTGCTTTTGGACATAGCCAAGGACCAGGGCGGCCGATCTTTCATAGGAGACCGGAAGAGCAATGCCGCCCATCAAGAGAGCAACATCCATGGAAGGATTGACAAGGCTGCCGTCAAAAGGCTCAAAGCCAGTAACCAGGATCTTATTCATAGCCAAGATTATCACACCAACAGAGCTTGATGTCCACTGCAAAGCATAATAAGCCCCTGACAAGAAAGCCATTGCGCTTTATTTTGATCTTCTATGGCAGAGAGAATGCAAGGCAGCAAAAAGCGAACAACATTATGCATATTGTAAAGTGCACAGTGCAATGATACACTTGAATCGCGAGGTTCTGTGCATCGGTCAACAAGATGACCAAGGCGATCTGGGTGGCTTTAAGCAATGCTGAAGCAAGAGGGCAATATGATAGCTAAGCGATCACCAAATGACAAAGGCAAGCGTAGCCACGATATTATTCTTACGCTGCATGTGGAGAGTGCGCTTCTAGCTTGGAAAGACTGGGCGAGCTCAGTGCTTCAGCAGAGGGATGATGCAAGTCAGCTATGGAAATCAGCAATAAGGCTGATGCGATAAATGGAATGTTCGGTGGATATGAAAGAACGGCTTGGCTGCCAAGCCCTTCACAGGCAGCTTGGACGTAGTTGGCCTGTGTGGAGGCTTTTCAGCAGCTGATGATCTATCAGCAAGGAGGAGACCATGAAGCTTAAGATCGACCATTCCGATATTCTCAACGGTATCTGGTCATTGATAATGGGGAAGGTTTCATTTCTTATCAGCTCAGTCATTGCATGCACCCTTATGCTGCACTTTAACAACTATATCCTTGGAACCTTGCTCTCCGGTGTCATAGGCGGGCTTTTGCTTGGTGCATTTCACTTCAGGCAGAAGATGATTGGCCGGATGGCTATCGCAGGAATGATTGCAACACCGATTGGCATGCTTGGGGTTTTCGTCCTGCTTGAAGGCTTGGCATACGGCCTGGAATTCCTGATTCCGTCCTTTGCCGAAAGCCTTGACAACGCGGGATTGTCGGATGTGATTGCAATCATCCTCATGGGAGCTGCCGCTGGAGCAGTCTTTGGAGCCTTGGTGTATGGCCGAAAGTCCGTTCTGCTGTTTTCTGCCTCCTGCGCTGCCGTATCCATCGTTTCAGGCTTCATGGTAAGAGCCTTGAATCTTGGCTATGGAATAAAAGCGTGGCTGGAGAGGGTGTTTCAGATATTTGGCCAGATAGACCTGAATTTTGTAACAATACATTCGGGCTTGGGGCTGGGCCTCGGCCTTGGCATAGGCTTATATACCATAGCAATGCGCAGAAGAGAAGGCAGTGCGGCCTAGCGCCATGGAAGTCTTTTCTATTTGCGCTTCAGCTTCTTGCTGATTGCATCAGCTGCCAGCTTTCCAGTGAGTATGGATACCGGCAGCCCAGAGGGGCTGAAGGTCCACTGGCCGCATTGGTAGACATCCTCTATCGGTGTCTTGATCGATCTAGTGATCTTTCTAAAGCGGTTTTCAGAAGGCATATCTGCATTGGTGAATGCCCAGCCTGTGATGGCTCCTTGCGAGTTGCCAGTCTCCCGTTCGATCGTCAGCGGCGTGGAGCAGAGCGCAAATTCAATCTTTTCCGAAAGTCCTGGGAATACAGAGGAGCTAAGCACATCAATGACCTTTCTGGTGCAAAGATCCTTGAATCCATCATAGAGGCCAGCATCGGCCATATACCTAGCAAGCCGATAATCAATCAAGGTGCTTACTATGACCCCTGTCTTGCCTTCTGGAGCAAGAGATGAGTCTCTCAGCGCTGGGCATGAGATCTCATAGGTAGTGCGCTCTAGATAGAGCTTGATCCATTCGTTCAAGTCCTCTTCAGTCTCTGCAGCATGATTCCAGCTTACAAGTGAAGACAGGCCTATAGTCGATGGCGTGTAGAAGCCGTGAGCTCCACACTTTTGTGTGAAGTAGCTTCTTTCTAAATCAACACCCATGAAAAAGGAGAGCACCGAATCACCGGCCTGTCCCTTTTCGACCATGGCACCCTGCCTGAGCATTCTTGGTTTCCCAGCCTTTGCAGCAGCTGCGTACAGCGCCTTCTGGTCTGCAGCCCAGACCAGCTTCCTGTAGCCATAGGTCTCGCCGCTTGCTGTGCGAAGCAGCTTGTGAGCGACATCCACTTCAGTCACTGCTGCATCCGTCAATATTGTACCGCCGGAGCGCTGGATATAGCCAGCCACTGCCTGGGCAAGGGCGCCTGTGCCGCCCTTGGGATAAAGGCAATCCAGGTACAAGCCGAAATAGCTTAGGGCAAAGAAGGTAGGTGTATCCTTGAAGAAATGCTGGACAATCATGTCTATGAGAGCTTGATTTTCAGTGAATCCTCTAAGGCATTCGATAACTGGCTTGTCCAGACGGCTTGCCTTGCGAATGTTGACCTGGTATCTGAGAAGCCATGGAAGAAGTGTCTTTAAGAGATATTCTGGCTCCATCATGTCATCAAGAAGCAGCGGGTTGTCTATGCCATAGATCACATCCATGTAAGTCATCACTTTCTGGATTTCCTGCTCTATCTTCCTGATATTTGATTCATTCTCTGGGAATATGCCAATAAGCATGCTGGCGTATTGTCCCAGGCTTTCTCTTGAAGCCAGCCTTGTCCATCGATCCTTGATTCCGATTGATATAGGGTTCTGCACCAATTCTAGTTCCAGCCCCAGGCTCTTGAGCATGGGCAGCAGAATGCCTGAGCTTTCAAAGGCACGGATGCCTGCATCAAAGGCATAGCCTTTATTCCAGAAGGTATTCAGAAGCCCTCCGGTCTTAGAGGATCTTTCCAAGAGCAGCGGGCTGCATTGATAACGGCAGAGATAGGCTGCACTTGTAAGGCCAGCAATGCCTCCGCCTACTACAATCGCATCGAATTCCCTTATCACGCTTTTTCCCCCTGCAAATAATCAATTATCTCCTGGATCCTTACAGCCGGCTTGCCCTCCTTTGCGCAGATGCAATTCTCCTCATATCTTGCAAGCTCATCATGACTGGGAGGATTCTGAAGCACTACCTTTCTTGCTCCTTCAAGATTTCCAACGGCAACGCGGCGCATGATGCCCCTTATATCCATAGCCCTAGTGCAAGAAGGATGCTCACATAGCCTGCAATGCATAGCTTTCAGCATCACAGTGCGTGTGCTTTCGTCATACCCATCGTAAAGGCGATCTACGGTAAAGGGCTTTTCTACAATGCGTACGAAATTTGTCATGTTCTCTCTATGGATATAAGGTTCTTTTCCAAGCTTCTTGAGAACCGCATTGGCTGCTGAAAGCCCAGAGGTCGTCACTGTCGGCGTTCCTGTTCCCATTACAGTGGATTCGCCGCAGCAGAATAGATTGTCCCATTGGGTGCGAGTGTGCAGGCGGCGGAACATGTGCTGTCCCAGCATCTGCTTGGGACCTGCCACCGCGCCTCCGTTTTTCATGGTATAGCGTTCAATTGTCCTTGGAGTTGCCACCTCAGCATACCGAACAGCCTCCTTAAAGCCTGGGAACCTCTTTTCCAGCACGCCTATAAGACGATCCTGCTCCTTTTGCTTCTTTATCTGATACTCGCCTCTATCTGATGTGTTCCAATCTTCAAAGGTAGGGCCGATGACCTCAACGACATGCTCGTCCTCATTGCACAGGGTCCTGTCGTCTATGCTTAGCATATAAACAGTCACCTCGCTTTCATCCAGCTTGTCAGGGTTGCCCACAAGCATCTCTATAGCAGCTGCATCCTCTGGTATGACACTTCGGTCAACCAAGGCATAAAGCACAACACTTGGGTAGGTAGGGACCTGCCTTTTCGCCCATTCTTGGCGCATCCGAGTTGAATATCGACGGTCAATCAGCTTGCCATACAGGTTCCAGACAGTTCCCGAGTATATGATGCAACTTGAGAAGAGTTCACGTCCATCATCCAGCCTGACACCGAAGGGCTTATCATCATTGAACAGGATGGACACCGCTTCTCTTTGAAGAATCATATCCCCGCCATTCTCTTCAATGACCTTCTCAAGCTTGCCTGGCAAGAACAAGGTAGAGCCAGCTGGATAGTAGCTGCCGCCGACATGATTATCCACAAACATAACAGCTGCAAGGACAGCGGGTGCTTCCTCCACTGTTGCATAGCAGTAGGTTGAGGTCAGCTTGTCAAAGAACTTGAAGATCTCTGGATCAGAGAAATACTTCTGAAGCAGAGCCTTGGCGCTCTTGTTTAGGTACCCCAAGAAGCGAATGTATGAAGCAGGATGCTTCAGCATGCTTTTCAGTGCTGCCCTGCCTTCTGTCTCGTCTGGGGTGTTATAGCTGGGGGACTCCACCATGATATGGCGGTACATGGTCATCATGTCATGGTAGAACCTATGGATATTCTCCTTCTCGCTTGGAAACACCTCTGAAAGCTCATCGGCAAATCTATTGACGTCAGCCCAGAAACGTATTCTTCGCCCCTTGAAATTCAAGCAGTACAGAAGGTCATGGCGAATGATATCAATAGGCTCTTCAAGGCAATTGAATACAAAGCGATGGGCGTTAAAGCCCTTTTCTCCAAAGCCGTACAGCATGGCTGCGCCCTGTTCAAAAGTCGCATCACCACGGCGGAATATGCCGCAGGATCCTCCTGGATTATAGCTTTTCTCGATTACAGCTACAGAAAGGCCACGCTTTGCCAGCAAGCTGGCTGCAGTCAATCCGGAAAGCCCTCCGCCAATGATTATTGCTTCGTATTTCAAGGAAAGAAACCCCCATATCAGTCTGCTTTGGTTCTGCCTCAATTGTTCTTTTGCTTGTTTCTTAGTTTCATATACTGAACGATGCACCTGTCTAAAGTCAACAGTTTTTTGTCGTTTAGCAACTAAAAATCCTGAGGCTTTGCATGATTGCTTCGCGTACTTTCTGTCATGCAAGAATATTATCCGACATTTTTCAAAAGCAGGCTATCACGATTTTTAGGATTTGACTTTTAACAGCATGAAATAGAGCTTAATTTAAAGCAAGTCATTTTTATCATTTACCTTGATCTGCTTCGATGGTCCTTTTACTTGCGCATCCCCAACAGCACTTTTACAGCTCATTGGTCGCTTTGGCTGCATTAATTAAGCATATTTAGGACAAATAGCCTAGAATGCTTGTATCAATTGTCGTTATCAGCCACAATCCAACCACTGAAAAACAACTTAAGGGCTTTTTGCAGCTGTTCACGCCGGCTTCTTTTTCTGCCATAATGAGTTCATGAGCATAAGCTTGAACTTCAAGATAATTGGACAAGGAAAGCCGTTGGTCCTGCTTCACGGAAACAACGAGGACATGAATGTCTTTTCTGGCCAGGTTGAAAGCTTCTCTAAGGCTTTCATGCTCATCCTTGTTGACACCAGAGGCCATGGCAAGTCTCCCCGAGGAGATTTGCCGATGACTTTCCAGACATTCTCAGATGATTTGCAGAGGCTTCTAGATAAGCTTGGAATTGAGAAGCCAAGCATCCTTGGCTTCTCAGATGGCGGCAACACTGCCTTGACCTATGCTATCAATCATCCAAGAAATGTAGATAGGCTTGTAATAAATGGAGCCAATCTATCTCCTTGTGGATGCAAGCTCTCCTATCAGGTCCCCATTTATGCTGAATGGCTCTTGATGGCAATCCTGTCTCTTTTCTCAGAACAAGCAAAACGAAGAAAAGAGATACTCAGCCTTATGGCTTTCCAGCCTCACATCAAGGCAAGTGACCTTAAAAAAATAAGAAGCAGGACACTGGTCATTGCTGGAGACTGCGACATGATCAAGGACAAGGAGACAAGACGAATTGCCCAGAGCATACCTGAATCAAGGCTCCTGATTCTTGAGGGAGATCATTTCCTTCTCAAGAAGAGAAGCCTAGAATACAACAATGCTGTCCTTGATTTTCTTGAGCAAGCTTAAACAAAAAGGCACCTGGACTTTCATCCAGGTGCCACCATACTAAGGAGGTATGAAAAAAACTGTTGCTCTGACTATTATATTGCAAATATCGTGCCAAGTGCTCAAGCTGCAGTTTTTTAGCGTTTTCTCCTCATTGTCAGGCTAAATATTGTGAATATTTTTCATTGTGTGAAATTATTTCTCACTTCTATCATTTTTTTAAGAAGACAAAAAATACACTGACCACGCAAGGTCAAGAGAATTGGCTTCTGCACAGGAAGGTTCGATGTTATTCTGGACTTGACGGAGTCTGGAGCCGGTGATTAGCGAGGTCGTTTGTGGAAACACCCTGATGG
>JAQVSP010000195.1 GCA_028700425.1 Sphaerochaetaceae bacterium | reverse complement strand
CACAGTGCAAGAGGAGAGAAATCCAACAGAGAAGCCTGCTTGCCATAGATGTTGTTCAATTCGGCAAATGACAGACGGATATTGTCATTCTCAAATATGAACCTGTGGGTGAATGTGGATTGAGGTGCTCCTGTTGCAGGAACTCCTACGTCAAACAGATGCTTATAGGCGATTCCCATGAAGCTGTATGTGAAATCCCACTTGCTGGAGATATCTGTGGTATATGAACCATAGAAATTGTCAAGAAATGGCTGGGAATTGGAGATAGCCATGTCATATGTAGAGGGTCCCCACTTGATCTGTCTTCTACCGATAGAGAGATATATTCCGTTGTTTGTGTAGTCAATGTAGCTTACTCTCGGGAATGTAAGGTCTACACTGGCACCGTTGACGAAAGGGACATTTGACATGATTCTTCCGTCATTTGTGAACTGCATGAATGAATCCTGAAGAATGTCTGTGATTGATACTATATCGATCATGTCTGTATCAACGACAAAACCAAGATTCATGAAATCCATCTTGTCAAATGCCTTGTTCCAGTAATCCTGTCTTGTCTCCCACCAATCAGGGTTCTGAAGGCCTACAGACTGCTTCCAAGTGCCATGGCCCAACTCAATACCGGATGGGCTGTTGTCGAATGTGAAAAAAGGATTGATGCTTACAACTGGTTTGAGTGAAGCGAAAAGGCTTGCTGCCAGAAGAAGACAAACAATAAATGCTATATTTCTTTTCATGTTCTTAGGATACTTCACGCCATATCAATACTCAATATGAAATTCAAAAGAAAGACGGCAGCTGGGTGAATACCGTCTTTTTATTACATGGAAACTAACCGTTCTCAGTAGGCAAGGCTTACACTAAGAACAAGCTGATAATCTGAAACTGTTTTATTAGAGGAAACGTTCTTGTAGTTCTTGATATTGATGAAATCGAACTGAGCATAAGCTGTAAGATAGCTTGTGAACTGGTAGTTTTATCGCGGCCGGGTAATATTTGAACCCCTT
This sequence comes from Sphaerochaetaceae bacterium, assembly GCA_028700425.1. GTDB lineage: Bacteria > Spirochaetota > Spirochaetia > Sphaerochaetales > Sphaerochaetaceae > JAQVSP01. Next base: position 1,750 of record JAQVSP010000195.1, on the reverse strand, counting down.
TTTAGTTTAACCTTTTAACTTCCAGTAAAGGTCGTTAAGCATTATCTCATGTTCCAGAGCTTCCGGAGCAGTGTCCTTGGTGATATGAATGAACTCAACATCCATAATGCGGGCAAAGTCGCGCATCTGCGTGGCGGAAACATCATAGCTGAGCACCGTATGATGGGCTCCACCAGAGGTAATCCAGCACTTCAGCCCCTCTTTCAAGCTTGGGAAAGCCTTCCACATGACTCTGGCAACAGGAAGGTTAGGCATTGGCAGGATTGGCTTGACACATTCTATATCCTGGCAAATCAAGCGGAAGCGTCCACCAACATCAATCAGGCTGACAACAATGGCAGAGCCAGCCTTGCCTTCGAATACAAGCCTTGCGGGATCTTTTCGATCTCCAATGCCAAGCTTATGCACTTCAATTCTAGGCCGCCTTGAAGCAATCGAAGGACAGACCTCAAGCATATGCGCTCCCAGGCTGTAATACGCTCCTTCAACAAGATTATATGTGTAGTCCTCCATGAAAGCTGATTGTCCGTTGCCATCCTTTCCCATGACCTTCATGATTGCAGTCATGGCAGAGACTTTCCAGTCACCTTCACCACCATAGCCATAACCTTGAGCCATAAGATGCTGACTGGCAAGCCCGGGCAGCTGCTCCATGCCATATAAATCCTGGAAAGTATTTGTAAAAGCCTTGCAGCCTTGCTCATCCATCAGAGCCTTCATGGCTAGCTCTTCCCTGGCTTGGTACCTGATGGCCTCAATATTGTCTGTTGCAATGTCATATGAGGCGCTGTAGGTATCCATCAAGGAATCAACTTGCTCTTCTGTGACTGAATGAATATATTCCACCAAGAGTCCAACAGGCCAGGTATTGACCTGCCAGCCAAATTTAAGCTGGGCTTGTACCTTGTCGCCTTCAGTGACGGCGACTTCGCGCATATTATCGCCAAAGCGCATGACACCCAGGCTTTTGCTGAAGGCAACACCAGCGCAGGTTCTCATCCAGAGGGAAAGGTCTGACAGCACTTCCGGATCTTCCCAATGGCCGGCTATTATTTTTCTGGCAGCCCTTAGTCTTGCACCAATAAAGCCGTGTTCGCGATCCCCATGCGCCGCCTGGTTTAGGTTCATGAAGCCCATGTCAATCTCTTCATTGGGTATAGAAGTGTTGAACTGAGTTGCAAGATGGCACCATGGCTTTTGAAGGTTAGCTAAGCCGTTAAGCCACATCTTGCTTGGAGAGAAAGTATGGCACCAAGTCACTATTCCCAGACAAGAGTCATCATAATTTGCATCCTTTATGACTTTATTAACATCCTGGGGAGTTTTTGCAGTCACCTTGTATATCAGAGGATAGTCCAGTTTCTCTGACATAGCCTTTGACATTTGCTCTGCTCTCTGAGAAACCGTATCAAGAACCTCTTGTCCATAGAGAAACTGCGAACCCACGACAAGCCAAAACGAACCTTTATTCAACATGCTTTCCTCCTTTTGACTACTTGGTAAGTGGTTTATTTATTGTATTTAGCCACACTCTCATTTCGCCTTCACCCCGATTATTCCAATTTCTATAAGGAATCAGGCGGATTTTTGCCTTAACATACTCTAATTTTCTACCGAAGAAGAGCTTGTCAGACTTCGAATCTTCGCTAGGTCTATAGCCATCCACCTCAAGGCTTTGATCATTGCAGCTGTGTATGGTAGAATCATCACATACTCTTAAGTTTCCTAGGCAGGATCCATTGTCGGCCTC
>JAQVSP010000060.1 GCA_028700425.1 Sphaerochaetaceae bacterium | reverse complement strand
CCCTGAGGATATGTTCCATGATCAGGGCTTGGGAGCAGGAAGAAAGAACAAGGTAATGGAATTCACAGAACTCAATTTACAGGAGCCCGTAGCGAAGGGCATAGGAAATGCAGGATTCACGACCTGCACATCGGTGCAGGAGCTTGCGCTTCCTGTGGGGCTCAAGGGAAAGGACCTTATAGTCAGGTCCAAGACCGGAAGCGGCAAGACGGCGGTGTTTGTCCTGACCTTCCTTGAGCGCTACCTTGAGGCCAAGGCCCAGGGCAAGAGTGCAAAGGCATTGGTGATAAGCCCCACAAGGGAGCTTGCCCAGCAGATAGCAGAGGACGCAGCTGTCCTGGCCTCTGGCATACCCGATTTCAAGATAGGCTGCTTCTATGGCGGAGTCGGCTATGAGAAGCAGGAGAAGGATGCCCATGAGGGGCTTGACCTGTATGTTGGAACCCCCGGCAGGCTGCTGGATTTCAAGAGATCGGGGAAGATTCGCTTCGATATATTCACTGATGTCATAATCGATGAGGCCGACAGGGTCTTCGACATGGGCTTTTTGCCAGACATCAAGGCCATCTTTGCAGGTCTTGTCGACAAGACCCAGAGACAGACCATGCTTTTCTCCGCGACAATGAGCGTCGCGGTGCAGAATATCGCCTGGAGCTATATGAATGAGCCGGAAGTGATCAATGCATGTCCAGAGGAGATCACTGTCAAGGAGATAACGCAGGAGATCTATCATGTCACCAAGTCCATAAAGTTCGGCATACTGCTGAGCATACTTGCCAAGGAGAAGCCAAAGAGCGCCTTGATATTCACCAACATGAAGTTCAGGACCGTCGAGGTTTGCGAAAGGCTGAAGCTCAATGGCTACAACAGCGCCTACCTTATGGGAGACATGCCTCAGTCCAAGAGGCTGACGACGCTTCAGAGGATGAAGGAAGGCAAGATTGACATCCTTGTCGCCACCGATGTAGCTGCCCGCGGACTTCAGATCGATGATTTGGAGATGGTCATAAACTATGATATCCCAGAGGATTATGAGAACTATGTCCACAGGATCGGACGCACAGCAAGAGCTGGGAAGAGCGGCAAGGCTGTCACGCTGGCATGCGAGGAATATGTCTATGGCCTTGAGGACATCGAGAAGTACATCCAGATGAAGATTCCCGTATGCCATTATGATGACCTGCCTGTTGTAGAGGACAAGAGCCAGGGAAGAAGATGGTCGCAGAGGCCGGAAAGAGCTCCAAGGCCTGCATCAAGCTCATACACCAGATCTCCAAGGCGTCCTGAATCCAAGCCCTCCTATTCCCCCAGAACCGAGGCCAGCAAGCCAAGCCAGCAGAAGAGAGGCCCTGCACCAGCTAGAAGGCGCTCCGATGATGTCTCCACGTTGTCAAGCATGGACAGCAGGTCTCGAATGGACTACTACAGAAAGCAATATGCTGCTTCCGATCTTAACGCTCAGGAGCAGAGAAGGAGCAATCCGCCTCGACAGAAGCAGGCCTATGATCCAAAGGCTCAGGAGCAGAGAATGAGCAACCCGCCTCGACAGAGGCAGGCCTATGATCCAAAGGCTCAGGAGCAGAGAAAGAGCAATCCACCTCGACAGAGGCAGGCTTATGAGAAGAAAGCTTCCCAGGCGGCTCCTATGGCCAAGCCTGCAGCGCAGAAGCCAGAGCCTGTGAAGAAGCCAGGCTTCTTTGAGAGGCTGTTTGGCTTGAGGAAGAAGAAATAGATGCTTAAGAGATTCCTGCATTACTATAAGCCCTACAAGGGACTGCTGTTCATGGACCTGATGACTGCGATAATCTCGTCAGCGCTGTCGATATTCTTCCCTGCCTTGACGAGAGAGCTCATCAAGACCTATATACCGCAGCGCATGTGGGTCCAGACAGTTACATTGTTTGCTTTCATGCTGGGAATCTATCTTGCCCAGGCTCTTATAACCTTCATCCGCATCAAGTGGGGCCACATCATGGGCGTGAAGATGGAGACTGATATGAGAAGCGACTTGTTCACGCATCTGCAGTCTCTCTCCTTTGGCTATTACGATCACAACAAGACCGGCGCTATGATGAGCCGAATGACCAACGATCTCTTCCAGATCGCTGAGCTGGCACATCATGGCCCTGAGGACTTCCTGATATCGGCCTTCACCTTGATTGGTGCCTACATTGTGATGTTCGGCTACAACACAAGCCTTTCGTTAATATCCATGATTCCTATCCCATTCATGCTTGTCGTAGGCATTGTCCAGGGCGGAAGGATGAAAGAGAAGAACAGGGATACAAGGGACAAGCTTGCAGACGTGAACTCGTCTGTGGAGAATTCCATCCAGGGCATAAGGGAAGTGAAGAGCTTCACAAGCGAAAGCTTCCAGGCTGAGAAGTTCGGCAAGAGCAATGCCTATCTCAAGAAGAGCAAGAGCGCTCAATACGCTGTCATGGCTGCCTATCATGCCAACATAGGCCTTCAAAGGAACTTCTTCTACTTCTTCACAGTAGTAGGAGGAGCAGTGCTGATGTACTACAACAGGCTGGAAGCCTATGACCTGGTTGCCTTCCTTCTTTACATCAATGTAATCACAACCCCCGTGGACAAGCTTATAACCTTCGTTGAGGAGCTGGCTACAGGAAGTGCTGCCTTCGAGCGCTTCATTGAGGTCATGGACAGCAAGGCAGACATCGTCGATGCTCTGGATGCAAGGCCTCTTAAGGTCACAAATGCAAGCATTGAGTATCGCAACGTCAGCTTCAGCTATCAAAGCGACGAGGAGCAGGTGCTAGGCAATGTCAGCCTTGTGATACCTGGATCCACGACCTTGGCTGTGGTAGGAGAGAGCGGGGCTGGCAAGACCACCTTGGTGAGCCTGCTGCCAAGGTTCTATGAGAAGACCTCCGGCGAGATTCTCATAGATGGCCAGAGCATAACGGAAGTCACGCAGAAATCCTTAAGGGAGAACATAGGCCTGGTTCGCCAGGATGTGTTTTTGTTCGATGATTCCATAAGGGAGAACCTGAGGTACGGCAAGGCCGATGCCACAGAGGAGCAGATGCTCGAGGCTCTTGAGCTTGCCAATCTCGGCCCCTTCATAAGATCCCTTCCCAATGGACTGGACACTCAGGTTGGAGAGCATGGCACTCGCCTATCCGGAGGCCAGAAGCAGAGGCTTTCAATAGCAAGGGTCTTTTTGAAGAATCCTCCTATCCTGATCATGGATGAGGCTACAAGCTCCCTTGACACCGAAAGCGAAGCTCAGATCCAGGAGGCCTTCGATCGTCTTTCAAGGGGAAGGACAGCCATCATCATCGCTCATAGGCTTTCTACGGTTATCAACGCAGACAACATACTTGTCATGCAGTCAGGTCATGTGGTGGAACAAGGCAGTCATGAGCAGCTGCTGCAGGCTCATGGTGTCTATTGGAGACTATACAGCAGGCAGAGCCAAAGCTTGATAGTGGAGTGATAAACATGAATTTTTCCAAGGCATTGCATCTTTTTTTCGGATTTGTCATCTTCATTCCGCTTTTGTTCATCTCAATGTTCTTTGTGATCATCCCTTGTGCGCTTCTCAAGGGCCTTGGGGCGAGAAGCCTAAGCTATAGATGGGCTCAGATAAACGGGGTGATTTTCAGCAGGATCATCTTCCTCCTTCTTAACGTCAAGATCCATGTCGTTGGAGACAAGAAGCCGTTGAAGAGGATGAGGAAAGTATGCTTTGTCTGCAATCACACTTCCATCATAGACGTCCCCGGCCTTGTTGGAGGCCTGGGAATCTGGGCCGGCTTCATCACCAAGAAGGAGCTGAAGAGGGTGCCGATGCTTAACCTTTGGATCTGGGCCATGAATTGTGTCTATATAGACAGAGGAAGCGCGAGGGCTGGCTTCAAGGCCCTTACAAAGGGCGTTGACAACATCAAGAGCGGTACGCCGATGGTGATCTTTCCAGAAGGCACCAGGAGCAAGGATGGGCAGATTCATGCCTACAAGAGCGGCTCTTTCCACCTGGCGACCCGCTCAGGTGCCACTGTGATTCCCTTGGCCATCAAGGGCTTCAGGCGGGCATTTGAGGATCTCAAGGGCTTTGGAAGGATAGATGCCTATATTCAGATAGGCGAGCCTATAGACACATCGGTGATGAGCAGCGACCAGCTGCATAGCCTGCCTGAAGAGATAGAGCGCTGGACACTTGAAGCATATGCCAAGCTTCCAGCAGGTCCAGGCTTCAGAAGCCAGAAGACACAATAGCAGCCATGGATCAAGGCGCCCTATAATTCCCGCTCATACCCTGTAAGATATAGAAAAAACTAAAAGCTAGCTTTGAAAACATTCCTGATAAAAGCAGCTGAAGTGAAGGTGTCATTTTTTTCCACAGCATATCAGAAGAGCCATGCAAGCAGTATCTCATGGATTTATTCAATTCTGTTCAGCTCAAGGACATAGTGCAGTATAATAAGGTGCGGGACGCAGAGCTTCTGGAGAAGGTGCTCTCATATATCATAGGCTGTACCGGAAATATTATTACAGCTTTTTCTATCAGCAAGTTTTTCAAGAGCGAGAAAAGGTCGGCAAGTGTTGATACAATAATGAATTTCATGCGCTATTGTGAGGAAGCATTTCTCATATATAGAGCAAAGAGGCAGGATCTGAAGGGAAAGCAGATTCTGTCCACTTATGATAAGTTCTATGTTGCAGACCACGGCATAAGAGAAGCCTTGTTTGGATCCAACCAGAGGGACATAAACCAGGTTCTTGAGAATATTGTTTATATGGAAGCCCTAAGGAGGGGATACACTGTTTCCATAGGGAAAATTGGTGACAAGGAAATAGATTTTGTGCTGGATAGAGGCAGCAGGAGAATCTATATTCAAGTCACTTATCTTCTAGCTTCAGAAGATATTGTGCAAAGAGAATTTGGTGCTTATGACTCCATTGAAGATAATTTTCCGAAATATATTCTTTCCCTTGATGAATTCGATTTTAGCAGGAATGGAATAATTCATAAGAACCCAATTGAATTTCTTCTTATGAAAGAGTGGTAATATTCTCAATTATCATTTGTACATGTTCCAGTAAGGTTGGATCGGCTCACTTTTCCATAATAGCATGGCAGAGAAAACCCAAGGCAAGTCAGCGGCATCAATAGCTTAGACAGAGACCATATAAACTGGACAGAAAAAAGCTTTCTCATTGATTGCACGTATATGATCGCAGCTATCAATAACTAGACCTGGCTTGATCTCCTTGCCAAATTTCCTTAGAACATCAAAGTTTTTTGTGGCTTTGGTGGGATTCTTGCTCTTCTTAATTTCAATCGGGTATATGCCATCGCTCTTTTCGATGATTACATCTACTTCCTTTTGATCCTTGTCCCTGTAATAGAAAAGGCTTTGCTTTGGATCAAGTCCCGCATTTTGAAAGCTTTTGATAATCTCGCTGACGACATAGGTTTCGAAGAAGGCACCATTCATGGCACAGTTCTCAAGCATTTGTGCATCTGGCCATTTGCATAGATAGGCACACAGTCCTGTATCCATGAAATAGAGTTTTGGTGCTTTGATAACCCTGTTGGAAATGTTGGGAAGATATGGATGAAGCAATACTATGACGCCTGATGATTCAAGAATTGAAAGCCACCGTACGCATGTCTTCTTGTCTATGCCAAGCGAGTTGGAGATATTATCATAATTCAATTGCTGTGCTGTTCGAAGGGCTACTATGTTCATGAAGTTTATGAAAAGAGCCTCGCTAGAAGCTTCAATCAGCTGCCGAACGTCCTTTTCCAGATAAGTTGATACATATGACCTGAAGTAAATTTCTCGCTGTGAGTTGCCTGTCACAATATCAGGCATCCCACCTTGGAAAATATCCTCAAAGACTTCCTTTGAGGATCTAGGGACTACAGCGCTTGATTTTTCCTTTTCTAGGAGAACCTGGATGGATGGATCAAAACAGGAGCCTTGCATCTTATTCTTCTCTGCTTGGCTGAAAGACGACATGGACAGGATTCCGACACGTCCTGCAAGCGATTCAGAAATCGAGGATTTGAGCTTGAACTGGTTTGAGCCTGAGACAACATACATCAATGGACAATTCTTATTGGCTTTCAATGATTCAAACTTCTGATTGTCAATTCGTATCTTCATCTGCTCAAGCAACTGTGGAGCTTTGTCTATTTCATCAATCACAAGAGGCCATCCAAATGTATCAAGAAAAAGCGAAGGATTTGTCTGTGCAAGAGACCTGTCGCTGGCATCATCAAGCGTCACAAATCTGATGCTATCGCCAAAAATGGTTCTGATTGTCGTTGTCTTTCCTACTTGTCTTGATCCATAAATCGCTATGCAAGGAAAGGATGCTGCAGATTCCTTGATTGCCTTCTCTATAGTTCTATTGTAGTACATAAGCAAAGCCTCCTGTCCTTTCAAAGACATTATATCATAATATACGACTAAAACAAGACATGAATCCTATAAAAGTCGCGTTTTATTCCTTACACAGTCTTGCCAGTATCCTTGCTTGAAAACAATGATTTTCTGGTCTTGTCTTACGCAGGCAATCATTGAAGACAATTTCATAGCAATGCTTTGCCTTGCATGCCCTCCAAGCCAGATTTTTTACCTACTGGCAGCGTGAAATTATTGTCTCTTCTATCATTACTCCTATTGGTCTTGCTTGGCAATCTTAATATAATGTTGCCTAAATTCGCAGGAGATGATCATGGATACAAGCAAGAGACCAGATGACATGGTTCGTATAACGACAAGAGTGCTTGCCGATTCTTTTATAACAGGTCAGATCAAGGCTATCAGGCAGCAGGTTGGTGACAGGAAGGTCCTTCTGGCTCTTTCCGGCGGAGTCGACTCCTCAGTGGTTGCTGCTCTTCTTATCAAGGCCATTGGCAAGAACCTTGTATGCGTGCACGTCAATCATGGGCTTCTGAGAAAGGGTGAGCCTGAGCAGGTCATCAAGGTCTTCAGAGGCGAGATGGATGCCAACCTTGTCTATGTCGATGCTGTGGATCGCTTTTTGGACAAGCTGGCAGGGGTCAGCGACCCAGAGAAAAAAAGGAAGATCATCGGCTCAGAGTTCATAAATGTATTCCAGGAAGAAGCCAGAAAGCTTGATGGCATAGAGTTCCTGGCTCAGGGAACCATCTATCCAGATATTCTTGAGAGCCATGGAGTCAAGGCGCACCATAACGTTGGAGGCCTTCCAGAGGACCTTAGGTTTGAGCTCGTCGAGCCAGTAAAGCTTTTGTTCAAGGATGAGGTCAGGGTTGTAGGAGAAGCTCTCGGCTTGCCTGCTAGCATGGTTTATCGCCAGCCCTTCCCAGGGCCTGGCCTGGGCGTCCGATGCACAGGCGCAATAACCCGCGATCGCCTTGAGGCTGTAAGAGAGTCAGATGCAATTCTTCGCGAGGAGTTTGCCAACGCTGGCCTTCAGGGCAAGGTGTGGCAGTACTTCACTGTTGTTCCAGATCTTAAGAGCGTTGGAATCAGGGATGGCAAGCGTGTTGATGAGTGGTGTGTAATCCTCCGTGCAGTCAATACAACAGATGCCATGAGCGCAACAGTCGAGGAGATTCCATATCCTCTTCTTAGAAAGCTGGTGCAGCGCATCACTAGCGAAGTGAAGGGAGTGAACAGGGTTCTCTACGACCTGACCACCAAGCCTACAGGCACGATTGAGTGGGAATAGTTGCATTTCCCAGGAAAGCCTCAAATCATGAAAAATTTGAGGCTTTTTTGCCCTCAGAAGCCTGCAATGGGCGGATTTTAGGCGGAATTCTGTTTTTACTGCTTTCTCCATTATCTCTATAATCCCACGTGGGCTCCAGGTCTTTTCAACTTCTCCTGACCTTGTAGGTCTTGATCTCGAACGGATGGAAGGAGAAAGAAGGTTTTCCCTCCTTCTCCTCCAGCATGTCGGTCTCACATAAGGATTCTCCATCAAGACAGGGATCCAGCTCCAGCGTTCCGCTGTTGCTGCAGCCCAGAGTCTCCCTTGCCCTGAAGACAACCGAATCGACGGACTCGGCCAGCTTGACCGTCTCCACCGCAAGCCCTTCACTGGCCCTGACAAGAGGGCTGTAGTCCTCTGATACCTGCAGATGTGGATTGTTGAGGTTCTCGGCCTCTGCAATGGTGGCTTGAAGGGAACCGTCCCCTACAAATACCGAATAGACGAAATGATGGTGTCCCATGTCCGCGTTTGCGTCCGGGGCTTTGGCGCTTTTGAGCATTGTCATTCCCAGGCAACCGTCCTTGGCACTGTAGCCGTACTTGCTGTCACTCATAAGTGCCACGGAAACCCCCTCATCCCTGATCATCACGAATTTGTGGGCAGGGGATTCAAACTGTGCGGTCTCATGCGAGGTGTTGTTGTGAGTGCTTCTGGAAACATAGCCGAACGGGATGTCGAATATTGCGTTCTCTGCAAAAACCGTTGTTGGGAACTCTACCCTCAGGACCTTGTGGTCTTCGTGCCAATCGATGTCCGTAACAAAGTCAATCCTGCAATTTTTTCCATCTACTATTATCTTCTGGGCTATTGTTGAATGCTCTCCGATGCTACCTTGCCGGAGAAGGCCGTCATACGGCACAACTGCTTTTTTCAGATGTTCCAGGGAGTCCTTCTCAAGATCCCAGGCATCCCACTGCAACGGTACGTCCTCTCCGATTCTTAGAACATTCCAGGCACCACGGGAAAGCTGTCTGCCCTTGTAGGTCACAGAGTCAATGGTGCCGTCGGAAGCAACTTCTACGGAAAGTCCACCCAAACTTTCGCTTGCAAAGAGCCTTTTTGTGGAATAGGGGGCAATGTCGTTTCCGATGAATGGAGTGAGATTCAGTTCTTTACTGCCGGGCTTGGCGAGTTCGCCTATCAGGTTGCATAGTTTCTGTCCCGCCTGTTCATAGAAGGCGTTCACTTCCTCATACTCAATGCCCACACAGGACCCGGGAAGGATGTCATGGAACTGATTTACAACGGTTGTCTTCCAGATCTCCCTGATTGAATAAGAGATCTCCCTGCATCGTTCATCGGATATCCGTTTTTTCGCCCAGACAAAACTGAGAAGATATTCAGCATCATGCAGAAGGGCATTAATTCTTCTGTAGCCCTGCTTCATAAGAGCCTGGCTGGTGTATGTGCCCCTGTGAAGCTCAAAGTACATCTCACCTTCATAGACCGGAAGCTCGGAGGTTTCGCTGAAGATTCTCTCCATTGCTTTGGACACGGTGGTCCAGCTGGACCTTGGACAGCCTTGGAAGTCCTTCATCCTTCTGAGAAGCTCAATATCCTCACGACGGGTTCCTCCGCCTCCGTCTCCCTCTCCGACGGTCCTGAGCAGGGAAGTCTGGACATCCTTGTGCAGAACATTGTTCCACATGCGGATTATATCCCTTGGGTGGCTTGTTCCGTTGTAGCTGCCAGGAAGCATATGTGCCTTCACTTGTGTCCCGTCTATTCCGCGCCAGAGGAAAAGGTCATAAGGGAATCTGTTGGTGTCATTCCAGCTGAGTTTGCTGGTGATGAAATACTTAACGCCGCATCCTGCCATTATCTGCGGCAGGTTGCCATTATATCCGAAGGAATCTGGAAGCACATAGGTGTCACCCCGGTATCCGGGAAACAACCTGCTTGTCACCTGACGGCCGTAGAGGAAATTCCTTATCAGTCCCTCTCCGGAAGAAAGGACACCGTCCGCCTCCACCAGGCCAACGCCGTTAGGCTCGAACTGACCACGGCGGAACATTTCAAGGGCTCTTTTGTACAGGACGGGATATTTTGCGAACACATGATCCATCTGCACCGGCTGTGTGCTTAGGAATACGAATTCAGGGTACTCCTCCATCAGGTGAAACATACCGCTTAGGGTTCTTGCGGCTTTTCTCAGTGTCTCCCGTTTCGGCCAGACCCAGGCATGATCCAGGTGGGCCATGCCCACAGAGTAAGCATCAGGTGCGATGGTCCCGTTCTTTGCGTTCAGAATTCTGCGTGTGGTCTCAAGGACCTTTGCCGCCTGGCCTTCAAGGACAGCAGCATCCTCCGTAACAAGGCTCAGTTCCATCAGGGCCTTGTGAAGCTTTGACATCACCTGCTGTCTCTGGAGGTTCTCTGGATCAAGCTCCAATACTGTCTCAGTTATGACAACAAGATCATGCCAGAGTTCGTACTGGTTGACGTTCTTCGAGAGGATTGCCGGCTGACCCAGCATTATGGGATAATCCTGCTGCTTTTTCCCGGTGACCGTAAGCAGATGCGCTTTCTGCAGGGGATGCCATCCTGGGTATATGTAACCGTCCCAGCACCGGATTTCGAAAAGGGCTTGCTGCCCCTTCCATCTGCTTATGTTCATGATCTCATGATACGGGTTCACATTGCATTCGGGATTTTTGTTCACAGCAACAAGGGCGTCCGTTCCCAAGGGAAAGCTCAGGAAGACCTCCTCAAGGTCCGGAACCTCAAGCTCAAAGGAAAAGATTGTGTCCTGGCCTTCTGTTCCAAAAGGGAAAGGATAGCTTTCTATCCTGAGCTTTGGAAAGACCGTTTCCTCCGTATAAGCCTTCCGCTGCTCGTAAAAGACCTCAAGACAGCAGTTCTGTCTTGTCCAGGTTCTTTTCTCCAGCGCACTTAGGTACTGAAGGACTCTTTCCTCTGCTTTGTTATACAGCATGCGGGACCTCATTTTCCTTCTTTTGTCAGTATGTACTCGGTTCTGAGCCTCCAAGGGTCATGAACGTCAATATCAATTATTCTTCCACCGCGGAGGCGCTCCCGGTCCTCATCTGGGTTTTTCATTCCATAGGCGTGGTAGCCGACAGACCCGCAGCAGGCAAGATGGATGTTGCAGTAAACGCCGTCAAAGGTGTTTATATGATCATGACCACAAAAAACCCCAAGGACATCCGCACGCTGCAAGACAGCTGCAAACAGACCGCTATTTACCTCCGAGCAGCTTACCTTCTCATTGCATTCTCCGGTCATGCAGGTATTCTTTGGGTTCCTGATAATGGCATTGAATTCGTATAAAGGCTGATGAAAGCACATGACGGACGGAATCTTGTGGCTATTGTCCTTCTCAAGCTGAATGGAATTGTTGCAGTACCATTGTATCTGCTCAAAGCGGATCCAATCCGCATCAGAGCCGGTGGTAAGGC
>JAQVSP010000059.1 GCA_028700425.1 Sphaerochaetaceae bacterium | reverse complement strand
CCAGCAGCAGTCGGCCCAGATCTACAGGACCCTCGGCGAGGTCAAGGATGAGTTTGGCCGATACTCTGCAGTGCTGGGGCCGGTAAAGGACAAGATAGTACAGGCGACAAGCCAGATAGACAGCGCCTTCGTTAGGACCAGGGCAATTGAACGGAAGCTCAAGGATGTAGAGAGCCTTCCATTATCAGGGCAATCAGATTATAATCCTCACGAGCCCTCGCTGTTTCCCAACCAGGAGGGCCAGTACGACTAGGAGGTCACAATGTACGGTCTTTACAAGAGAAGCTATCTGACGCTGAGGGACTTTTCCAAGTCCGATATTCTCAATCTGCTTGAGCTGGCAAGCCAGCTGAAGGCCAAGAAGAGAAGGGGAGAGACAGGTCACCTTCTTGAAGGCAAGAACATTGTTCTCATCTTCGACAAGACCAGCACAAGGACAAGATGCAGCTTTGAGGTTGCAGCCTATGACGAAGGCGCCCATGCAACCTTCCTTACAAACAGCCAGATGGGCAAGAAGGAATCAATTGAGGATACGGCCAAGGTTCTTGGAAGGCTGTATGATGCAATTGAGTACAGGGGCTACAGCATGGACTTGGTGAAGGACCTTGCGCGTTTCTCTGGAGTGCCGGTATACAACGGGCTCACAGACGACGATCACCCGACCCAGGTCCTGGCAGATTTTCTTACCGCATCTGAGCATACAGGAAAGCCTGTGGATCAGCTCAAGCTTGCCTATATCGGAGATGGAAGGAACAACGTGGCAAATGCCCTGATGATCGGAGCTGCCAAGGTTGGCATGGATTACAGTGTCGCCACTCCCGCCTCCCTTCATCCTGACAAGGACCTGTGGGCTGAATGCCAGGAGTATGCAAGGCAGAGCGGAAGCCGCCTTGAATGCGTGGAGGATCCCTTCCAGGCAGTCAAGGGTGCAGATGTCATCTATACCGATATCTGGGTAAGCATGGGAGAGGAAGCCAAGACAGAGGAGCGCATAAAGCTTCTCAAGGGCTATCAGGTGACCATGGAAATGCTGAAGGCAAGCGGCAATCCCAAGGTTCTCTTCGAGCATTGTCTTCCAAGCTTCCATGATCGCAATACGGCAATGGGTGAGCAGGTGTACGAGAAGTATGGGCTAAGCGAGCAGGAAGTCACTGACGAGGTCTTCAGAAGCTCTCATTCTGTTGTCTTTGATGAGGCTGAGAACCGCATGCATACAATCAAGGCTGTCATGGTCGCCACCTTGGTTGAGGACTGAGACATATAATGAAAACAAGGACGCTTTCGAAGGAAAGCGTTTTTTTGTTTTTTGAGCTTTGAAAATTACTCATGATTAAGGTATAAATTCAATAGAAAAGTGGTTGAAAATAGTTATTGTGTGGTATTTGAACCCGTGTTATCATTTTGATAAAAGGGGGCTCAAATGCAGCTAATACCATTGATTATAGTGATAGGCTACTTAGTCGGAATGCTCGTCGTAGGATTCGTAGTCGGTAAACTGAAGATCAAGAACAGCAAGGACTACATGATAGCAGGAAGGAGAATGGGACTATTCATGGTCGCTTTCTCGCTTTCAGCAAACAACATTGGAGGAGGATCTACCACAGGTCTTGCCACAAAGGCCTTTGGCGCCTGGGGAATGAGCGCCATATGGTATGTCCTTGCAGCTTCTGTTGCAATGATACCGCTTGCCTACTTCGCTCCGAAGATTCGCAAGACCCTGGCTGTCACAATCCCAGAGGTCATTGAAAGACGATTCGGCAAGGTCAGCAGCACCTTCAGTGCGGTTCTGAATATTCTTGCCCTGTTCTGCCTGACAAGCTCTCAGATTGCAGCATCCGGCTCTGTGGTTTCAACCTTGACGGGGATTCCTCTCAACGTCTGCCTGCTGATTGCCGGCATTGTCATCATCCTCTACACCACGCTGGGTGGAATGATCGCTGACCAGATCTCTGACCTTGTGCAGTTCCTTATCATCCTTTTCGGTCTTGCCATTGCAACGCCATTCGTGATCAAGGGCTGCGGCGGTTGGGCTGCCATCTCCGCCAAGCTTCCACCTGCTCAGCTTTCGTTCACAAAGATCGGCTGGCTTGTAATAATCGGCTATATCTTCAACTACTTCTGCACCTTCCTAAGCGGACCTGAGATGATCAGCCGCTTTGAGAGCGCCAAGGACGAGGCCACTGCCAAGAAGGCTTCCTTCCTGTCAGCTGTGCTCATGGCTGCAATGGCCATATTCCCGACCTTGCTCGGACTTGCGGCCCTTGCAGTTCAGGATAAGGTACCTGGATTAACTGCCAAGACAGCTATGATGGCTGTCACCAACAGTTTTGCACCACCATTGATCACAGGCCTTGTGTCAGCGGCAATCATATCCGCAACCATGAGCTCTGCCGACTCCAACCTGCTGTGCATGTCCACCATGTTCATCAATGACATATACAGAAAGTACTTCAAGGCTGGAGAAACGATGGATGACAAGAAGGTGATCTTCACAACAAGGCTGTGCAACGTGATCTTCAGCTGCGTAGCAATGTGCATCTCGCTGTTTGGCATAGACATCGTCACCATGAACACCTTCGCCTTTGCAATCCGATGCGCTGGCCCGTTTGCTGCCTATGGACTTGGCTTGATAGTCCCGAAGGCAACGAAGCTGTCAGGCCAGCTCTCTGTGGTCACAGGAACAGTCGGAGTCGTCGTCTGGCAGCTCCTTGGCAAGGGAGATTTCTACCTTGGGCTGCTGCCTGTAGTATTCGGCTGCGCTGTGGGAACTCTCACATTCTACGTTGTCAACTGGATTCAATGGTCACAGAACGTTGAGCCAGCTCCTTCTGCGTACCTAAGCGATGAAGAGGTTGCTAAGCTTGAGGCTGAGGAAGCTAGGTAATCTAGACTTTTAAGTCTGCAATTTCAGAGACAGCAGGAGAGCTCCTGCTGTCTTTTTATTGTCACCCCATGTCCTCTTTGGTATTTGGCCACAGCAATCTCAACTCAATCACTGGATAACTTGCACCGCTTATGGTCCGACTGATGATCGACAATATGCTTAATCTATCAAAATAGCTAATATTAGTTGGCTGAATTATGACAATACATGACAAGTAGGCAGGCTTGTTTTACGCCTCTGCGTTTTTCCTTGATTGATCATTTCTACCTGGAATTGTCAGAGAGGCTTTTTGCTTGAATTATATCTGCTGCGTAAAGTAATTGACATGATTATTAGCTCTTAAAACCTCAAAAAATCCATTTTTGTTTGACAATTTCAAGTCTCATGCTACACTTAAAAAAGGATGGGGGGTTCCCCCTCAAAAATTTCATTGGAGGAAAAAATGAAAAAAGCTCTTGTTATCGTGCTCGTCGCACTCATGGCCTTCTCCGCCTTCGCTTCTCCTGTTGCTGAAGTCAAGGAAGAGGGCCCATTGAAGTTCTCAATGTACTACTCTGACAACGCCACGCTGCCATTCAAGGAAAGCTGGCTTGCTGTTCAGGAAGCCACTAAGTCCGTAAATGCTGAGATTCAGTGGGAGATCATACCGATCGCTGATTACAGCACTAAGGTTTCTCTTGCTCTGAATACTCAGACAAATGCTCCTGATGTGATCCTTTATCAGACAACTACAGGAGAGAATGCCTCTCTTGCTCTTAACGGCGCCATCGTTCCAATCAGCGATTACAGCGAATGGACTCCATGCTGGAATGCCATGGTTGAGAAGTATGGAATGGAGGATGATGTAGAGCTGCTCAAGCTCCAGGATGGCAAGCGCTATTACCTTCCTTCCCTTACAGATGTCCCATTCTATGATGGCGGCTTGATTCTTCGCGAGGATTTCCTTAAGGCTGAGGGCTTTGACGCTCCAAAGACATTCGATGACCTTTATGCCATCCTCAAGGCCTACAAGGCAAAGCACCCAGAGTCATACCCGCTCACTGTTCTTGCTGGACCGAGAGTGCTCTATCGCATGACAATGCCTTCATTCGGGCTTTCCATCGGCAAGAATGGTTCTGGTGGATCTAGGGTCCTTTCCTGGAACTACGATGAAATGAAGTATTTCCCAGCTGCTATCAGCGAGGAGTTCAAGGCATACCTGGCATTCTTCGGAAAGCTTTATGCTGAAGGCCTCCTTGATCCAGAGATGGCAGAGCCGATTGATGGAAGCATATGGAGCCGCAAGATGGCTACCGGCGCAGCCATTGCCACATGGGCTTACTACGACCAGATCGGCGGCGTCACAGCTGCTTCCACAATCGAAGGCTTCAAGCTTCAGATGTACCCAGCCCTTGCAGGCCCTGCTGGCGCTCACCATCAGCAGAAGAACCGCACAGGATCTGGAATCATGTTCCCAGCAGCAACTGCAAAGAGAGCTGACTTTGAGCAGATCGTCCGTGCAGTCGACAAGATGTTCTTCAGCGAGGAGAACTCCAAGCTTTGGTGCATCGGAGTCGAGGGAACGACATATACCATGGATGGAGACAAGATTGTCTACGCCGACAACATCAAGAAAGCTGCCGAGGGCATCTACAAGTACATGCAGCTTGAGTATGGCTGCGGAAGCGATGTCACACAGATGGTATGGGTGAATGCTCGCGAGATGACAAAGTACGACGAGAACTATGCTCAGATCAACAAGGCTGTCGAGGCTATGGGCAACGTGATCCAGTACATTCCGCCAACACCGAAGTTCGATGACATGGAAGCTGAGGAAGCTGCAATGCTCATGACTCCGCTTGCAGACAAGCTCGAGGTATGGTGCAATGCATTCCTTACCGGCAAGAAGAGCCTGGACAAGGATTGGAATGCCTATGTTGCTGAGATGAAGGGCTTGCAGATCGAAAAGTACTGCGACCTTTACAACACTAACCTATAGGCCCTTATCTATGATCAGTTCAGAGGGCACCCTCAAGTGCCCTCTGAATTTTTACTAATCCAAGGAGGGCGAATGTGAGAAGAAAAGTGGATGCAGCTATTGGGAAGACGCCTTTTTCAAAGCATTTTCAAAGGTTCTGGCAGCTGTATGTGATGCTTATCCTGCCTGTTGCGTATTTCATTATCTTCAAGTACCTGCCGATGTTTGGCAACGTGCTTGCCTTCAGGCGATTCAGGCCTGGAATGAGCCTGTACGGGACAGAATGGGTGGGGTTCAGGTACTTCAAGATGTTCTTGGGCGACACTGCCTTCTGGCAAGCCTTCAGAAACACGATAACCTTGTCGCTTCTCAACCTTGCCTTGACCTTTCCGCTGCCTATCATCTTTGCAGTGCTTCTCAATGAAGTGCAGCACTGGGCCTTCAAGAAGATCGTGCAGACTGTCAGCTACATGCCGCGCTTCATATCTACAGTGGTTGTGATCGCTATAATGGGTGAGCTTTTCTCCCCGTCAAGCGGGCTGATCAACAACCTTCGATCGACATTCGGCCTAGGCCCCATCTACTTCATGAATGAGCCGGAATATTTCAGGCCTCTGTACATATTCAGCGGAGCCTGGCAATACACAGGATGGACTGCCATAATATACCTTGCCTCCATCTCCGGCATCAACAGCGAGCTTTATGAGGCAGCTGAAATCGATGGAGCCAATCGCTTCCAGCAGGTTTTCAGCGTAACTCTTCCATCAATACTGCCAACCATAATGGTCATGCTGATACTTGAGGTTGGAAGGCTTCTCAGCCTGGGCTTTGAGAAGATACTGCTCATGTATACTCCCAGCAACTCCGCTGTAAGCGATATAATCGACACTCTTGTCTATAGGGTTGGACTTGCCAACCAGAATTATTCCTATGCAACTGCCATAGGCCTTTTCTCCGGCATCATCGGGGTCTTTCTTGTCGCTGGGGCAAATGCACTGAGCAAGCGCCTTACAGGCGATGGAATCTACTAGGAGGAATCATGAAAGTAAAGGATACATCAACCTCCTCCAAGATCATGAATGTCATCATCTACACAGTGATGGTGCTGTCGCTTCTTGCCTGCCTCCTGCCTTTTGTCTATATGCTGGCATTGAGCCTTTCGACGCCGCAGGCAATAATCCAGCGCAAGGTCTCCTTCTGGCCTGTAGGCTGGGACACCCAGGCTTACAGGCAGATCTTCACTTACCCAAACTTCTTCAGGGCGTATGGCAACACTTTGTTCTATACGATATTCGGCACCTTCATTGCCCTGGTCATGACCATACTCTTTGCCTACCCATTGTCAAAGACCTGCCTGAGAGGGCATAAGGCGCTCACGAAGATGGTCGTGATCTCCATGTACTTTGCAGGAGGCATGATTCCCAACTATCTTCTGGTCTCTGCCTTGAACCTGACTGGCACCAGGCTGGCCATGCTCATACCCTTTGCCATCAACCAGTTCAACCTCATAATCCTGGTCAATTTCTTCAAGGCCCTGCCGATCGAGATAGAGGAGGCGGCCTTGATTGATGGGCTTGGCTACTTCAGGATACTTCCGAGGATCATACTTCCGCTTTCCACTGCGGCCATAGCCACAATAGGGCTTTATTATGCTGTCTTCTTCTGGAATGACTGGTTCAATGGGCTGATCTACCTGAACACCAGGCAATACCCGGTGATGCTGTTTCTGCGCAACATCGTCAATGGCACTATGGTGCTTGGTAACTCCTCCTCTGCCTCAACTGACACTGCAAGCCTTTCCATATCGGTGAAAAGCGCAGTGATCATCACATCGACGCTTCCTATCATCATCCTTTACCCCTTCCTTCAGAAGTATTTTGTAAAGGGCCTGACAGTAGGATCCATAAAGGGCTGAACATGATTGCTATCGGACTGATGAGCGGCACATCCTGCGATGGGCTGGATTGCGCCTTGATTGACATCCAGGGCTTTGGAATGGAGACGAAGGTGAAGCTTCTTGACTTCAGGATCTATCCATATTCTGATGAGCTGAGAAGGGATCTTCTGCAGATCTGCGATGGCGAAAGCCGAAATGCAGCTCACCTTTCTCGAATGAACTTTCTTCTGGGGATGATCTTTGCTGATGCTTGCAAGCAGATCATGAAGGCCAACAGGCTTGAGAAGGTGGACTTTGTGGGCTCTCATGGCCAGACAATCTTCCATGAGCCTGATGGCACAATGTTCTTGGGCCGCAAGGTCTGCTCGACTTTTCAGATCGGCGAGCCCAGCCTCATCAATGAGGCCTTGCGCTGCCCGGTTGTCAGCGACTTCAGGGTTCGCGATGTAGCTGCCGGAGGCCAGGGAGCTCCCCTGGTGCCTTATACTGAGTATCTTCTCTACCATTCTGACAAGGAGAGCCTTGCACTGCTTAACCTGGGTGGAATTGGAAACATAACCTACATGGCCAAGGGCTGCAGGCTTGACGAGGTCTTTGCCTTTGACACAGGGCCTGCAAACATGCTCCTGGACAGCCTGGCTGCCACTCGAGGCCTTGCCTATGATGATGGAGGCAGGATAGCCTTGAGCGGCAAAAGCGATGAGAAGCTTCTGCAGAGGCTTCGGAGCCTGGATTCCAATTATTACAAGAAGCCCCCCAAGTCCACAGGACGAGAGCTATACAGCTATGATTTTCTGTCCAGGGCTCTTGAAGGCAGCCTCTTGAGCTTCGAGGACAAGATGGCCAGCCTGGCTCAGTATACCTGCGACTGTGTCTTCAAGGCTCTTGAAGACAGCAAGCCAGACAGGCTTCTGGTAAGCGGAGGAGGTGCTCACAACCTCTATATTCTCAAGGCTCTTGAGAAAGGGCTTCCTGGATGCACAATAGAGGCAAATGAGCTTGCTGATTCCAAGGAGGCCGTGGCTTTTGCAGTGCTTGCCAATGAGAGGCTGCACAACAAGCCCAATACCGCCCTTGGAGCAACGGGAGCTATGCATCAGGTTGTGATGGGCAAGGTCAGCGTATGAGATTTCGCTGTGGCATAGACAATCCAGACCTGGAAGGAAAGCTCAGGGGCCTGACTGTCAGGCTTGTGTCCTCATCAACAGGCTTCAGCCTGGATGGAAGGCCCTCTTATGAGAAGATTGCAGGAATTTGCCATCTCAAGGGCCTGCTGGCCCCAGAGCATGGCTACTTCGGTTCCAGCGATGCTGGAGAGGATGTGGACAGCTTCATCGACCCCGTCAGCGGCCTTGAGGTGCGCAGCCTTTACAGCTCCAAGAGCCAGGACATCCCAGATTCAGCCTTCTCCGACATAGATGCAGTTGTCTATGACATCCAGGATGTCGGGGTGAGATGCTATACTTATATCTCGACTCTTCTTCTGCTGTTGAAGAAGGCAAGCCAGCTGCATAAGGCTGTCATAGTCCTGGATCGTCCCAATCCTCTTGGACGCATGCTTGACGGCCCTGTTTTGGAAGGCGGCTTCGAGAGCTTTGTTGGCTGCTACAGCCTTCCTCTTCGGTATGGCTTGACGCCAGGAGAGTTTGCTCTTCTAGCAAAAAAGGAGCTGGGACTGGCTTGCGAGCTTGAGATTGTCCGCTGCCTTGACTGGGATCCTAGCCTTCTGTTCTCCGATTATCAGAGAGCCTGGGTCATGAGCTCACCGGCCATTCCTGGATTCGAGAATGCCTTGTCCTATTCTGGCTTCTGCCTGCTTGAGGCTGCCAATCTCTCCGAGGGCAGAGGTACAGGAAGGCCTTTTCTCCTGTTCGGAGCTCCCTGGATCGATGCAAGAAAGCTCACAGAGAAGCTCAACAGCAAGAGCCTTGGGGTTCTTTTCTGTCCTGCCTGGTTCACTCCTTCAGCATCCAAGTTCAAGGACATCCCATGCCAGGGCTCGCAGATTCTCATCGAGGATCAGCATGCGTTTTCAGGAGTCAAGGCTTGCCTTGAGACCTTGAGGACTGTGCGGGATATGTATCCTCAGTTCACGCTTCTTGATGAAGGAAAGAAGCTTCATAGGCTTCTGGGCGGGCCATGGGGACTGGATGATGAGCTTCCTTCAAGCTATGATTATGACAGAAGAAGGCAAGAGGCCTTGCTTTACTAGGAGAGCATATGAACAAGGATGATGCCAGGCTTATAAGCGGACAGAGAATGATTGCAGGCTTCAGCGGCCTGTCGGTGCCCAAGGATTTCATTGAGAATGTCAAGCGCTGCAAGATAGGCAATGCCATTCTCTTTTCACGCAACATCGAGAGCTCTAGCCAGGTCAGAGAGCTTTGTGCAGAGCTTGATGAGCTCATTGTGCGCGAGACAGGGATAAGGCCGTTGATATCCATTGACCAGGAAGGGGGCATGGTAAGCCGCCTCAGCCCGGACTGCCCGAACATCCCTGGGGCAATGGCTCTTGCATCCTGCTTTTCGACAGACCAGGCCTTCAATTGCGCCTTGATCAATGCAAGCCTTCTCAGAAGCCTTGGAATCAACTTCAACCTAAGCCCGGTCTGCGATATAAACAGCAACCCTGACAATCCAGTGATCGGGGTGAGAAGCTTCTCTGACAATCCAGAGACTGTCGGGGCTTATACATCGGCAATCGTTGAGGGCCAGAGGCAAGGAGGGGTCTTGAGCTGCCTAAAGCATTTTCCAGGCCATGGAGATACCTCTGTGGACTCTCATCTTGGGCTTCCAATTGTCAGCAAGAGCCTTGAGGAGCTTGAGGCAGTCGAGCTTGCAGGCTTCAGGCAAGCCATCAAGGCAGGTGCGGAAACCGTGATGCTCAGCCACATCCTCTACACAGCCCTTCCTGGCGGCGACAGGCCTGCAACCATGAACCCTTTCTTGGTGAATTACCTGAGAACCAAGATGGGCCTTGATGGCCTGATTCTTACAGATTGCATGGAGATGGGAGCAATTCAAGAATCAATTGGAACACCAAATGGAGTTCTTGAAGCTCTGCGAGCCGGTGTGGACATCGCCGGCATCTCCCATACTACAAGCCTTCAGGCTCTCTCCCTTGAAACTGTCCTAGCTCATCCTGAGGTCCTGGAAGGCCCGTCCTTCGACAGGATCCTGCAAGTGAAGAAGAACCTCTTTGCCAAAGAGGCAAGGCCTTTCTCCCAGGAGGATGAAAGCTATGTCAGGGACCTTGGAAGGCAGGCTATTGTCATAGTGGAGAACAAGAGCTTTGAGCTTGGCAAGAACCCTGCCTTTGTGGGCTGCAGGCCTTTCGTAGTGACTCTTGCAAGCAATCCTGAGGATGAAAGGCTGGACTTTACGTCAGCAATGAAAAAAAGGTTCGGAGGCCTTGCACTTCCAACCAGCATTGATCCGGACGGCCAGGAGATAGAGAAAGCTCTTGAGAAGTGCAAGGGGGCTTCCTCAGTGGTGCTCTGCACCTACAATGGCCATGTGAAGAAAGGCCAGCTGAAGCTTGCCAAGGCTCTTGAGAGAGAGAACTATGCCATAGTGGCCATGAGAAACCCCTATGACCTGAAAGTGGATGCCAAGGCCCTCAAGATAGCAGCCTTTGAGTATTCTGAGACTTCAATCGACAATGCAGCCAGGGTTCTTTGCCACGAGTATGTGCCAGAGGGAGAGCTTTCGGTGAAGCTATAGCCTGAAGGCTGGCGACATGCTTCTTGTCTCTGAGCTTGATATTCCAAGGTACTTGGCAATGCCTGGATAAAGGCTGATGCTCAACAATCAGCCTGGCTTGCCGCTCTTCCAGGCAATAGAAGCGTGCTGTGCCTATGAATTGCACCGCTTGAGCCTTGCATCCTGCAGCATATGGCCTTGCTCATCATCCTGGGCTATAAACAGAAGATCCCTGTCCATGTAGCCAAGGGCATGAAGCACCGATGCATATATTCCCATGGCAACAGAAGCAGAGCCTTTCTCAACAGTCCACAAGCTGGCTCTGCTGATGCCTGCACGTTCACATACAAGCTGGCAGGACAGCTTGATCTGCTCTCACATTTGCTCAAGGATTCTCTGTGTATCCGGCATTATGGCAACACT
This sequence comes from Sphaerochaetaceae bacterium, assembly GCA_028700425.1. GTDB lineage: Bacteria > Spirochaetota > Spirochaetia > Sphaerochaetales > Sphaerochaetaceae > JAQVSP01. Next base: position 382 of record JAQVSP010000059.1, on the reverse strand, counting down.
CTTCTTCATGTCTTTAAAAATAAACCCATGTGATTATATGTCAATTTTTATAAACATCATTGCTGCTGATCTGCTAGTGTGCGCCAGCTGCCGTCAAAATAGAGGATGATGCAAGCATGGGAACAAGGGATGGTGCTGTCAGCTTTTCAAGGTGCATTTCGCTTATCAATTGCATAAACAAGGCAAAGGAATTGATTTGTGAAGGGTAAGAGACTGGAAAACTTTTGTGCAAATTGACCAGGGGAAAACCAATGCATGATACAATAACTCGGCCATGGAGTTATCAAGTCAAAGAAGACTCGGGATCCAGAGAAGCAAAGACTTGTAAAAGAGTTCATCAAGCAGTTCCAGACACACGTGAGTTTTGAATTAATTTTTACTA
>JAQVSP010000194.1 GCA_028700425.1 Sphaerochaetaceae bacterium | reverse complement strand
TGGGTTCTTGGAAGGCAGAAGCTGGTAGATCTTGTTGGCTATGAGGCCGCCGATGGTTGTGCGCTTTATGTAGGTCCTCTTCAGAGGCTTGGCAATCTTTCCGCTCTTCAGGTCGCTCTTTATCTTGGCATCGCTGTCGGTGAATATGATTGTGAAAATGACCTTTCCAAGCTCGTCCTTGTCAGCAAGCCCGCAGTATGCAAGGTCCTTGCCCACATAGGCCTTGGTCGGAACAGGCTGGCTGAAGAAGGTTCCATCCTTCTGGACAACGACTATCTTGTCGAATATCGAGGCCAGAAGCACTGTGCTTCCCACCTTGAGCTCCGTGCCCAGATATCCTGTCTCCGGATCGTACTTGATGGCCTGGTCGCGCTGGGCAACATCCTTGACTCCGACTTCGCTGAAGCTGGTGATGGTTGTCTTTCGCTTTCTTGAATCGGGGGCGAGCATCGCCTCAACCTCGTTCAGGTATCCTAGAGCGTAGTCGACGATGTGGGCGATGTTATAGCGGCACTTGTCGATTGACGCGTTTATGTCATCGATCTCTGCCCTGTTCTTCTCGATGTCGAAAAGCGATATCCTCCTGATAGGAATCTTCAGAAGCCTTTCCACATCATCGTCCACCAAGGGCCTGAAGAGCTCGCTGGCAAAGGGGGCGAAGCCTGAGACGACAGCGTCCTTGACCGCTTCCTGGCTCCTCTTCTGCTCGATTCTCTTGTAGATCCTCTCCTCCACGAAGATTCTCTCCAAGGTCCTTGCATGAAGCCTGTCCTCAAGATGGCCTATCTCAAGGTTTAGCTCCTGGGTAAGCACATCGATCAGATGCTGGGCATGGTACTCAACAATCTGGGTGACAGTCATCTGAACCGGCTGCTTCTCCCTGATGACCAGCGGCATTGGTATGGCGCGTGTCTGGCAAAGGGTATAGGCATACAGGGAATTGACTACATCCTGGGCGTAGACTCCCTTGGGAAGGGTTATCTCGATGTTGACCTTGTCGCTGGTGTAGTCGTTGATTCCGGCGATCTTGACCGACCCCTTGTGGGCTGCATCATCTATGCTCTTGATCATGGAATCGCAGTTGACCCCGAAAGGCAGCTCGGTTATGACAATGCGCTTTGGATCGGAGATGTCGAGCTTCGCTCTCACCGATACAGGGCCAAATCCGTCCTTGTACTCTGAGGCGTCCATTATCCCGCCGCCGGGGAAGTCCGGAAGCAGCTGGAAGCTCTCCTTCCTCAGGGCCTTCTTCTGGGCTTCAAGCACCTCAAGGGCGTTGTGAGGCAGAAAGCGGGTCGACATTCCCACTCCAATGCCCTCTGTGCCTTGGATAAGCAGCACAGGGACCTTTGCAGGAAGCACAACAGGCTCCTGGTTGCGTCCGTCATAGGAGTCCTGGTATTCGGTTATCTCTGGGTTGTAGAGGATCTTCTTGGCTATGGGAAGAAGCCGGCACTCGATGTATCGGGCCGCTGCTGCATCATCGCCGGTTAGGAAGTTTCCGTAGTTGCCCTGCTTTTCGATCAGAAGGTCGTAGTTGGCCAGGGTGACCAAGGCTCCATAGATGGAGGAGTCTCCATGGGGGTGGTAGCGCATGGCCGCTCCCACCACGTTTGCCACCTTATGGAACTTGCCATCATCCATCTCCATGAGGGTGTGCATGATTCTTCTCTGAACGGGCTTGAATCCATCTGCCACATCGGGAATGGCCCTCTCCTTGATGACGTAGGAGGCATATTCCAGGTAGTAGTCCTTGTATAACTGTATTGCGTAGCTCATCTCAGGTTCTCCAGAATGAAGTCCCTTCTCTCAGGGCTGTTGTTGCCCATGTAGAAGGCCATGGCCTTTCTGGCCTCGGTGACAACGCCAAGATCGACTTTTATGAGCTTGATCTCGGGTCCTATGAACTGGCTGAACTCTGAGGGGTCTATCTCTCCTAGTCCCTTGAACCTTGTGATCTCGGAGCCCTTGAGCTCCACAGCAGCCCTGTCCCTTTCAGCCTCGCTGTAGCAATAGAGAGTCTTGGCCTTGTTGCGCACCCTGAATAGGGGAGTCTCCAGGATGAAGACCCTGCCTGCCTGTATCAGGTCCTCAAAATAGTTGAGGAAGAAGGTGATCAGCAGTATGCGTATATGAAAGCCGTCGTTATCAGCATCGGTGGCTATTACGACCTTGGAATACCTTAGGCTCTCCACGCCGCCGTCAAGCCCGAGAGCCTTGGTCATGTTGAACAGCTCCTCGTTCTTGTAGATCTCAGTCTCTCTCTTTCCCTGGACGTTGAGGATCTTGCCCCTTAGGCTGAATACAGCCTGGGTGGCTACATCCCGGGTCTTGGTTATTGTTCCGGAAGCTGAGTCTCCCTCTGTGAGGAAGATCATGGTCTTCTCCCCGTCGTCCGCGTTCTTGCCTGTGTCGCCAAGATGGTGCTTGCAGTCCCTCAGCTTGGGGATGTTGAAGATGGTCTTCTTCATTGCGACCTTGGCGTTCTTCTTGACCTCGTTGAGATCCTTGCGAAGCTTCTCGTTGTTTGTGACCTTCTCGCTCAGTCGATCGGAGACATCCTTGTTCTTCATCAGAAAGTCTATGACGCCGTTCTTCACCTCGGCAACGACATCGGCCTTGATGTCGGTGTTGCTGAGCTTGTTCTTTGTCTGGCCTTCAAAGGAGGCATTGGCTATGCGTATGGCAACGCATCCTACAAGGCCTTCCCTCACGTCCTGCGGGGACCAGTTCTTCTTGTAGAACTCATTGATGCCCTTCAGGAGGCCTTCCTTGAAGGCGCTCTGGTGGGTTCCTCCA
>JAQVSP010000058.1 GCA_028700425.1 Sphaerochaetaceae bacterium | reverse complement strand
CTATGAGGCTGGGGCTTTTCAAGGGCAAAAGGCCAGAGTCATTTCTCAGCAAGGTTATGGCTTGCTTGGCAGACTGCAAGGCAGCCTGGATGGCCTTAGGCTCGCCAAGCTTGCAGGAAGGGTCTGTCATGCTTCTATTCAAGGCTCCTATGCGCTCCATGGACCTGAGTATCCGCTGAACCTTGCCATTAATCATTGACATGTCGATAAGACCTTGTGAAAGAGCCTTGCGAATTCTTTTTGCAGAGAAGAAGACAGGGCCAGGCATCTCCAGGTCAACGCCATGGAGAAGGGGCTGGACAGTGTCGTAGAGGCTTGTCCAGTCGCTTATGACAAAGCCCTTGAAGCCCCAGTCATCAAGGGCTTTGCTAAGCTGCTCAGACTGGGAGGCATGGACAGAGTTGACCAGGTTGTAGCTGGTCATGACGCCTTCGGTTCCAGCTTTCACAGCTGCCTTGAAGGCTGGATAGTAGATAGTCTGCAGGGTTCTTTCATCTACGATGGCGTTATCGCGATGCCTGTCGAAGTCGCTGCTGTTGCAGGCAAAGTGCTTGACTGTGGTGGCTACCCCTCCAGATTGCACCCCCTTGATGTAGGAGGAGGCGATGACAGAGGCCAGGAAGGGATCCTCTCCCATGTACTCAAAAGCCCGTCCGCAGGTAGGTATGCGGGCGATGTTGACTCCTGGGGCCAGCAGGACTGAGATTCCAAGAGCGCGGGCTTCACGGGCGATTGCCAGGCCGACGCTCTCTATCAGGCCTGCATTGAAGGTTGCTGCCATGGCGATGGCTGAAGGAAAGATGGTCACAGCTTCCTTGTAGCCGCGCACGCCGCTGGTGGCATCGCTTGTCCAGAAGGGAGGCACTCCAAGCCGATCAATCGTCTTGATGCAGAAGCTGTCGATGCCGCTGATGTAGTCGATCTTCTCCTCGTCAGTCATGGCTTCAAGGACCTGGTCGGCAGTAAGCGTGCAGGGCCTATAGCTTTCATCTGAAGCCTTGCGAGGCTTGAGGACCCTGTCCATGGCAAGCTGGAGAAGATGCTTCATCAGCTTGTCAGGCATGATCTTCTTCCTTGCCAAGGATCCTTGTGATCAAGGGTCTCAGGCTCTTGGCGTGAGACCTTGTGAAAACAGCAGTCAGGCCAAAGCACAGAGCCATGGCTCCTAGTCCTACTGCTGCATCTGCATAGACGCTTGCAAAAGGTGAAAGTGCATAGCCTATTGGAAAGCAGGCAAGAGGAAGGCCAAGAACTAGAAGCGTGCTGCCTACGGTCTTTGCTGGCGGAAGGTATATCTCTACCTTGTCAAAGGGCTTGATGGGAAGCTTGTCAGGATTTGCAGCCTCAAAGCTCTGATTGCGCGAGGTGCAGAAAAGCGAGGCCTTGCAGCCCTGGCAGCTGTTAAGGCTGCAGCCAACTGTGGCGCTGCCGTCCTCATTCACGCTCTGAATAAAGACCTCCTGGTACATCAGACATCCTCCTTTCTCAGGTTCAGGGTCGCTATGGAAATGGGCTCTCCATCATCGTCAGTGTCAACCTCGATGCCCTGGATCCTTATGTCCGAAAAGCTTTCCTGGCTTCTTATGGGCAAGGCCTTGATGTACTTCTCGATCTCTGGGGCTGGGTCGAAGCCTCCGACGCTGTCGAAGGCGCCGCAGAGACCCAGGTCAGTGATGTAGGCGGTTCCCTTCTCAAGGATCCTTGCATCGGCGCTGAGGGCCTTGCAATGGGTTCCAGCCACAATAGTAGCCTGGCCGTCGAGCATGAAGCCCATCGTCAGCTTCTCGGCTGTGGTGCTTGCATGGTAGCTGATTATCTTCACTGCGCAGTCCTGGGACTTCTCCATCAGGTTCTTGGCCAGTGAATAGGGGTTGTTGGCATGGGTCTGGGAGAAGTCCGAGAGGCCGATGAGGTTGCATATCATGACACGCTTGCCTGCGGCATCTATATACTTGACGCCCTTGCCAGGAGCTGCTTCTGGAAGATTGGCAGGCCGCAATACTCGGTCCTTGTGGGTCACGAATTCCTGCATGTCAGGCTTGAAGAAGATCTTCTCTCCTCCTGTGAGCACATCAAGGCCATACTTGAAAAGCTGCATTGCATGCTGGCTTCCAAGCCCATAGCCGTTGGTTGTGCCTTCGGCATTCGCTATTACAAGATCAGGCTTTGCCTTCTGCTTGTATGGAAGGAATATCTCCTTGATGCCTTGTATGCCGGCCCTGCCGACAATCTCACCTAGCATTATTATCTTCATGAGTTAAATGTAATCCTTAGAGGAGTGCTTTTCAAGCTATTGGCTTGGGTGTATAATCGTTTCATGGTCCAAAGGCTTGCAGTTCCATTGCTTTTCCTAGTCATAACAACTCTTTTCTGCTCCTGCTCAAAGGAGGTTCTTGATGCTGCCTATGAGAACCTTGACAGAAGAGCTGACATGGTGCTTTGCGATTCAAGCTACCTTATGGGAGACGACACCATGAGCCCGATCAGGCTTTCGGGCAGCCTTCTGAGCTTCTATCGATCTGATTCAAGAGTCGAGATAGAGGGTGCCTCCTTTGAGCAGGATGATGGGAATGGAAGCCTTGCGACAAGCGGATCGTGCAATCTTGCCATAGTCGACACAGTCAGCCGCAATGTGACGCTGAAGGGTGATGTAGAGATCCTGCGTCCGGCTGACAGCCTTGAGATCAGGACCCAGACGGCAATCTGGAACAACGATGAGCATCATGTCTCATGCCCAGGCGAGGTCGCTGTGCGCTTTGAGGGCAATGAGATAAAGGGAAGCGGCTTTGAAGGGGATTTTGACAAGGGCAAATTCACGCTGGCCAGCGTTGAGCAGGGCAGGGTGGATCTATGAGAAAAGCCCTTCTTTGCTTGATTGCAGCGTGCCTTTCCATAGGCCTGCTTGCTGAGCCGCTGACATTCTCAGGCGGCTATACCCAGGTTGTTCGTTCCGCATCAGGCCAGAGGATAGTCCTGGGAGAAGGGGCTGCTGTTGATTCAGGAAACCTCACGCTTAGCGCTCAGGCCATTGAGCTTTATGGAGAGGATTATTCCATGGTCAAGGCCACAGGATCGGTGAGCGTCTATGAGAAGGATCGCCAGATAAGCCTGCAATGCCCATCGGTCTTCTATGACAGGACAAGCGGCCTGCTTACTGCTGATGGCTGGATAGAGATACAGGATACACGCAATGAGGCTGTTCTCAGCGGTGCATACATGGAGTTCAATGTCACAAGCGGCTTGCTTCTTCTGCAGATGCAGGCTAGCATGCACAAGGCTACAAGCAAGGGCCTTCTGAAATGCGAGGCCCAGAGCATCAGCTATGACAGCGAGAAAAGGACGCTGGTGCTCAGCGGATCGGCTGTGCTGGAATGGGACAAGGACATCTACAAGGCATCGATGATCCGTATCGATATCGACAAGGAAGAGATCCAGATGGATGGCTGGGTGACAGGGACTGTGAATGGCTAGCGTGCTTACTGTAAGGAATCTTAGAAAGTCCTATTCCCACAAGGAAGTGGTCAAGGGCATATCCTTCAGCATGAAAAGCGGGGATGTGGTCGGCCTGCTTGGCCCTAATGGAGCGGGAAAGACCACCACATTCTACATGATAGTAGGCTTCATCAAGGCCGATTCAGGAAGAATCTTCATCAATCGCCAGGATGTGACTCGCCTGCCTATGTACAGAAGATCGCGCATGGGCATTTCCTATCTGCCCCAGGAGCCCTCTATATTCCGCAAGCTCAGCGTGAAGGACAATATCGCCCTGGTCTCCCAGACCAGGGAAGATCTTTCCAGAAAGGAGAGAAAAGAGCTGGTGGAAAGCCTTCTGGACGAGTTTGGACTCTCGGAAGTGGCCTTGCAGAAGGGCTATACCCTTTCAGGCGGCGAGAGAAGGAGAACAGAGATAGCCCGGGCCCTGGCCTGCAATCCTGAGTTCCTGCTGCTCGATGAGCCTTTTGCTGGAATTGATCCCAAGGCAGTCTATGAGATCAAGCAGATAATCTCCCGTCTTGCCGCCAGCGGAATAGGAGTGCTTCTTACCGATCATAACGTCCGCGATGCACTGTCCATCACCTCCACCAGCTTCATCATCAACCAGGGCAGCATCCTGGCAAGCGGCACACGCAAGGAGCTGCTTGATAACAAGCTTGCACGGGACATCTACTTCGGCGATGCCTTTGAGGAGTCATGATGGAAGGTCTGTCCCTAGGTCTTTCCCAGAAGCTTGAGCAGGCTCTTTCGCCTCAGATGATCCAGACCTTGGGTCTGTTTCAGCTGTCCACCATGGAGCTGTCACAGAAGATAAAGGAGGAGATCGAGCAGAACCCAGCCTTGGAGATGCCTGATGAAGACAGCCCTGAAGTCCCTTCTGCCGATCCTGTCCAGGACCCAGCAGAGCTGTCTGAGGAAGACAAGGACAGCTGGGATTATGAGAACAGCTTCGAGGATCTTTCCAGCTCCCCATCCAACGGTCCTGATGCCTATCTTGAAAACGTGGCCTCTGAATCCCAGAGCCTGCGGGAGCATCTTGCCCAGCAGCTTAGGCTGAGCGTCAGCGAGCCGGACGATCTTGACCTGGGGATGCTTGTCATAGGAAATCTGGATGAAAACGGCTTCTTCATCGAAAGCCCTGAAAGCCTTGTCGATCCGGACCAGCTGGAAAGGCTGCAGGCGATGATAGCTTTGATTCAGGGCTTTGATCCAGAAGGCGTATGTGTCAAGGACTATAGGCAATCACTTGTGCTGCAGGCAAGGTTGAAAAGGCTAGGGGAAGATGACCTTGAGGCTTTTGAGGAGATGGTGGAGAGCCATTTTGAGGAGCTCAAGAACCCCAAGCCAGAGCAGCTGTCCAGAGCACTAGGAATAACAGTGGAGGAATTCCAGTTCCTATTCGATTTCCTGAAGACCCTGAATCCCTTTCCAGGAAGGGCGTTCAGCTCATCCATTGCCGAGACAGCTGTGCCTGAGTTCTCCATCACAAGCTGCGATGGCAGGCTGACTCTTGAGATGAACAAAAGCAGCCTTCCGCCCTTGAGCATAGCCGAAGGCTTCAGCAGCCTGGCCGATGGACTTTCAGGGCCTGAAGCCAAGGAGGCCAAGGCCTACATAAGCGATTCCATCAAGAGAGCCAGGACTCTCATTGACCAGGTCAAGCTTCGCTATGACACCTTGTACAAGGTTGGGCTTTCCTTGATAGCAAACCAGAAGGAATTCTTCCTCCAGGGCCCTAGGTACCTCAAGCCTATGACCCTGAAGACAGTGGCAGCGGATGTTGGAGTCCATGAGACAACCATCTCGCGCATCAGCCATGAGAAGTGGGTCCAGACAGACTGGGGGCTTTTCCAGATAAAGAGCTTCTTCAGCCAGGGTGTGCAGGATGCAGAAGGTCAAGGTGTCTCCCGCAACGTTGTAAAGGATCGAATAGCACAGATCCTGAAGGACCCAGATGTCAAGGCCATGTCAGACCAGAAGCTTGCAGACAAGCTTGCCTCCGAAGGCCTTAAGATCTCAAGGCGAACTGTCACAAAGTACCGACTGGAACTGAACATTGACAGCTCTTATGAGCGCTAGTCACAAAAAAGAAAATTTGACTATTGGCCTCTTGTAACGTAAACTATAAGTACACTTGAACGGAGGTAGCCATGAATCTAAACATCAAGGGCGTTCGTTACAATCCAAGCGATGAAACTCAGGAGTTCTTGAACAAGAAGCTTCAGAAACTGGATTTCGCTGGCGATTATCTTCACGATCTGGACATCGTCATCACCCGTCAGACGGTCGGCCAAGGCTTCCACTTGGATGCCAAGCTCCACTTTGTCTGGGGAACAGTGAAGATGGTGAGCTCAGATTGCTATGAGCTTTATGAGGGCATAGAGCTCCTCATTGACAAGGTGGAAGCTCAAGCCCGAAAGGAGAAGGGCAAGGTGATGGAAAGCCATTGATCCATTTGCGATTGATTTCAATCCGGCATCCAGCGATGGATGCCGTTTTTTTCACGATATAAGCCTGAGTTCCTCCATGAAAAGCCTTTGATTACAGCTCGGACTGTCTTACTTGTTAGTGTCTATTTTATTATTAGCAGCTGTTAAGGCATATTGCATTCTTTAACTAGTGCATATATACTGGATTCATGGATGCTGTGAACGTACTGAGATTGCTTGAGATCGATGCCCAGGAGAATGGGCTTCTCCAGCTTGCAGTGATAATCGGAGGCGAAGGCCTCCATCGCCAGATAAAGGCGAGCAAGATTTCCAGGCCAGGGCTTCCGCTTTCAGGCTTTTTCGAGGCCTTTTCAGATGAAAGCATCCAGGTGTTCGGTCGCGGTGAGCAGATCTACCTTGAGCGCCTGGAGGAGAAGGGAATCACAGATTCCATAGACAGGCTCTTCTCCTATCCAATTCCGCTTTGCATATTCACAGAAGGCGGGAAGCCGACCATGTACTTCCAGCAGGCCGCTGCCAAGTCCGGCTGTGCCATCCTGGGCAGCCCCTTGAGATCCTCCGAGCTTTCACGAAGGCTCTACCAGGTGCTGGACGAGCAGTTTGCCCCCACTTTGGTCATACATGGAGTGATGACAGAGGTCTTTGGAATGGGGATCCTCATCACAGGCGAAAGCGGCGTGGGAAAGAGCGAGACAGCTCTTGAGCTGCTTGAAAGAGGACATAGGCTGATATGCGATGATGCGGTCAAGATACGCAACATCGGGGGAAACTTCCTCATGGGCACTGGAGTGAATCCTAAGCTGGCGCATCATATGGAGATCCGCGGCATAGGCATCGTCAATGTCGCGGATATGTACGGCATAGGTGCAATCAGGGAGAAGAAGATGATACAGCTGCTGGCTCATCTGGAGGATTGGAATCCTGACAAGGACTATGAAAGGATAGATCCGAAGCTTGAGGAGGAGATTCTTGGCATCAAGGTTCCCAAGCTGATAATCCCAGTGAAGCCTGGAAGGAACATACCCATCCTCATTGAGACGGCAGCACGAAACCAGAGGCTCAAGAAGCTTGGCTATCATGCATCAGAGCAATATGACAATGGTCTCAAGCAATACCTCGAGAGCAGGATGATCGATACGGAGAACGAGCTGTGATACAGAGGATCCTGAAAGTCAGCAATAGGTCTGGCATACATACCAGGCCTGCATCGCTCATTGCGAAGACAGCCACGGCATTCAGGAGCTCCATCCTTTTCAAGAAGGATGGAATGGAGATAAACGGAAAGAGCGTCATGGGCATACTGACCCTGGGGTGCATTTACAACGATGTCATCGAGATGCTCTGCCAAGGGCCCCAGGAGGTCGAGCAGGCAGATGCCATCGAGAGCTTGTTTGCATCTCGCTTCGAGAAAGCGTATGAAAAGGAGGATATGATATGAGAGGCCTTACAGACAGACAGAAGGAGATCGCCAGCTTCTTGGCGGAGTTCACAGAGGAGAAAGGCTATGCTCCGACCTGCAGGGAGATCGCTGAGCGCTTCGGATTCTCTCCGAAGGCGGCCTTCGATCATCTTACCGCTCTTCACAAGAAGGGGGTGATCGATCAGAAGCCTGCCATCTCAAGAGGCATCAGGATCATGGATGTCAACTATCGAAGCACGCCCAGGATCATATCGATTCCAATACTAGGCTGCGTAGCTGCAGGCACACCCCTCTTCACTGAGGAGAACGTCGAGACGACAATCAAGATCTCCTCCGATCTTTGCCCCAAGGCCACTGGAGAGCTCTTCGCCATGAAGGTGAGAGGCCAGTCCATGGTCGAGGCCGGCATCAATGATGGCGACATAGCCATTCTTGAGAAGAGGCATCTGGTAGAGAACGGCGAGATAGCCTTGGTGGGTGTGGGAGAGGACAAGCCCATAACTCTCAAGTATTTCTTCCGTGGCCCCAATGCCGTGACCCTGAAGCCAGCCAACCAGACCTTCAAGGACCTGATCACAAACAACTGCGAAGTATATGGCAAGCTCGTGATGCTCATCAGGCGCTACGACAACTAGCATGGGCGGCCAAAGCTATCTTTTCCTGGGTCCTGAGATAGGGGACAAGGGCGACAGGATCGCCGAAATCAAGAGGCTTGCAGGCCCTGATGCCGAAAGCTATAAGGTCTTCCCCTTCGATTCTGACATTCAGAATCTCCCTGAATATCTTTATTCATCTTCGCTTTTCTCTCCATCGCGCTTCATTTGGCTGGACCTGCCGAAGGAATACACTGCGGACAGGAAGAGCCTTATGGACGAAAGCCTCAAGAAGATCGTCCTGGCATATCTTGCCAATCCAAGCGACCAGGTGACCTTTGTCATCACCACAGTGGAGACCTCCATTCCTTCAGAGCTAAAGGCCTTGCTGCCTGCAAACAATGTGCAGATCTTCTACGAGCTGTTTGACAACCAGAAATCCCAGTGGCTTGCGCGGCTGTTTGCCAGGATGAACCTCACGCTTACCAAGGAAGCCACCGATCTTTTTCTGGAGATGGTGGAGAACAACACCGAGGAATTGCGAGCTGTAGGAACCCAGCTGGGCATGTACATGAAGGATGTACTGGGAAAGAGGAGCATAGGGGCCTCTGACATAGAGTCCTATCTTACCCATACCCGCAGCGAGGAGCCTTCATCAGTATTCAGCTTTCTGGCACAGCGAAAGCTTGAAGCAGCCTTGGCAAGCGCACAAAGCCTCCTTGCACAGGACCCTTACAGCTCAACGCGCATAACAGGCGCCCTTGCTCAGGGCTTTGACAGGCTTCTCAGCTTTCGCCAGGGGCTTGATGATGGCCTGGACCAGAAAAGCGCCTTCAAGGCTGCCCGCTCGCTTGGCTCTCCAAGGCCTGTAGCCTTCTTCCGCGACCAGGATGTCTTCAAGAAGGCAGCTTCGCTATACAATCAGCAGCAGCTGCTTTCCATCGTCGCCCTGATAGGCGACTACGACAACAGGATCAAGGAGGCAGGCTCTGTCTCCGACCTGATGCTTGAGAACCTTCTCTATCTGATCGTCACAGCCTAGGTTATTCCAAGCTTCTTGAGAATCCGCTCAGCCATGGCCAATGATACCTTGGCCTTGGCAGCTATGTCCTCGGCCTTGTCCTCCAGGATCGAATCCACAGTGCTGTAGGCTTCCATGAGCCTTGCGCTGATGGCCGGCCCAACCCCATCTACGGACTGCAGGAGGCGGAATGAGGCTTCCTTGCTTCTCATGGCCTGGTTTGCGCTTGTGGCAAAGCGGTGGCATTCATCCCTTATGGCTATGAGGATGCGTGATCCTTCCCGAGACCTGTCAAGAACCATCTCAGGCCTTCCATCATCGAATACTACAGTCTCGAATTGCTTGGCCAGCCCTATGACAGGGATGTCAGCCAGCCCTATGTCATCAAGCACGCCTCTTGCGCTGTCCACCTGTCCAAGTCCTCCATCTATCAGGATCAGATCAGGCTTCTCAAGGTTCTCCTCAACTACTCTGGTGTATCTTCTCCTAACGGCTTCTCTGATGGCCCCATAGTCATCAATGGCTCCTTGCAGGCTCTTGATGTTGAATCTCCTGTATCCTGAAGGATTTGGGCTACCGTTCTTGAAGCTTATCAGGGAGGAGACTGTGTACTTTCCAGATAGCTGCGCTATATCAAAGCCTTCGATCAGATTGGGTTCAGCATCCAGGTCCAGCATGTTCTTGAGATCCTCGACTCCAGCGCTGTTGTCCTGGGCGCGAAGGCGCTTCTCAACATCGCTTCTGGCATTCTCGCGTGCCATCCTGAGAATCCTGTAGTGCTTGCCGTCTGTGGGGACTATGACCTTCAAGGGCCTTTGGAAGGAATCCTGGAAGAACCTTGAGAGCATCTCTGAATCGATCTGGACCGAGACATAGACCTCCTGGGGCAAGGTGTCTCCATCCTGGTAGTACTGGGTGAGAAAGCCAAGCAGGGCCTCGGTCTCATCCTCAAGGCTCTGGGCTCGGTAGAGGGCCTTGCCTATGAGCTTGGAGTCCCTGAACTGCATGATGGACACTGTGCACAAGGTCCCCCTGAACTCCACCGCAGCATAGTCCTGGCTCACTGAGTCGGCAAACCCCATGACATCCTGCTGGGTGTCAACTGCGCTTAGGGCCTTGAGCTGGTCGCGCCTTAGCAGGGCCAGCTCGTAGTTCTGGGCTCTTGAGGCATCCAGCATCTGGGCTTCAAGCTTCTTAGAGAGCGCGTCGTTGCCTCCCTCAAGAAGGTCTATGATCTTGCTGATGGTCTTCTGGTATTCCTCCTGGCTTACCTTGCCGCAGCAAGGGCCTGGGCATTTGCCCAGATGATAATAAAGGCAGGGCTCCTTGCGAACCTTCATGGGCACTGAGCAGCGCCTTAGGCTGAACATGGATTCGATGAGGTTGAGATAGGTCTCAAGCCTGCCTGCGGCAGGATAGGGGCCAAAGTATCTTGAGCCGTCCTTTATGATCCTTCTTGTGGAGAAGACCTTCGGAAAGGGCTCATGGGTTATGCGGATCACAGGATAGCTCTTTCCATCCTTGAGCATGATGTTGTAGTGAGGCGTATATTTCTTGATGAGATTGTTCTCAAGCAGGAAGGCCTCGTACTCGTTGCCTGTGATGATATGGTCGATCTTGTAGATCCTGGCTACCAGGGCCTTGGTCTTGGGATCCTTGTTGGGAAGAAAGTAGCTGTTGACCCTTCGATGAAGGTCCTTTGCCTTTCCTACATAGATGACTGTGAGGCTCTTGTCCCTCATCAGGTAGCAGCCTGGGTTATGTGGCAGCTCGCGGGCTTGCTGACGAGCTTCGGGCAGCTTATCCTCTTCCATCTTCGTGGCCTCTGTTGTATAGGAACATGAGAATTGCGCTGAGCATTATGACAAGATAGCCAAGAAGGCTCATTCCATCAGGCCTTTGTGAGAAGAGCACCAGGCCATAGACAGCCGAGAAGGCTACATTGGCGTAGGAGAAGATTGAGATCCTGGAGGCAGGTGCATAGCTGTAGGCCCTTGTCACGCCTATCTGGCCCATGGTCGCAGCAAGGCCTGCAAGAAGCAGCCATAGGATCTGGATCCAGGAAGCCTCCATTCTGTGGATGAGCTGGAAGGGAAGAAGGACCAGGGTAGAGAAGACCGAGAAGAAAAGGACTATGAGGGCAGCAGGAACACCTCTCTTGCCTAGCGCGCGGACAACTGCGTAGGCAGACCCTGCTCCCATGCCCCCAAGAAGACCCACCAGGCAAGCCAGAAGCCTTTGGCTGAAGTCCATGGAAGGCTGGATTATAAGCAAGGCTCCCATGAAGGCCAGGACCACAAGGAGAACCTGCCTTAGGCTCACCTTCTCCTTCAAAAAAAGGAAGG
>JAQVSP010000193.1 GCA_028700425.1 Sphaerochaetaceae bacterium | reverse complement strand
CAATGGTATGACCACAAAAAGGATTACGCTGATTATCAAGGTGCTGTATGGCACTGTCACATTGGAGACTCCCAGCAGGAACTTCACGATGGGAACAAATGCAACGAGAATGATCAGGTCATTTGTGGCAACCTGCACCACCGTATAGGCAGGATTTCCCTTTGTAAGCGTGCTCCACACAAACACCATGGCAGTGCAAGGCGCTGCTCCAAGAAGAACGGCTCCTGCCAGATACTGCTTTGCAATATCCGGCGCAATCCAGGCCTTGAACACCACGTAAAGAAAAAGACTGGCAATTGCATACATTGTGAACGGCTTTATCAGCCAGTTGACAACCCAGGTCACAATCAGGCCCTTAGGGTTCTTCCCTACCTGCCTTACGCTCTGGAAATCCACCTTGAGCATCATAGGATAGATCATCACCCATATGAGAATGGCGATGGGAATGGAGATGCCGTAGACTGTCAGCTGATTGATGAAGCCAGGCACGGCTGGCAGGAACCTTCCTATCAGAACCCCTGCCACCATGCACAAGAACACCCAGACTGTCAGATATCGACTGAAAAAGCTGATTTCACCTTTCTGCTTGCCCATAGTGCACTTCCCTTATAGCTCCAGCTTGCCAAGCAGCTTCTCAACATCTGAGGCCTTCAGCAGCTTGCCCATGGAAACAACCTTTTCGTTGACTACCAAGGCCGGGGTGCTCATGACGCCATAGCCTGCAATCCTCTCCATGTCAGTCACGTACTCAACCTCAATGTTCAGTCCCATGGCCTTTACGGCCTCTTGAACATTCTCATAAAGGGCATGGCAGCTCTTGCAGCCCGATCCAAGCACCTTTATGCAGCAGATACCCTTGGCGTCTTCCTTGCAGCATGAGCTGTCATCCTGCGAGCAGCAACAGCAGCAGTCATCCCTGTCATCAGCTTCCATAGCCACTGCATCTGCACAGCACTCACAGCAAGGCTCTGCCTTTGCCTCTTCCTTCTTCTTACCGAATAAACTCATTTGAAAGTCCTCCCAATTACTAGAAACCTAAGTGAATTATATAAGCCAATCATAAATATGATGCTTTTCAAAATAATCGTCGGGGCGGCTCTGAACACAGTGCTTTCTGGATTGCTTTTGCACAGGATCTGCCTCCTCCTTTTAGATGAACAGGTGCTGAAATAGGTTGAACCCATATCCCACCAGCATGATGCCGATGATGCAGATTGCTATGAACACTGCAAGCAGCTTCGGCTTTACAGCCTTGCGCAGCATGATCATCGAGGGCAAGGACAAGGTGGTCACTGCCATCATGAAGGCTAATACCGTTCCAAGCAGGGCGCCCTTGGCAAGAAGAGCTTCTGCAACAGGGATTGTGCCAAAGACATCTGCATACATCGGGGCTCCCAGGAGGGTTGCAAGCACAACACCAAAGGGGTTGCTTGACCCAAGGACCTTCTCGATCCATTCTTGAGGAATCCAGTTGTGTATGACGGCACCGATGCCAACGCCTATCAGGATATAAGGGAAAACCTTCTTGAAGGTCTGGACAGCCTGGGAGAGGGCGTATGACAGCCTATCCCTGACCGTCATGGCTTCTGCATCAAGATCCACGGAGGATACCTTGTGAATGAATTCCTCCACCTGGTCTTCCATATGAAGCCTTTCTATGATCGTTCCGCCGACTACTGCAATAATAAGGCCGACTATGACATACATGATAGCAATCTTCCATCCAAAGACGCTTGCCAGAAGAATAAGAGAGCCCAGGTCAACCATAGGCGAGGAGATCAGGAACGAGAAGGTGACGCCAAGCCTCAGCCCTGCACTTGTAAAGCCGATGAACAGCGGAATTGAGGAGCAGGAGCAAAACGGTGTCACAGTGCCAAGCAGTGCTCCAATGACGTTGGCTCCTATTCCATGGAACCTTCCCAGGATCCTCTTGCTTCTTTGAGGCGGAAAGAAGCTCTGGATATAGGAGATCATGAAAATAAGCAGGCATAGCAGAATCGTGATCTTCACTACATCATATGCAAAGTACTGCAAGGCCCCGCCAAGCCTGGTTGTGACATCAAGGCCCAGGCGACCTAGCAGGTCGCCAATCAGGCTGTTCAGCCATTTCATCCCAAGAACCTGGTCCTGAATAAATGCTCCTATAGCTTTCAACACAGTTGTGACAACATCCTCCGCTTCATTCATGCATTTATATGTGTCTATATATTGAGCAATGATATAGGCACTCCTAAGACTGCCCTTCTCTATTCCTCTTGACAGGAATCACATTTCTTGTATGCCTTATAATCGGCTTCGCTTATTGCGTAGCGCTGCACCATATCCTGCAGCTTCCTGCTTCCCTCCAGCGAAAGGGAGTAGTGCATCCACTTTCCATCCTTGCAGCTGTCCACAATGCCTGCATCGCAAAGCACCTTCATGTGGTGGGACAAGGTAGGCTGGGTTATATGAAGCTCTTCCAGGAGAACGCATGCACATCGCTCTCCGCCCTGCAGCAGAACAAGAATTGCCAGCCTGTTCTCATCAGAGAGCGCCTTTGCAAGCCGTACATCATCGCTATAGCTCATGGCCTATATGCTCCTTCATTGCAGATAGTATATGAAACATATAGATAGATGTCAATGTATGAATGCAATGTTTTCAAGAATTTTCACATAATGACAGAGCAGGCCCTTAGGCCTGCTCCCAGTCTTTTTTACCTACTCCTTCCTGATAAGCTTGCGCCTGCGAAAAAGTGCATCAAGCAGGAAGGTTGCAGAGGCGAAGGCAATCAGGATTGAGGAGTATTGCATCAATACCAGCAAAAAGCCTCCAGTTGTGGCTTCACCCTTGCCAG
>JAQVSP010000057.1 GCA_028700425.1 Sphaerochaetaceae bacterium | reverse complement strand
TGATCAAGCACATCCTGAGCCTTCTTGCCTTGATAGGCCCTGAGGCTTGGATCTCCGGTTATGTCCTGCAGAATGGATGAGATGTGGGAAGGAGCCTGCTTGATATAAGGGTTGTTGCGCTCAACAAAGACAGCAAGACAGCGTGGGTCAAAGTTCCAGAAGTCCATGGGCATCAGGGTTACAGAGCAGGCTTGGCTGGACAGTGCATTGCCATTCTTGTCCCTGACAGTGGCGATGACCTGTTCCTCGGCTTGCTCGGCTATCTTGCTGAAATGGGATTGCTGAAGGTTCATTGAGAGGCTTTGTGAGAAGGAGTTGCGTGCACTGTCTGCGGAAGCGACAGAGCCTTTCAGCTTGGCCTTTTCAAGGTCAAGAAGGAATGGTGCAGAGGATGTGAAGGTAACAGTAAAGTCCTTTAGTCCCTGGTCGGTCTTGTTGGTCAGGCTTACTATAAGCCTAGCATGGCCCAAGGCATGGGCAAGGCTATAGCAAAGCACTGATGGCTCCACTGAAAAGGCGAGCTCAAGCTGTGGTTCCTGAATGTCCTGCATATTTCCTCCGTCCTTTCAATGCTATCATAGAAATGGCTCTCTTGTGCTAGACAGTTGAGCCTTTTTTCGCAATGCTATGTGTGTCATATCCATTTTTCGGGTGTTTAATGCTTAAAGGAGCTATGTCCAGCTGTGCTAATGCGAAAGTGCTTTCTTGTATGTGTCCTTTTCTGCCTAGGGCTTGCAACATT
Organism: Sphaerochaetaceae bacterium; assembly: GCA_028700425.1. GTDB lineage: Bacteria > Spirochaetota > Spirochaetia > Sphaerochaetales > Sphaerochaetaceae > JAQVSP01. The sequence goes on along the minus strand of JAQVSP010000057.1, from coordinate 10,922 downwards.
ATCATCGGTCTCTAATTCCTGGTCCTTCTTGAATGATGACCTGGAATATGGGGCCATCATAGCCGAAGTCTATAACCTCGGCGACCCTGGCAAGGCCTCCAGGCTTCTTGATGATTACTATGAGGCTGCAGGGACAAGGAGATATCACAGCTGGCAGGAGAGCCTGGCCAAGGGCAAGGCTGCCATGACAGTGGCTCGCTTCTTGCAGGACAGCAAGGACAAGAAAGCAGCCAGGCAAAGGATGAATGAGGCCAAGGCTTTCTATGATGAGGCTGAGGCCAATGGAGCTCCACAGGCTGCAATACAGACAGCACAGGCTCTATGGTCATCCTTCTCCTTTCTCATATTCGGCAATCTTGGAGATGGGCTTAGCTACACCAAGATCCTTGACAAGGCCTATGAGGCGGATGGAGGAGAGGACATCGTCCTCTTGATAAATGAAGGGGCCCGATATGCCTACAGCCCAGGCTTTGCTGGGGGCAGCTCCAAGAAGGCATTGGCCCTTCTTGAGCAGGCCTTGTCAAATATGTCTAGGGCAGAGCTTGGAAAATGGGACGAATATGGTTTATACTCGGCCCTGGGCTATGCATACGATGATCAGAAGCAGAAGGACAAGGCCCTGGAATTCTGCAGCAAGGCTATGGCGCTCTACACAGGAGATCCGTATGTACTTGAGATCCTGGAGAAGTACAGCAAGTGAAGATACTACTGGTGCTCGATCAATTCGATGGAGCGAACAATGGCAATACCATGGCCGGGCGCAATCTTGCCCAGAGGCTGAAGGAACGGGGACATGAAGTCCGAGTGCTGGCTGGCGGAGAGAGCCGCGAGAATGAGAAGTGGGGCCTTGCCGTCTATCATGTGCCCATCTTCAACAACCTTGTCACCCGGCAGGGCTTTGCCTTCGCAAAGCCCGATATGGACAAGATACGTGAAGCTGTAGGCTGGGCGGATTTCATACATGTGCTCATGCCTTTCTTCATCTCAAAAAAGGCCATAATGGTCGCTCGTGAGATGGGCAAGCCTTTCACAGGCGCCTTTCATGTTCCTCCCGAGTGTATCACATATTCCATCAACATGGGCAAGTGGAAGCTGGTCAATGATTTTCTCTACATGGTGGAGAGAGACTACATCTTCCGCTATATCCCCCATATACATTGCCCTAGCAAGATGATAGCAGACTTTCTGGTCAAGCATCGCTTCAAGAGCCAGCTGCATATCATAAGCAACGGCATAACCGATGAGTTCTTCCAGGGTTCGAAGCTTGAGAAGACAGATGAGTTCAAGGGCAGGTTTCTCGTTGTAATGAGCGGCCGCATGAGTCATGAGAAGCGCCAGGATGTGCTTATCAAGGCTGTAAGGCTCAGCAGGCACTCAAAGGAGATACAGCTTCTGCTGGCAGGCCAGGGCCCGCTTACGGAAAAGTATCTCAGGATGGGCAGAGATCTTCCCAATCCTATCATGATAAGGTTCTACAGAAGGGATGAGCTTAGGGACATGCTGCATATGGCAGACCTCTATGTCCATGCCTCCGATGCAGAGATCGAGGCAATCAGCGCCATGGAGGCCATAGCTACAGGCCTGGTGCCTGTGATAAGCGACAGCAAGAGCTCCGCTACAGGGCAGTTCGCCCTTGATGACCGCTCCCTTTTCAAGGCTGGCAGTCCAAGGTCTCTTGCCCAGAAGATCGACTACTGGATCGAGCATCCCCAGCAGCGGCTGGAGATGGAGCCAAGATACATCGAGAAGGCTAATGAGTATCGCATCTCAAGATGCATTGACCAGATGCTTGACATGTTCAGCCTTGAGATAGAGGAGAACAGGAAGAGGCTTTCGAAATGAAGCTTGATGGTCTTCTTGCTTCCATAAGAAGCGAATTTGGAATAGTCGAAAACGAGATTGTTGTCTACCGCAGCCATGAATGCCTTTGCCAGCATTCCAGCCTTGGCTTCTTCCCCCATCACTTCATCTACTCGGCTTCCAAGCTGACAACCATGACAGCGATGATGCAGGCCTGCGAAATGGGCCTCATTGGCCTGGATGATCCAGTGTCCAGGTACCTTGAAGAGTATGACGATGTCCTTGTCCTCGAGGCAGGCCATCTCAGGCCTCCCAAAAATCCAATGACCATCCGCCACCTAGCCTCAATGCAGGCAGGGCTGAGCTACGATGTCAGGTCCAAGAGCCTTCTGGATTGCATCAAGGCAGGCCATACCGACACCCGATCCATCATCAGGGCCCTGGCCAGGGAACCTCTGCACTTTGATCCAGGCATGGGCTATGAGTACTCACTTGCCCACGATGTGATCGCCTGCATAATTGAGGTGGCCTCAGGCATTCCCTTTGACCAGTTCTGCCAGTCACGCATCTTCGACAGGCTCTCAATGAATTCGACGGGCTTTAAGACCTATGATGATATGGCCCAGCAGTATCAGATGGTAGATGGCATGATCGAGAGGCTTGAAGGCAATGAGTTCATATTCGGCCCTGATTACATCAGCGGCGGTGCCGGGGTTGTGACCACCAGCCTGGACTATATCAAGCTTGCCGATGCTCTAAGCTGCAAGGATCCACAGATCCTTAAGGCTTCCTCAATCGATGCCATGAGAACCAATCAGCTTTCCCCAGAAACCAGGCGCATATATCAGTCCAAGCACACAGAGGCCAGGAAGGACTACAGCTACGCCCTTGGGGTGCGGACCCATGTCGCAAGAACCAACAGCCTTTCGTCCATCGGCGAGTTCGGATGGGATGGTGCAGCAGGAGCCTATGTGCTATGCGACCCTGAGCTTGAGCTTTCCATCTACTACAGCGAAGACCTGAGATTCTGCCCAAGCAATGGATCAGTAATACATCCCATGATCAGGGACGCAGTATATCGGAGCCTGTGAAGACCCCATAGATCTTCATCCCGCAGCTTGGACAATGGCAGCCATCCATATGGATTCTAGCGTTGGCCCGGTTTCGGCTGTCTATGAGGACAGTCTTGCAGCGGGGACAGATTGTGGGGCTTTCATGCAGGCTGTTGCCTCCATATACATAGGGGGCATACGGCCTTGCCGCCTCAATCATCCTTTCTAGGCATTCCTCGCTTGTATGCTTGAGATGCGACATTCGATAGGCAGGAAAGAAGCGTGACAGATGCCATACCTGCACCCCAGAGTCCTGGATCATCTTCCCCAGGCCCTTGATCATGCTCTCATCTGTAATGCTTTCAATGACCATGGTCGTGACCTCTACATGCTTAGAGGCCTTGCACAAGGCCTCAATTCCCTGGGCCACCGGCTTGAGAGCTGCATGGCATATTCGCTTGTAGAACTCCTCATCGCCCTTAAGGTCTATGTTGAAGGCATCAATCAAGCCGGTTATCCTATTCAGGCTTTCCTTGCTGAAGGCTCCATTTGTGACCATTATGGTCGCTAGTCCTGCCTTCTTGGCAAGCAAGGCGCATTCAATCATGTAATCCTGCCAGACCAAGGGCTCGCTGTAGGTGAAGCTCACAGAAGGCGTGGAGGCAAGGCCTATGAAGGCCTCTGGACTTAGGTGACGATCACCCTTGCCGCAAGATTGGGAAAGCTGGTAGTTCTGGCAGAAGTCGCAGCTGAAGCTGCATCCTGGAAGACCTACGGACAGTGTCTTTGTAAAGGGAAGAAAGTGATAGAGCGGCTTCTTCTCAATTGGGTCGATGGCAAGAGCCATTGGATAGCCGAACGCAACCGTGGCAAGCTTGCCATCCCTGCATTCCCGGCCCTTGCACCAGCCTCTGCCTCCCTCTGAGATATCACAGCGTCGAAAGCAAAAGTCACATCTCATCTTCCTCTCCGAAGACATGGGCCGTGAAAGTCCAGAAGGAGGCCGCTGGATCCTTGTAGGATTCCTGGTCCAGGCCAGCCTTCTGGCATAGTGCCATGAGCATCTGAATCTCGTTCCAGCCCGTCTCCTTTGCTACTTGCGGAAGAAAGACAGCCTTGCGGCCATGTAGGCTCATCATGATTCCCATCTCCCCAGCCTTGAACTCCCTATAGGAGGATACCCGACGCAATGGGGAGAGAAGCGATATCTCTATAGTTATGCCTTCAAGCTCTTCTGGCCGAAGCTGGGCAAAGCGATAATCTTCGAAGGCTGCAAGGCAGGCATATTCCCGCACCTGGTCTTCCAGGTCCTCAACTGCCTGGATGCAGCCAATGCATCCCCGCAACTTCCCTGCCTTGTAGAGAGTGACAAAGCATCCCATCCTCTCTAGACTATGGATATGATCTGGCTCTTGGACCTCAAGTCCAAGCCTTGCTGCAATAGATGCCCTTGCATGGCTTAGCAGAAGCCTCTCAACCTCTCTTGTCATCTTGATTCCTCCATATAACTGAAGCGTAGGATACAAAGCTTGAGGTGCCAAGGCCTGTGATGGATAAGGAATCGCTCATGGCTTCAAGCCTTCCCTCCAAGCCTCGCATTCTGGCCAGCTCGCTGACTATGCAGGAGGCCCCCAGGCCGCATATTGTGGTGTCCTCCCTGTATTCCATAGTGCCACCTGCAAGCCTCTTGGCTACAGCCATATCGTGGTCATAAACCTTCTCTCTCACAGATCTGTCTATGAACGCTCCATATGGAACATAGCCGAAGTTCCTTCCATAATGGGTGAAGTCGCTGCTTGCTATCACCGCAGTTGTGCTGTCGATGCATCTGTCAAGCTCCATGGCAAGCTCTCTTGCCATGGAGGCAGAGGACAGCTGATTGACCAAGGCTGCAGCGATCTTCAGGGATCCTTTCCTGCTGGCAAAGGGAAGCATCATCTCCACCCCATGCTCTGATTGCACCTGCCTTTCGTAGCCTGAGCCCAGGCAAAAGCCTTCAAGGTCGCCAAAAGGCCCTTGGTAAGAATCAAAATCTGCATAGCAGAGCTGATCGGCAGGAAGGTGGAAATAATGAGAGGGGCTGAGTATCAGAAGCTTGTCGATGCTTCTGTCCAGCTGACAGAAGAAGGCCTTGGTCAAGGGTGCACTGAAGACAAGGCCTGCATGGGGCAGCACCGCCATTTGAGCATCTTGGGCTTTCTCATCGCAGGCCATAAGGCTTTCCAGCTCTGGCTTGCTTGAGGAATACCATGTTCCTGAAAAAAGAAGCTTCCGATACATGGCCTTATTATAGCACGATAAAGCCTTTTATGAGAAAGAGAAGTTGATCATGCAATCCAGGCTGTCAAGGCCCTTGTCAATCATCAGGTAGGAGAAGAAGGCCCTCAGGAATTCGCTAACCTCAAGGCGGTGGTCCATCAGCGTCAAATAGGTATCAGGCTCTTCTGGAAAGACCTTGGAAAGGGCATCGAGGTCGATGTACTGGTCAATAAGATAGCTTGGCTTGCCTAGCTTCAAGGCGTTGGCCAGCTTTTCAGCAGTTCTCTTTATAGCTGGCAAGGCAGATGCCTTTAAAGGGTTGATGCAGTCCCAGGCTGAGAAGCCGGGGATCTTGTCGCTTATCAAGGCCTTTAGAACAACATCCCAGGTAGACCTGGTTATGGAGGCATCGCAGACAATCAGAAGAGCAGATCCTGGGCCGGCTATCTGTATGTCCACATGGTCGCCATAAGGCCTTGAGCCTTCATATATGCATAAAAAGGCATCAGGCCTATCCTTGGCGCCATCCTTGTCAAGCAAGTATCTCTCCAGTCTCTTGTCCATGACATTCATAGTAAACGATTGATGTCGCTTTTTAAAGCTCTTTACGCTTGAGCAAATGGTTGGTATCATCCAAGAATATGGGAAACAACTACAAGAAATCAGAAAAAGCACGTCAGATGGCTAGGAAACGGAATATTGTCATCTCAAGTGCAATAGCTGCCGTGGCTATCCTCGTTGTCGTTCTTCTGGTCATTCTGCAGCCCGAAAGCGATGAAGGAGAAGGCAAGATGGTCGAAATCAAGATCAAGGATTATGGTACGATAAAGGTGGCTCTTGATGAGAAGAGCGCTCCGATTACAGTGAAGAATTTCCTGGACCTGGTCCAGAAGGGATTCTATGATGGGCTTTCTTTCCATAGGATCATATCTGGCTTCATGATCCAGGGTGGAGATCCTAAGGGCAATGGCACAGGTGGGTCGGGCAAGACCATAAAGGGCGAGTTTACAGCCAATGGGGTCAACAATCCTATCAAGCACACAAGAGGCGTGATTTCCATGGCTCGCTCGTCATCCAATGACAGCGCATCCTCCCAGTTCTTCATCATGCATGCTGACTATCCAAGCCTTGATGGCAAGTATGCAGCCTTTGGCCATGTCACAGAGGGCATTGAGGTGGTGGATGCCATATGCGCTCAAGCCAAGCCTGGATCCAATGGAGCCATAGCAAAGGCAAATCAGCCAGTCATTGAGTATATAAGGATCATCTGATCAAGCAGGCTTTCATAAATCAAATGAAGCGACTGTCTGAAGATAATGAAAACGCCTCAAAGGAGGCGTTTTCATTTAAGTTCAATGCTTAAGCATGAATAAGAATTATCGGGCAGAGAGGATTTGAACCTCCGACCCCTTGGTCCCGAACCAAGTGCGCTAGCCCCTGCGCTACTACCCGTAACAAGGGGAACTATAGTGAAAATTGCAGACCAGTGTCAAGGCTAGCGGAGCGCCAAAGTGGCAGGTAAGCTTGGATTGAAAACAGCATCTGGGTCAGTCTTGAGGATCCAGCTGTATTGTCGAAGCCTCTGCGCCCATTCCTCTGGACATTGGCTGTCATCGAAAATTTCTGGATCTATTGGCTTTCCTACCGTTATTGTGATGGTCTTGCCGCGCTGGCGGAACATCTCATCGACAAGGTATAGGTTCTCCACCTTGAGCTTAAGCTTGAAGAACCTGGAGAACCTTGCCAAGAATCTCCATCTTCTTGAAGTGATGCCAGCGGTATAGCAGACCACAATCGGAGCATTCATGTTCTTGGCGAACTTTATGAAGGAAGGAACCCAGGCAGGATCAAAGAACATCCTCTTCTGAGTCAGCGGCCTGGAGTTCTTGCCTGAAGGATATATTAGAAGTGGATGTTGACGCCTGAGAACCTCAAGCATCGTTGCTATGCCCTTCTTGTTGAAGACGCAGCATGTTCTCAGCGGCTTTATGAAGCTTAGGTAGTTCTGTGCAAGAAGCTTTATTGAGGGGAACATTGGAAGAAGATAGCCAAGGAAGCTCATGGACTCCGGACCACCAATCGGATGGTTGGAGGCAATCACCGGATGCTGGCCTCTTAAGGCCTCCAGGTTCTCCGGGTTTATGATGTTGAGGTCTATGTTCAGGAAGTTTCTTGCTGCGACCAGGAAGCTATGGTCATCAAAGTCGAAGGTCTCGCTGAAAAACCTGTTGACATCCTCGAGGTGAAGGACTTTCTTGATGTAGCGAAAGACAAATCGAGGCACCTTTTTCGCCAGGTCAGGTGAAATGCGAGCGAGGAGCATCTCAATATCTATGGGCTCAAACTTTTCAGCTTGAAGGTCAAGAATAGGTTCCATAAGAGCTATTCTAGCATGCCCTTTAGATTCTGAGAAGTTACAGCTTTTGCCTTATTGCCGAATACGCAATAAAAAACGCCTGAAAGAAAAAAAAGAGCAGGGCCGAAGCCCTGCCTCATGAAGCAATGCAGCAATCCTATTCTGCAGAAACTCCAAGAACAGTCGAGAAGAACTGGCTGATGAAGTTGCTTGTGTGCTTTGGGCTTGCGTTGACGTCGCTTGCGATGTCCTGGGCAAGAAGCTGATAGCCATAGTAGTTGAGAAGCATCGTGGCGTACCCATCGCTCTCTGCAAGGCCGTCTGTGCTGTCGACTCGGACTATGACATAGCTTGAGCCGTTGAGCCAAGGACCAAGCACGTCGCCCTTGGAGGCGGCAAAGAGAGCCTTGTAGTTGTCGGTGCCGGCAGCGGCTGCGCCACTGAGGCCTGCATTTGCATCAAGGTATCCGAGGTCATGGAAGTAGAAGTACTGGCTCTGTGCTGGGTTGAGGCCGATCTGCTTGAGGCTTGTGATGGCAAGGCCGTTGGCTGCGGCTGCTGCATCAAAGTCAGCTGCGGCTGCTGTTGCAATCTCGTTTGCAGCCACGCCAAGAATCGGGGAGAAGGCCTCCTGCTCGTTGGTGAGCAGGTAGCTCTTGACTTCAGAGATTGTCTCTGGATCGGCTGGGTCGGCTGCCTCAGCGGCTGCCTCGCACCTGAAGATCCTGTAGGTTCCTGCGCTGGTGGCCATTGGATCAGAGACCTGGCCCTCGGTCATGGAAAGCAGGGTGTCAACTGGAGCATTCTCGCCAAGCTCGCTTGCGAGAGTGTAGCTTGCAATCATTCCTCTAAGTCCAGCGGCATCCTTGAAGTCGTCGGTGGAGTTGTTGGCAACGGCATCCTCCCAGGTCAGCTCCTTGGAGTCGAGCTGGCTCTTGATGGTCTTTGCAGTCTCCTCGTCAGCGACTGTGAGCATCGAGAGGCCGACCTTCCTGAACAGGTCTGCGTTGGTCTCGAGATAGGCTGTGGCGTTCTCATCTGGAAGTGCGTTGTAGTCGACAACCATGTAGGAGAAGTCCCTTGTGATGTTCCCCAGGTCGCTGATCATCTGGACCTCGGCATCAGGAGTGAGGGTTGTCAGCAGGTCCGAGTAGACCACTGAGTAGGGATAAAGCTGCTTGAAGGCCTGGTCAACGCTGGCTCTCTGCTGCTCTGTGTAGGAGTTGTAGATCGACTCGTCGAAGACGCCGGACTCGTTGTTGTAGACGCCCTGGTCGACAATCATCTGGTCTATGGCATCCTGGACAACAACGACGCCTGCCTTCTTAGCCAGCTGGTTCAGGGCTGTTATGGTCAGTGCGTTGCTGTAAGCCTGGTACCACACCTGGTAGGCTGTGTTGAAGTCGCCTGAGGAAAGGGCGTCGGAATACTGCGCAGCTAGATTTGAGTACTGGCGGTACATGACAGATCCATTCTCGATAGCTATGTCTTCACCATTGAATGAGCCAAAGGTGTACTTGGTGTTGGCGGTTCCAGCCTTGTCGCTTATCAGGTAGATTATGCCTGTGCTGCAAAGAGCTATTACAAGGATTGCGATGATGATCGTCGCAACAATCTTGCTGGCGGAGACTGGCTCCCTCTTCTTCTTTGCCTGGGCCTGGGCTGGCGCTTTTTCAAGCTTCATTTCTTTTTTGTCTGGCATTGGTGACTATCCTCTTACTTTGTTTTGCATCGACAGGTCGACACATCAAACCAAAATACCACTATAAAAGCCTGTCTGTCAATTTCAAAGATGGCATTTGGCTTTGTACATTACTATATTTTAGGCTCAAGGCCTTTTGTGACCTCTCTTCCTTGGATTCTGGCCTGCCTTGAAGTCATGACGGGCTATTGGCCGTCCAGAGCCTTTGTTAAGCTGGGACAATATAGCTTCAGCTGTAGCGAACGGAGCTGATATCAGCGAGAAAGTGTCATGGACATCCACATCCTGGATATCCCTGGCTGGAGTCTTCACGCTCTTGAGCAGAAAATCCACGAGCATGCGCTTGGTCATTCCGTCCTGCTTGCCTCTTGCAATGAAGAGCCTTGTCATGCCCTTCTCGTCAAGGCCTGCATACTGCAGGTCCTCATCCTCGCTTCTGAGTCTTGAGCCAGAAGCATTGTCCTTGTCCCTCTTCTCCCTGATGGGTGGCTTGGAAAGGTCGACTATTGGCTTGAAGGCTGAAAGGTCCATGAGCTTGGCATAGTCCTTTTCAAGAAGCGAGCTTATGATAGCCTTGGCTTCATGAGCCTGGAGAAGCTGATCTGCCAGGCTGGAGAACAGGCTGTCGGTAGCCTGCTGCTCCATAGGAGCGTTGAGCACGGCATTGGTAATGCTTCTTTTCCTGAACTCAAGTATCTCATTGACTGTAGGCACGTCTGCACTGAGCATCTGGACATCCGCTGCCTTCTTCAAAAAGGCCATCTTGCGGCTTTCCCCTTCGGTGTAGAAGGTGATGGCCATGCCTGTCTTGCCAGCTCTTCCTGTTCGGCCGATGCGGTGTATGTATGTCTCGCCATCCTGGGGAAGAGAGTAGTTGATGACGTGGGTCAGGTCCTGGATGTCTATGCCTCTTGCCGCTACATCTGTGGCTGCAAGGATCCTGAGGTGCTTTGCCTTCATCTTGCCAAGTATTGACTCGCGCTGCTTCTGCGATAGGTCTCCATGCAGGGCCTCTGCGTTGTAGCCTCTCTCGAAGAGCCTTGCTCCAAGCTCGTCGCATTGGATCTTGGTCTTGCAGAATACCAGGCCATAGAAATCCTCTGTGACTTCGATGATCCTGCACAGGGCCTCCAGCTTGTCGCTTTCCCTGACCTTGATCGACACCTGCCGCGTCAGTGGCTTCTCCTGGCTGTCAGACTCGATCCTGACCAGCTTATAGCCGCTCATGAAGGTCTCAGCAAGCTTCAGTATGCTTTGGGGCATTGTTGCAGAGAAAAGAAGCATGCGCTTCTTTTCTGGCATCTTGGCAAGGATCGCCTCGATGTCCTCTATGAACCCCATGTCCAGCATCTCGTCTGCCTCATCCAGCACACATACCTTGATGTTATCTAGCTTGAGAGTGCCTCTCTCCAGGTGATCCAGCACTCGTCCTGGTGTTCCTATGACAATCTGGACTCCTGCCTTGAGAGCGCGAAGCTGTGCATCATAGGGAGCTCCGCCATAAATGGAGAGGATCTTTGTTTTCCTTGATCCTTCCAGGCTTTGCGTCTCCTGGGCTATCTGAACGCAGAGCTCGCGGGTTGGAGTTAGGACTATGGCCTGCGGCTCGTGGCTGTCGGCCTCTAATGTATCCAGTATTGGGAGGGCGAATGCGGCTGTCTTCCCGGTGCCGGTTCTTGCCTGTCCGATGACGTTGATGTCTTCCTGAAGAAGAAGAGGGATGCAGGCTTTCTGAATGTCTGTGGGCTCATCG
>JAQVSP010000056.1 GCA_028700425.1 Sphaerochaetaceae bacterium | reverse complement strand
GATACAGCCTCGTCGTAGCCATCGTTATATTGTATGGCCACTTCGACTATGACCTTGTCCTTCTCGTCCTCAATCAATATCGGAGTAGGATTGAGCACATGCTTGCCTTCGTTTACAAAGCTTACAAAGTCGCTGATTCCGCCTTCATACTGATAGGTCTCTACGATAGGGGCCCCATCAGGCCTTTCGTCAATCGCAATGATCTTGATTCCCTTGTTGAGGAAGGCAAGCTCTCGAAACCTGGTGCAGAGAATCTTGAAGTTGAAATCCCCTTTCTCCATGATGGAGAAATCGGGATGGAACCTTACAATGGTTCCTGTTCGATCAGTGTTGCCTACAACCCTTACATGGCTGGCTTTTGTCCTTTTATGATCTGGGTCTGAAACATCGGGAACCATTACAGGCTCTCCGTCTGGAATGCCCTTGGAGCAATGCAGCTCATAGATGTAGGGTGGCCTATGAACCATAGCTGTAAAATCATCGCTAAGAGCGTTGACTACAGAGCTTCCAACGCCATGAAGGCCTCCAGAGACCTTGTAGGCCGCGGCATCGAACTTTCCTCCAGCATGGAGCATGCATAGCACAACTTCAAGGGAGCTGATGCTCTCGGTAGGATGGTTGTCTACAGGAATTCCACGTCCATTATCCTCAACTGTAACATAGCCCTGCTTGTCGATGATCACCTGTATCTCATCGCAATATCCAGCCATGGCTTCATCGATTGAGTTGTCGACTATTTCGTATACCAAGTGGTGCAAGCCGCTTTCGCCGGTGGAGCCAACGTACATTCCAGGGCGCTTGCGGACAGCTTCCAGGCCCTTGAGCACTCCGATCTTGTCGGCTCCATAATTAGAGGCGTTGGCAGCAACAGCCTGATGGTGGTCAGCAGGCTTCTGCAGGACCATTTTGTCTTCAGCCATATTCTATTCCTTATTTCAAAGTTTGATTTCTATACTATATTAATTATAACAAATTCAGGACTTTTCCTCAATATGAGCCAGGCCTTTTTCAAGGCTCGGGCGCAAGGTCCTGCCTAAAACAGGAATTTAAAAGACAAATGTTTACTATTCAAAAAGTTGCTTCCGCTTTCTCTTTTTCAGGCTGATTTGGCTTGAAACAGAAAATGCCAAGCGTTAAGATATGCAATATGGAAAAGAGCCAGGATTATTATTCAAAACTATGGGACAAGGCAAAAGCATCGTTGAAGGGCACAGTTCCACAGTCAATCTTTGATTCGTGGTACAACCGTCTGTCCTTCGATTCTCAGGCGGAAACAGAGCTCACTCTCAAGGCGCCATCGAAATTCATTGCAGACAATATTTCCAAGCGCTTCATGGAAGACCTTCAGGTTGCAGTCAACACTGTCAGCCAAGCCAACATGAAAATCAGGATAATAGTTTCGTCAGCCAAGCAAACAAAGTCCCAAGCTCCCACCAAAGCAGCAGATTCAACAGCTGTTCAAGGCGATACGCCATCAAAGAAGGAAGAGACAAAAGGAAGCTATAGGTTCAATCCTAACTATACCTTTGACAGCTTCGTTCCTGGAGAGGACAACCAGTTCGCCTTCAATACATGCAAGGTGATCAGCTTGAATCCTGGCACTAACTACAACCCTTGCCTCATCTATGGCTCCGTTGGACTAGGAAAGACTCATCTTCTGCAGGCCATCGGCAACAGCATAACAAAGTCCTCCAAGCTCAAGGTGGTCTATGTCACCACAGAGAACTTCACCTCCGAGTTCATAGAGGCCTTGAAGAGCCAGTCCACACAGGCCTTCAAGAACAAGTACAGAAAGGTCAATGTGCTTCTCATGGACGATATCCAGACCATCTCAGGAAAGGAAGCGACCCAGACAGAGCTGTTCAACACATTCAATGACCTCTATGATTCAGGTGGGCAGATGGTATTCACCTGCGATAGGCCGATAGCCGAAGTCTCAGATATAGCAGACAGGCTGAAGAACCGCTTTACAAGAGGAATCATAATCGATATTCAGCAGCCCAAGTATGAGACCCGCGTGGCAATCCTTAGAAAGAAAAGCCAGACAATGGGATTTCAGCTGACCTCTGATGTAATCGACTACATAGCCAAGAATGTCAACGGCAGCGTCAGGGACCTGGAATCCTGCCTTACAACCTTGCACGGATATGCCAACCTCCTTGGGGGAAAGGGCATAACCATCGAGAATGCAAGAGATGTTCTGAAGAACACAATCAGAGCCAACATCGACAAGAGCTCCTATACCATAGACAAGATCATCAAGGCAGTTGCCGAGTACTATAATCTCTCTACCTTTGATATAAAGGGAAACAGCAAGAAGAAGACTATAGCCATAGCCAGGATGGTCGCCATGTACATCTGCCGGGACAACACTGAATTCTCTACCACAGAAATTGGAGTGGAGTTCTCAGGACGCGACCACACAACAGTCCTTTATGCATGCAACAAGGTCAAGAGCATGTACAGCATGAAGGATCCTGAGGTGTTCCAGGCCATAAACTCCATATGCGAGATGCTTTCTGAGAAGCCCCTTTAGCCTGTTGATAAGCTGTGGATAAGCTGTGAAGATCCTATGGATAAGCTGTGGATGATTTTGGGTTATCCACAGCCTTTTTTTAGGGTTGTTCATAACCTGCTTTCAATCAACAGCCTTCCACAAAGTTATCCACAACTTGTAAAAATCCTAAAAAGCATTATAATAATGACTTAGAGACAGTTTCCACAGGCAAGCCGCTCTCTAATACTACTACTAAAGAATATATATATTCTAACTTTATCAATAATAAGGGGTCCACAATGAAATTTAATTGTTCAGCAGAATCGCTTCTTAAGGAAGCAAGCTATGCCTTGGACTTTGCAGCTCAGAAGAACTTTGTATCAGTGCTTTCTCATTTCTACATTGAGGTTTCAGGCAATATTCTGAAAATACAGGCTACAAACCAGAAGATGGCGTTCACAACCACAATCGCCGTACATTCCCAGGAGGATGGCAGCTGCCTGGTTCCTGCAGAGAAGCTCATGAACTCCCTTAAGGCCATCGATCCGGCAACAGAGCTGATCATCAGCGATGATGGAGACAGGCTCCTGATTACCAACGAAAGCCAGAAGATCAAGTTCTTTCTCAAGATAGACAGCACAGAGAAGCTCCCTATCGAAACTGAGTTCGATGAAACAGAGTCAATTGAGATCTCTCAGAAGCTCTTTCTGGACATGCTGAACCAAGTATATTCCTCAATCAGCACTGAAGAGACAAAGTATGCCATGAATGGAGCCAACTTTGAGGGAGAGGACGATCTGATCATGGTCGGCACCAATGGCAAGAAGCTTTCAATGTACAAGGTCAAGAATGATGGACCTTCCTTCAAGGCTGTCACCATTCCAATCAGCTTTCTGAACATCATAAGAAAGATGGGCACTGGGGAGGGCAACTTCCGCATTCGCTTCTCAGCCAATGGAAACCTTGTGATCTTCAACTTTGCAACATACGAGATCTACTCTGTGCTCATAAGCCAGGCATTCCCGAACTATAGGGTCGTGATTCCAAAGGATCTTCCATATACCTGCAGGATCAAGACAGCTGACATGAACGAAGCGCTTAAGAGAATCTCAGTATTCATCGATCCTTCTCTCAAGAGAGTCCTGTTCAGGATGACAGAGGATTCCATAGAGGTCTACTCTGATGAGACTGACCAGGGCAAGGCCAATGAGATCATCGACTGCGAGGTGCAGGGCGAGCCCATGGAGTTCAGCCTTACGCTCTCTCACGTACAGCCGATTCTCAAGACCTTGGACTCCGAGTACTTCGTCATCCATTATGAGAACAACCGCAAGCAGCTGATAATCACAACGGATCCCAAGTCTGACTACTTCCATCTTCTGATGCCTTTGAACCTTTAATGAGATTTCTCTGTGTCGGAATAAAGGATTTTCGCAACCTGAAGACCGATGTGATAGAAACGGATTTTGATCAGGTTGTGCTTCATGGCAGAAACGGCCAGGGAAAGACAAGCTTTCTCGAGGCTCTTTATACCCTTTGCTATGGCGCCTCCTTCCGCACAGAGAATCCCAAGGACATGGTGTGCCATGGAAAGGAAGGCTTTCAGCTATGGTCGCTTATCCAGGACAGTGCAGGCTTTCAGAGAAAGATACAGCTCAGCGTGGTTGGGTCCAAGAGAAGCCTTTCGATTGATTCCAGGCCGGTCTATGACCGCAAGGACCTGATATTCCTTCTTCCATGCATCATCTTCTCATATGACGACATCATGATAATCAGAGGCGAGCCGGATCAAAGAAGGGACTTCTTTGACAGGATGCTTCTGACCCTGGACATGGAGTATCTAGATGACCTGAGGGTCTACAAGAAGACCTTGAAGCAGAGAAACGCACTTCTCAAGCAGGAGAAGCCTGACATGGATCTCTTTGTGGTCTATGACATGAAGCTGGCGCAGTCCGGCTCTAGGCTGATGAAGAGCAGAGCCGCTGCAATAGAGACCTTCAGCAAGGGCTTCTCGGAATTGTATGGGACAATAGCTGATGACAAGCGCAAGATCGAGATTGTCTATCGACCCTCCTGGAACTGTCTTGATGAAGATGAGATAAGGAGTGTGCTGGAGTCTAGTCTTCAGAGAGACCTCTATCTTTCCACCACTACAACAGGCATCCATAGGGACAGAATAATCATCAATGATCAGGACGGCCTTTTCATAAATACCGCTTCCACTGGCCAGATGCGGCTTGCATCCTTATGCCTGAGGTCGGCCCAGGCCCAGTACTTCAAGACAAAGACGGGCCTGGATCCAGTGATGCTTCTTGACGATGTTCTTCTGGAGCTTGACTCTGGCAAGAGAGCTCTTTTTCTGGACAAGCTGAACCTGAAAGGCCAGGCATTCTACACTTTCCTGCCGGAAGAGAAGTACTTCTCTGGAAAAAAGGAAGGAAGGTGCTATTATGAAGTGGAAGATGGATCGCTGAAGAGGATGGAGAATGGTAGTCAGGTATAAGAAAAGAGTCGACAAGGGTCCTGAGAAGCTGGATGCCATACTGGATCAGAGCCTTCTCCATCTTGGACTGGATACTCATAGCCCCATATTCCTTGTCAAGAAGCACTGGGTGGACATAGTCGGCGAAAGGCTGGTGGACATGGTCAAGGCTGACAAGGTCATAGATGGGGAGCTGGTAATTGGATGCAGGGATTGCAACTACGCAGGAAGCGTCAATCTGCTGAGAAAGACATTGCTTGCAAGAATCAATGAGCATGTTCCTGAAGCAAGGATAACTTCAATTAGTGTAAGGATGAAGTGATTTCAGGAAAAAGCCTGCTTATATAACGTCTTAAGGGTTATTGACATGAAAATCAAAAGACGGCTATACTCAAAAACCGCGACATTGTCGTCATGAAAAAGAAAAATACCGCTTAATGCGACAAATATTATGGAGAAAAGCCTATGAGTTACAAAGGCAAAAGGACTTATCAGCCCAGCAAAGTCAAGAGGAATAGAAAGTTTGGTTTCAGAGCTCGAATGGCCACAAAAAGCGGCCGCTTGGTTTTGGCAAGAAGAAGAGCCAAGGGCAGATATAGCTTGACTGTCGCTGATGAGAAAAAGCCTTTCTAAGGATCGAATAGTCAGATCAAAGGGCGAAATTCAGGCAATCTTCCAAAATGGGAAGGTTTACTCTGTCCCAGATGTACGGTTGAGAATCAAGTGCAATGGGCTTGAGTATTCCAGGATCATAGTGATTCCGGTTAAGCATTTTGGAAATTCCGTTCAGCGGAATCTGGTCAGAAGGCAATTCAAGGAGATCTTCAGGCTGGAGCAGGAAAGAATAGAAACCGGCTTTGACCTGGCTCTTGTCCTGTACAAGGGAAGGACTCTTTCTTATGATCAGAAGAAAGAAGCGTTTACATCTCTCATAGAAAAAGCGGGGCTCCTGCGCAAGTAGGAGCTTTCTGTGTGTTTAAGCAAAACCAAATAAGGAGACAAAATGGACAGGAATACCATTCTTGCCATAGTTCTTACAGTAATAATCATTACTGTCAGCATGGTGATTCAAACCAATAATCAGATGGCAGCAACAGATGCAGCAGCATCCAGCACTGCCGTCAATTCGACTACAAGCCAAGCAGACTCTTCACAGAAGATCTGGGGAGACAGGGTTGTCTCCACAGATGCTGCAGAGGATAAGCAGTTCATTTACAGCACTGACTTCTTTGATGTGACTTTCGACACAAAGGGCGCTTCAATCAATGCCCTGGAGCTCAAGGCATACAAGGATGGCGACAAGAACGTTGATGTGGTCTTCAATCCAGAGGGCATGAACAATGCATTCCTGCTGTATCTTGGCAATGAGATCG
The DNA here is from genome assembly GCA_028700425.1 of Sphaerochaetaceae bacterium. GTDB lineage: Bacteria > Spirochaetota > Spirochaetia > Sphaerochaetales > Sphaerochaetaceae > JAQVSP01. Next base: position 5,439 of record JAQVSP010000056.1, on the reverse strand, counting down.
GCAACCCAGTTGATTCCAGCTTCTCCTACCAGATCAGCGGCAACAAGGTCGTCTTTACAGGTCATTTCCTTGACACGAGCACAAGCACTGAATTCACTATCCGCAAGATCTTTGAATTCAGGCCTAGCGATTATCTGATCAACGTCTCTGTTGAGATGGATCCAGAAATCAATTTCAATGGCTATACCTACACACTGGCTTATGAGCCTCAGGTTGGGCCGGAATTCGAGAAGATGGACAGCAAGAGCAACTATGAGTATAGAAGATTCTATCTCATGGCTCCAAACGACAATGGCAAGCTTAAGAAGACAATGCCTAATGTAAGCAGCAAGTACACCTATTCAAATGACATTGAATGGGTGTCGATGACAGGCAAGTACTTCTCTGTCGTAGCTGTTCCTCAGGCTGATTATGACCTTACGCTGACCCAGTCCTCATCTGAAAGCCTGTCCCAGGTCAATGGAATGTACTTCTCCAGAGTTGCCTCAGATGACAAGGGAGTCGATACAATCTACTTCTACTGCGGACCGCAGCTTAAGCAATACCTTGGAGACTACTATGCTGCATCAAGCAACGAGTGGGGAATCAAGGGCCTTAACCTTGAGGACGCAATGGACAGCTCCTCCTGGCTTACCTGGCTTGAGAACATTCTCAAGTGGTGCCTTGAGATGCTTTTCAAGATCATTCCGAACTATGGCGTGGATATCATAATCCTTACACTGGTCATAAAGGTCATCCTCTATCCGCTTCAGAAGAAGAGCATGGCATCGACTGCAAAGATGTCGGCCATGGGACCTCAGATGGAGGAGCTCAAGGAGAAGTACAAGGACAATCCTGAGAAGCTTAACCAGGCAACGGCTGCCTTGTATAAGGAAGCTGGAGTCAGCCCGCTTGGCGGATGCCTGCCCATGCTTGTCCAGTTCCCGATCTTCATAGCCCTCTATGGCTTGCTTAACAAGCATTTCGAGCTTAGAGGTGCAATGTTCATCCCTGGCTGGATTCCAGACCTGAGCATTCCAGATACAGTGCTTACCCTTGGCTTCGATATTCCGTTCCTTGGCAATGCCCTCCATCTTCTGCCGATCATCTATACAGTCAGCATGATCTACTCAATGAAGATCACCCAGGCACCAGGCAGCGCACCGCAGCAGGGCAGCATGAAGTTCATGACCTATGGCATGCCGATTGTATTCTTCTTCGTTCTCTACAACGCTCCTTCTGGCCTTCTGGTGTACTGGACAGTGCAGAACTTCCTGTCGATTATTCAGCAGATATTCACCAACAACAAGAAGAAGGCTGATGACAATGATCCTGTGAAGCAGGCTCAGAGAAAGAAGGAACAGGATGCCAAGAAGGTTCCCAAGGCTGTTCTTGAATATCAGGAGAAGCTTCGCAAGCAGAGTGAACAGAATAAAGGGGCAAAGAAATGATAAAGGAATTTGAAGGTAGAACAGAGCAGGAAGCTATAGACAATGCTGTAGAGAGCCTTCACATTGACAGTGCTAAGTTTGATGTAGAAGTCATTGAAAGGGAGAAGGGCGGACTTTTCAAGAAGCCTAGGGTAAAGATCAGGGTTCATATCGCCCTGCCAGATGAGGAGCCGGAGCAGGAGGAGCCTGTCGAGGCTCCTGCAGGGGCAATGGCAGAGATTGAGGATGACGGATATGTCATCGACCCAAAGCACATTGACGCCTGCGTGAAGTTCATCACCGACATGGTTGAGAAGATGGGCTACCCTGCAGAGGTGTCAGTCACAAGCGTTGTTGGATCCAAGCTTCAGATAGATATCGAAAGCGAGTATTCAAGCATCCTTATCGGACGCAAGGGCAAGAACCTTGATGCAATTCAGATCCTGGCCAATGTATATGCAGGAAATCTCGATAACCATATCAGGCTTGTCGTTGACAGCGAGAACTATCGCATACGCCATGAGGAAGCCATTGTAAAGATGGCATACAAGGTGGCCAGCCAGGTCAAGAGAAGCGGAAAGTCACAGCTTCTTGAGCCGATGAATCCCTTCGAAAGAAGGCTTGTGCATACAGCCTTGAATGATATCACAGGCATTGCCACAAAGAGCGAGGGCGAAGGCCTGTTCAGGCAGGTCAGGGTCCTTTGTTCCTACGGCAAGAAGGACAAGGAAAACTAGATATCCCTTTTGGGAAATGAAAGAGAGCAGCTATTGAACTGCTCTCTTTTTTATGCATTCAAAATATAAACGCTATTGAATATATATCGGTATTATATTATTTCTTCCAACGATTATTCTTCAGGTCATCTATCAGCTTCTCAGCCTTCTCCTTAGAGAACTGAGCTCCTATCTGGCTGATGATCTCTCCCGCCAGGAAGCTTGCGATATGAGCGCTATCAACTACGTTGCAGCCATTGGCCTGGCCCCACAAGAAGCCTGCTGCATAGGTGTCTCCTGCTCCTGTTGTATCCACTGCGCTTGACGGGCCTTGAAGAGGAATGGCTGTAATTATGCCCTTATGGCATACAAAGGATCCTCTCTTGCCGTTCTTTACAATGGCTGTACGGCATAGCTTTCCCATGCTCCTGCAGCATTCATAGGCATCATAATTGTCAAAGAGAATGCGGGCTTCGTCGTTGTTTGCAAAGACTATGTCGCAGTCATGTGCGATGAGGTTCAGGAAGGTCTCCCTGTATCGGCCTACAGCAAAGGGGTCGGCAACATCAAAGGAGATTTCCGTGTTGCTTCTCTTTGCTGCTTCCAAGGCAGTCTTGATGCTGTTCATCTGGCTCTCCGTGTCCCACATATAGCCAGTGAAGTGGAAGTAGTCAGCTTTCTCGACAGATGTCTTGTTCACATCTGCCGGCCCAAACTCCCTGTTGGCTCCGAGATAGGTGTTCATGGTTCTCTCGCCATCTGGAGTGATGAGGATTATGGAGCTGCCTGTGCTTTGATGTCCAATGCGCAGCTCATCGGTCACTCCAAGCTCCTTGAGCCTGGTTCTATAGATTCGGCCATACTCATCATCGCCGACTTTCCCTGCCAGGATTGTAGGAACGCCAAGAGCGCTTAGCGTGATCATCGTGTTAGGGCAGGAGCCTCCGCATGAATAGGAAACTTTCTTGCCCTTGAGAAAAGCCACCAGCTCATTGCGCTGATCGGTGCTGGTCAGCTGCATAGTGCCTTTGTGTATGCCGAGGCTCTTGATTTCCTCTTCTGTTGTTTCGGCAATCACATCTATCAGAGGATTGCCAATGCCATAGACGGTTTTCTTGCTCATGGCTTCATATTACGAGAAAACCGCCGATAAATCCAATGTTTTCATGCGTGAAACGCACATCCTTCAGAATAGGCGCAGCAGCCCTTTTATTTGAAGCTTGTTTTTGAAAGCTATGAAGGCTATGATTAAAGCGTGAGCACGTACAGAATAGAGGGAGGCCGCAGGCTTGGCGGCAAGGTGAGAATAAGCGGCAACAAGAATGCCGCCTTGCCGTGCCTTGCAGCTTGCCTTCTGACTCCAGAGCCAGTAATCCTATCCAATGTTCCGATGATTGAGGATGTTAGGTCCATGATAGCTCTTCTTGAGCAGGCTGGCTCCTCTGTATCCTTTCTTGAAGACGGGCGCATCAAGGTAGAGAGCGTGAGCCTTGAGAGAAGCTTCACGCCCTCAAGGTCCCTTTGCCAGGCGCTTAGGGGATCCATCCTGCTTGCTGGCCCTTATTGCGCTCTAGGCTGCAGCCTGACGCTTTATCCTCCAGGTGGAGATGTTATCGGAGTGCGCAGGCTTGACTCGCATTTCTCAGCCTTGACGAGCCTGGGATGCGTATGCAGCCTGACAGCGGAAGGCATGCTGCTCTTCGATGGAAGCTCACACGCAGGCGGAGGCTTCATCTGCCTTGAGGAAGCCTCAGTCACTGCCACAGAGAACACCATAATGGCATGCGTGAAATCCAAGGGCCAGACCAGGGTCTTCAACGCTGCATGCGAGCCCCATGTGCGAGACCTATGCAATATGCTCAACAGCATGGGTGCCAGGATAAGCGGCATAGGATCCAATCTGCTTGTCATTGACGGCGTTGAGAGCCTGAAAGGCTGCGAGTTCACCCTAGGCCCAGACTACATGGAAGCTGGAAGCTTCATTGGCCTGGCAGCCTGCACCTCCAGCAGGATCGTCCTTGAAAACTTTGACATCAAGGATTACTGGATGATTGCTCGTGGCTTTGAGAAGCTGGGTGTAAGGCTTGAGCAGACCGATGAAGGCCTATTGGTGCCAGAGAACCAGGACCTGAAGATCATGAAGGACCTGGATAAGCGGACAAGCAAGATAGATGATGCTCCGTGGCCAGGCTTTCCTGCAGACCTGATGAGCATCATGGCTGTCGTTGCAACCCAGGCCCACGGCTCGATTCTCATTCATGAGAAGATGTTTGAGTCCAGGCTGTTCTATGTCGATGCACTGGTAAGGATGGGAGCTGATATCATCCTGTGCGATCCACATAGGGCCCTGGTGGTTGGACCTGCCAGGCTTTGCGGCGGAAATCTGGACAGCCCAGATGTAAGAGCTGGCATGGCCTTGATAATTGCAGCCTTGTGCGCCAAGGGCCCTTCGCTTATCCAGAACTGCTTTCAGATCGAGAGAGGCTATGAGAATCTTGTAGTCAAGCTCCAGAGTCTCGGTGCATCGATTATTGTCTGCTAGCATCTGGCCGAGTTATCCACAGGTTATTAACAACCCCCTTTCAGTCTAAGTCTTGAAGGAACACGAATTAGTAGATAATAGGCAATCCTGGCGGTTTTAAGCAGGAATGAAGGCTCTTTTGGATGAAACGTAATTTTATTCAATACAATAAATTACAATCGCCACACATGAATGGGTTTAATTAAAAAATTATATAAGAACCATTAAAATATGAGTGATGTTATCCACAGAATCAATGTGATTTTCCACAGGTTATCCACAGTTGTCCACAAGTTATTCACAATTCTTAATTGTTGTTAAGTCCTAATTCGGATCTCGATTTTGCGACAGCTTTTTTGTGCGTGAAAACGGCTATCTGCCAGCCTGGAGGCTCTGGACAACTCCAAGTGCATAGACTGCCGCGGTTTCCGCCCGAAGGATGTTTGTCTTAAGATATGCCTGGATTGCGCCTTGCTCGACAAGGTCCTGGCACTCCTGGTCGCTAAGTCCGCCTTCGCTGCCTATGATTACAGCAGCTGGCCCAGGTCCTATTGCATCCTCAAGAGCTATGGTGCTGGATGGAGCCTGGTGAAAGAATATCAGCGGGCCCCTGCTGTTCCACAAGCTGGGGATGCTTCTTATGTCTATAGGCTCTTCGAGAACGGTCGGCACCGAGGATCCACTTTGCTGTATGGCTTGCTCTACCATGGATACAAGACGGCTGCTGCGCACGGTCTCCCTGGTGCTGAAGGCAGAGTGAAAGGGTATTATCCGGGATACTCCGATCTCTGTG
>JAQVSP010000192.1 GCA_028700425.1 Sphaerochaetaceae bacterium | reverse complement strand
GAAAGTATGTTCTCAACATTTTTGGGAAGCAGGATGCCATAGGAGATGTCGACAGTATGGAAGTACTGGAAGGTGCCTCCATCCTCTGTTGTCTCGCCCCTTGTCGACTGGGAGGCTACAGCGCCGTTCTTGTCGTCGTCAAAGGGATGATCCTTCATTCCATCATCCGACCAGGGCTTTGCGCTGCGCACTGCTATTACGTCATCGCAATAGACTGGCACCAGGCTTGTGACCTGCTCGATCTCCAGGGTCTTCTCGCCTTCTATGGCGCGGCTGACCCTTATTCCCATGTCCTGGGATATCTGGGATACATGAGCCTTGTCAAAGCCAGGCATCCTTCTTTGCATATAGTCTGCGATAAAGTACACAGCCTTCTGGGACTGAAGGTCAGCTTCGGCTATGTTCTGGGGCTCCAGGGTCGGCAGGCGCCAGAGCATGGAGTTGACGGAGATGTCGCCAAGGGCCTTCATGCCGATCAGGCACATCATGTCCAGCCCGAAGACCTTGCCATAGGTCTTGGAATAGTCTCCCTTCTCAATGTCCTGCTGGACAAAGGGGATCTCTCGTCCTCCCCTGTGAGGGAAGTAGAAGTCTCCGTATTGCTCCCAGTTGCGCTTGAAGTCCGAGAAGTCCCTTATGCCGTCATGGTTCTTGGGAAACTCCTCTGGATGCTTCTCGAAGTAGGAGCAAAAATCATCGCCGCTTACGTTGCTCATCTTAAAAGCAAGGGATGCCGATCCGCTTGTAAGTCTCATCGGGCATCCTGTCTGCGACAGGATATCGGCCTCTCCGGAGCAATCAATGGTCACCTTGGCCATGATAGCCTGCCGTCCTACCTTTGTCTCGAAGAAGACGCCTCGAACAAAGGCTCTTTCGTCTGTCTGCTCGAGAATAGGGCGAGCTGCAAGCACATGGGTGAGAACCTCGACGCCAGCTTCGGCAAGAAGGTCAATAAGAACGACCTTGAGCTTCTGCTCGTCTATGACAAGCTTGGCCATGGGCTTGTCCCAGTCCTTGATGCAGCCTCCGCACTGGCCAAGGCGGTCCATTATCAGCTTGGGCACGCCGCAGATGAGGTGGCGGTTGTCGCTGTCAACGTGGTTGTTCAGGATGTTGGGGATGATGTTGCTTGTAAGCACGCCGCCAAGGCAGCCGTTTCTCTCTATTAGAAGAGTCCTGGCTCCAGCCTGGGCTGCTGCAATGGCAGCTGTGCATCCAGCCAGCCCGCCTCCGACTACAAGGACGTCCACGTCCTTGTAGACAGGTATCTCCTTTGCTGGCTCAGTTATATATTGCATAGTAATTCTCCGATAAGTCTATTCATTAAGCCTGCAAGTCCTAGGCAAGGATTTTCCTGCTTGCTTGCATGCGTTGTATTCTGTCTTGCTGCCTAGATTCAGGCCTAGATTCCGTTTTCTTTCTTCATTCTCTCCAGGTGGTCTTCAAGGCCAGTGAGATTATGGATTCTTGATGCCTTCTCGGCTGCGTTTGGGTCTCTGCTCTTCAAGGCTTCCAGAATGTCCCGGTGCTCCTTCAAGGTCTGCTTCATCCTCTGCTCTCTCATAGGGTAGAGATGATAGAACCTTACAAAGCGATTCCAGTGCTGCTGGTAGGTCTTCATGAAGGTCCTCACCAAGGGCATCCTGCATTTCTCAGCGATCAGGTCGTGGAAATCCTGGTTGAGCTTGGAGTAGGTGGCCATGTCATCAGAGCCTGCGGCGCTTTCCATTTCGCAGACCAAGGCTTCAAGCCTGTCCAGGTCAGCCTTCTCGCCTCTGTCGCAGAAGGCTCTGACTGCCAGCACCTGAAGCTCACGCGAGATGGCAAAGTAATCGGAGGCGCTTGAGAAGTCGATAGGCGAGACGATGGCTCCCATGTGGGGCTCCATCTGCACCAGCCCTTCGGCCTGAAGCTGCAGAAGAGCCTCCCTGACAGGTATGCGGCTGACGTTGAAATCAGAGGCAATCTGATCCATCAGCAGTCTCTGGCCAGGCTTGAGCTCGCAGCTTTCAATCATATCCCTAAGGGTTGTGAACAGCCACTCCTGCTTTGTCTGAAAAGGTATCTTCTGCATTAGGCGCTTCCTCCAATCAACCGGCCTGCATGGCAGGCCGGCTTCAATAATATCACTATTTTGTTCTTTCGAAAGCTGTTCTGTACAGCTTGATGTAATCTTCAAGACCAAGGTTGTTCAGCTGCTTGAGATAATTGTCCCAATCGCTCTCGATTCCACCCTCAGCAATCCACTTTGCCTCTGTCTGGAAGACATAGCTGATCAGGTCAGTCTGGATGATGTTGAGCTGCTCGATCTCCTCCACCGTAAAGCGGAACGGATAGTTGTAAGGATAGGCTGTGAGGTATGGCCTGTAGATGGCGCAAGCTTCTTCCTTGGCGATGTTGTTGGCTCTGCCCTCGATGTACTTGTTGATGGTGTCCTTCTGAACGATGACAGGTGAGGATCCGATCGGTGCGCTCCATGGCCAGTCGTTGGCTGCTATAGAGCTTGGGCGGACGCTTGTGGTCCACTTGCCCTCAGCGGCTGAGGAAGGAACAAGAGCCTCGGATGCATTGTATCCTTCGGGCTTGAACATTCCATAGAGCATCTGGATGCTGTTTTCCTCGCTGTTGATGTTGTCCAGCCAGCGGATGGCGACCTCTGGGTTCTTGCAGGCGCTGGTAAGAGCGAAGGCTCCATCAGACATTCCCGCCTTTGCCCTGAGCCAGCGCATCTCTCCGTCAGGTCCAGCCAATGGAGCCATGATGGCAAAATTGCCCTGGATCTCCTCGGTGGCCATTGAGCTCTTGAGCCTGTAGTCAGTGTAGGTTCCCACTGTCATGGTGCGGATCTTGTTTGTGAGCAAGGTCCTGTCCTGTGAGAAGATCTCCTTGTCTATCAGGCCTTCGCTGTAGAGCTTGTGAAGGTAGATGATGGCTTCTTTCCAC